>NZ_CP102589.1:1974330-2285196 GCF_032818155.1 Niallia taxi
ATTCTCTTTCTGTATGCCCTTATTTCTTTTAGCGTGTGCTGCTATCGCCATTTTTGCGATTTTTTCCTACGAATGGAAGGAAGACTTGACTTATCGTGCTGACAGTCTGTTAAAGACTGCAGGATATCAGCTAACGAATGCTGATAAAAGCAGCACGATAAGTAATCAAGATAAGGAAATGCTCACATCCTTGCTAACAATACAGCAAGAAACGGTAACTAATACATATATTTGCTTATATGATGAATCCTCTGCATGCCAGGAGTGGTCAGTAATTCATCAGGACGGCACATATTCAACTGTAAGCAGTACAGCTTTACAGAAGGTATACAATCAAATTGGGAGAAAAGGTGTTTCAAACAACAATGCTGATTTCCTTGGCTTTCATAAGGAAAACAGCAGCTATTTTTATACTGCCTTCCTTCCTTTAACTGATGAAGATGACAAAATTGTCGGCGGAATTGGCATGGATATATCTGCGGATAATCTGTTCCATGATATTCACAAGCTACTTGCTGCTATCATTACTATATTTGTTGTGACTGCACTCCTTTTGTTTGTCTATACGAAAATAACAATAAGTAAATACCTCCTTCCATTAAAGGAGGTTATTTGGGGACTTCAGGAGATCAGCAGTGGCAATTTGGAGGTAGAGCTTACTAGCAATGGTGCTTCTGATATTAGGATGATAAGCGAGAGCCTTAACGAGATGGTTAGAAAACTCGCTATGCTTTTTACAAGACTGTCTAAAACCTCCAAAGAATTAGGTACTTTATCGCGTGATATTGAATTGAATTCTGTGGAAGAGGCACTGAATGAAATGGATAATATTATGAATTACACGAAAATTCATCGGGAGCTGCAGCGTGCAGAAAAAATGAATGCAATCGGTCAACTTGCAGCATCTGTTGCACACGAAATTAGAAATCCAATGACAGTTGTTAAAGGTTTTCTGCAAATATTCTTGGCAAAGGAGCATATAAGCGAAGAGGAACGAATGTACATAAAGCTGATGATAGAAGAAATGAATCGGGCTGAGACAATTATCAACGATTATTTATCCTTGGCTAAGCCTGGAATTGAGCAAACAGAAAAAATTGATGGTCAAGATATGATAATAAAGGTGATTGATCTTATGTACTCCTATGCCATGATGTCGAAAAGTATTACTTTTGAACGGGATATACAGCAAGTATTTTTACGTGCAAACAGGAGTGAATTAAAGCAGGTGTTAATCAATATCGTTAAAAATGGGATTGAATCCATGCAGCAAGGCGGAGTATTAAGTGTTTATCTATACACAAAAGAAGGGTATGGAATATTTGAAATAACAGACACTGGTATTGGGATGACAGAGGAAGAATTAAGCAGGCTTGGCACTGCCTTTTATTCCTTAAAGGAAAAAGGCACAGGCATGGGATTAATGGTCAGCTACCAAATGATTGAACAGATGAAAGGCAAAATAGAAGTGGAAAGTAAAAAAGGCATGGGAACAACATTTAAAGTATTTATTCCACTTTATTAAATAAAAACTTTATCAGCACTAGTTCATTCTTATAACATTATTGCACTGTTTAGATTGCTATAAGGGCCTAATGAATCGGTCTTTTTTAAATAAAACAAGGACGAGTAGAGAAGATTCTCGTATAGTTTTCCTGAATCTGTAGAAGGATAAAAATGTAAAAAATATTCTACTGTCGATATGTTATAATGATTAAAAATGGAATAAAGGTAGGTGTATATAAATGAGACCATTTACCTTAATAATTTCTATTATTACGCTTTTATTGCTTTCTTCTTGTGGCAACAATACCTCTTTTCAAAAAAACAATGGAAAAGAAACTGTTTTGGCCATGAAGCAGGAAGTCCCTGAGAGCTTTGTTTCGGAGGAATTAAATGTTGTTGCTGCAGGTGATTCTTTAACACAAGGGGTCGGTGACAGTACTGGTACAGGAGGCTATGTCCCTTATTTACAGAAATTATTTCAGCAAGAGCAGGGAATAGGAACCGTAACCATTAACAATTATGGTGTAAAAGGCAACAGGACGGACCAGCTTTTGAAAAAAATTAAATCTGCGGAAGTGAAGCAGTCGATTAGTGATGCTGATATGGTTATATTAACAATCGGTGGAAATGATATTATGAAGGTTGTTAGGGACCATATTTCGAATTTGCAGCTTGATGATTTTACACCACAGATGAAAACCTTCGAAACAAATCTTTATAATGTTCTGAGAGAAATTCGCAAAGACAATCAACAGGCAGCAATTGTTCTTGTTGGGGTATATAATCCTTTCACGAAGTGGTTTGCAGATGTGGATGAGATGAATGATATTGTGACAGAATGGAATAGGACTGGGGAAAACATACTTACCCTTTATGACAACACGTATTTTGTCCCAATTGAACAAATCTTTTCCGATACTACGGAAAACCTATTGTATACGGACTATTTTCACCCGAATGATAAGGGCTATCAGCTGATTGCTGATGAAATATACACGAAAGTTAAAGATACTGCCATTGGGGAAATTTTGGCGACAAAGCGCATGAATAGAGAAAACAGAGGAGAATGAGTTTGTTTAAGAAAAAATGGAAAGCAGCATTTTTACTATTAGCAGGCATCAATATTGTTATACTGCTTGCACTTGTCCTGCTGATATTTTTACCTGCTGAAAGGTCAACTTCGGACAGTGCGGATGCAGGAAATGAGGAGGTTATCCCATTTCAGGTTACAACGAATAAGGAAGACTTGACGTTGCTCATCAACAGCTACTTGGAGAAGGAAGGCTTAAATGGACCTGTCCATTATGAGGTTAACTTATCAGATGAAGTAGAGCTTTTCGGTTATTTACCGATTTTTAACAGTGATATTGAAATGAAACTGACATTTGAACCAATCCCGCTTGAAAATGGAGATCTCACATTAAAGCAAAAATCAATCAGTATTGGGCAGCTGTCCTTACCAGTATCTTATGTTATGAAGTTTATTGAAAATCAATATAAGCTGCCAACTTGGGTTAATATAAATCCAGATGATGAGACAATTGATGTACATCTAACAAATATGAAAATTGGGGACGGCATGAGTGCGGAAGTAAAGGAATTTGATCTTGAAAATGATCGTATTCAGTTTAATCTGCTCCTTCCTGTTACGGAATAAGAGTAAATACCTAAAAAAAGGGCAGAATGAAATTTCTGCCTTTTTTATATGGAAATCAGTAGTATTTCGGCGCTTACATCCGCTGAGGTAGCCTCTAGAATAAAGGCTGAATAAGCTTTATTTTCTTTTAATGTGAGTGGAGGAAAGCTTGCGAGCTTGCTGTTTGTTTCCGCATCCTTTGCTTCTAAGTAGACAGTCATAGGGTAAAGCCCAAGATAGGAAGTGGCCGCCTTTAAATGTAAATTAGGGAAAACGACATCGCCCTTTTGAACGGCAATATTTAATGCAGACATTTTTGGATGGAGATGAATGATACGCAGCTTTGTTTCCGATGGATGAACAAAAGGGTCTTCTTGATAGGTGTAAAGCTTTAAGTAATTGTTTGCTGATTCTAAAAATGTAATGGTATGAAAAATATTGCTCTCAACAAGAATTTTTTGGCTGCAAAGTGAATCAACCATTGCTCCTGTTTCATATATATCAACCTGATAGCGGCCGACTGGTAATGTCATCTCATTTGTAACCGATTTAAAGGAGACCTCTTTAAACAGCTTTACTCCATTGATATAAATATCAACAACAGGCTTTTTGGCAGCGGTGTGGATGAACCTTAGTTTGCCGTACTCTGTTTGCCTGTCTAAGTCTGTTGTTATCGAGTTTTGCGGCAAAGCTTTTCTAAGAACCTCGAGATGCTTTTGATAATAGTAGATATGGAGGTCTGGATTAGTATATTTATAATAATCACTTAGCAGATTGTACATTCCGGCTTCATTTAAGGAATTGTCTTCTTGTTTATGCATGGTTTTCACTCCTGTTTCCTAAAAGATGATAACAGTTTATGCATGCATTTAGATACAGTGCCTATTTTAAAAACAATCTTAAAAAGGTAAATTTTATGTACAAATTAGAAATGATGGAATATAATAGATATTAACTACAACGGAAAGGGTGATGACGATGAAAACAACAATCTGTGTAAATAAGGCAATTGCATTCATCGTACAGCCCACTGCTTACTTGCTTATTAAGTAAGTATCTTTTATCCTGCATATTTAATGCATGAGAAAACCATGGGCTGTACGTCGCTTATGGTTTTTTATTATGCTTAAAAAATGGAGGATATACAAATGGATTTGAATAAAATTGGGTTTAATGAAAATATAAACAATGCTTTAGAAAAATTAAACAAGGAAGGTCTCATTGCAGGACGGGTTGCTTTAGAGCATAAGAGACTTTATCGAGTATATACGGAAATTGGAGAATTATTGTGTGAGGTTTCCGGAAAACTGTCCTTTGATGCTGTTGGCAGAGATGATTATCCAGCTGTAGGCGATTGGGTGGCTGTATTGCCTCGTAATGGTGAAGGGAAAGGGACCATCATTTCCGTTCTTCCAAGGAAAAGTAAGTTTTCCAGGAAAGCAGCAGGAATGACAACAGAGGAGCAAATTGTCGCCGCAAATGTCGATACTATTTTTCTTGTCAATTCCCTAAATGAGGATTTGAATTTACGTAGGATAGAAAGATACTTGACGCTGACATGGGAAAGCGGAGCAAATCCAGTGATTTTGCTAACGAAATCTGAGCTTGCTGAAAATGCGGCAGACAAAATTGCCAGTGTGGAATCCATTGCATTTGGTGTTCCAGTTATCGCCATAAGTGTTCATGGAAAACAGGGACTTGAGTCCTTAAATGATTATTTGCTTCCGCAAAAAACAATTGGGTTATTAGGCTCCTCAGGTGTTGGAAAGTCAACGTTGACTAATTATCTGCTTGGTTATGAAAAGCAGTTAGTTCAGAACATTAGAGAGGACGATGATAAGGGGCGCCATACAACGACATATCGAGAAATGGTTGTGCTGCCTAATGGCTGTGTTCTGATTGATACACCAGGAATGAGAGAGCTGCAGCTTTGGAACAGTGATTCAGGTTTATCAGAAAGCTTTACAGATGTCGAGCAGCTTGCAACAAAATGCCGATTCAGGGACTGCAGCCATATAGGTGAAGCAGGTTGTGCTGTTAAGCAGGCGGTAGAGGAAGGAAGATTGGAAGAGGCACGTCTCAACAGCTATTTCAAGATGAACAGAGAGCTCGCCTATTTGGAAAGAAGGCAAAGCAAAAAAGCACAGGCAGATGAAAAGAAGAAATGGAAAAGTATTCACAAAGCGATAAAAGCAAAGCGTAAATAACAGTTTGAGGGAGTGCATTGCATGCACTCCCAATATATTTTTCCTGACCAACAATCATTTTGAGCCTCCTTTTTGCATATTTTTGCGAATTTGTTTAAGCTAAATAAAAGATGTGTTGCCACACACCCTTTGGGGAATATAAAAAGATATGAAATATTAAAGGAATAGAGGTGCATCGTATGGAAAAACAATACGAAAAAGCAACATTTGCCGGCGGCTGTTTCTGGTGTATGGTTAAGCCTTTTGATCAACAGCCTGGAATTATTTCAGTCGTTTCAGGCTATACAGGTGGACATAAGGAAAATCCTACATATAAGGAGGTCTGTTCTGAGACAACAGGTCATTATGAGGCAGTCCAGATTACTTATGATCCTTCCCTGTTTCCTTACGAAAAGCTCCTTGAACTCTATTGGCAGCAAATTGATCCGACAGATCCAGGCGGGCAGTTTTTTGACAGAGGATTGTCTTATCAAACTGCGATATTCTATCATAATGAAGAACAGAAAAAGTCAGCAGAGGAATCAAAAAAGGCTTTAGGAGAAAGCGGCAAATTCAATAAGCCGATTGCGACAAAGATCATTCCAGCAACTGCTTTTTATGATGCGGAAGAATATCATCAAGATTATTATAAGAAAAATTCCCTGCATTATAATGCCTATCATGTAGGGTCAGGCAGAGCCGCGTTTATTAAGAATAACTGGGGGGATAAGCATGAATAAAAACGAATTGAAAGAAAAACTAACACCAATTCAATATGAAGTTACACAAAACAACGGCACAGAACCGCCGTTTCATAATGAGTACTGGAACGAATTTGCGGACGGCATTTATGTGGATGTCATCTCAGGTAAACCATTGTTCAGCTCAAACGACAAGTATGATGCAGGCTGCGGTTGGCCTAGCTTCACAAAACCAATTTCAGAAGAGGATCTTGTAGAAAATACAGATACAAGCCATTTCATGGTGAGAACAGAGGTAAGAACAAAGGAAACCGATTCCCACCTTGGCCATGTCTTCAACGATGGACCACATCCATCAGGATTACGATACTGCATGAATTCTGCATCTCTTCGTTTCGTTAGAAAAGAAGACCTAGAAGCAGAAGGCTATGGCAAGTATAAAGTTTTGTTTGACGAAGATTGATGTTAAGAAAAAAGGCAATCCTTCTATCTAGGATTGCCTTTTTTTAGTTATCTTGCACGATTATCGATGAAATTTGTACCCTGTGAAAACCGGAAGTATTATGTGACGAAGATTTACCCTTCATACGAAACGACACGGTGTGCTTGCTGTCAGAAAGCCCGCCGGCAATATATAAGGAACGAGGCTTTTTGAAGGGCCACCATGTTGAAATGCTTGTAACAAACTCGTCATCAATATAAACATCCACCAAGCCTCCTAAGGGACTTCTTATCATATTTGCCCCAAGATAAGTGCCCGTAAAGGTAAAGTCAATGCTAGCTCCTTTTTCATCAGAGGTATAATAGCCGTCCCTTTTAATAAAAGAGCTGTCTTTATAGTGATAGTCGTTTTTTGTTTCCATGTTGATTGCCTTTGCAGCAAATTCATTTTTGGGAATATCGGTGCTTTTATTCCCTTTTTGTATTCTTGATTCTAAATAATGATAAATATAATCACCATATAGCAGATAGCCATCGTCATTTGGGTGGACTAGATCTTTTGTTAAACGTTTCATGCTTTTACCCGATTCATTAAACGGAATTCTCATATCAAGATTTATCGCATTTACTTCTTTTGATACTTCCGCAATTGTATCGGCAAATTTTTCATTGTCTAAGCTGCTTTCTGTAAGTGTAATAATTTCTGCAGTCGGGTATTTCTCCTTTACTTGCATAAGTAGCTGGCTGTAAAAGGTGTAGAATACTTCCTTATTCATATATTTCCGATCATTTTCACCGAATACGATAAAAACAAGATCAATATTCTGAAGGGAGGAATTTCTGAATTTATATAAGCCTTCAAAAGCTGTAGCCCCGCTTTGAACAAGCATATTCCTCTGCATTGGTGTACCGTGCTGTTCAAACATGGACTGCTCTAACAAGGAAAACCATTTTGTTTGATCCTTGCTCGCACCAGACCCTCTACCGATACTGTCTCCAATTATTAAATAAGATATTGGCTCACTTGATCTGATTTTGTCAAATACATTTTTGGCTGTGGAGCTTGTCTGATTTGGTTGATAGAGGCAATACAATAAAACGAAAGCTAATCCAATTACGGAGCTGATTAAAAGAGTATAGGTTTTGTTTTTCATAGGATTAACTGTACGTCCCTTCTGATTTTTTGCATGGTTTATTATATCCTAAAGAATCTTCATTAAACATAAAGAATAATACTTTATAGCTTTATAGATTACTAATTATCTTTTAATGGTGAATAATGCTTGCACCATTATTTCATGTTATGTATAGTATACGTTATATCATTTCGGATAAGGAAGATGCACGATGACAAAATCTTTTTACCATTTTTTAATGAAATTCCGACATCCCGAGCCAAAGGACGCTATCAGCAGATTTGCAAATCATGCTTATTTAGATCACAGTTTTCCTAAAAACAGCTTTGACTATGATGAAGTGAGCAATTATTTGGAGCTTAATGGCCATTATTTAGACAGTATGAGAATCTTTGATGAAGCATGGGAGACCTATTTATTTCAAGAAGAGAAGGAAACACGCTATTAGCATTTTGCAGTGGTTACTGCAAAATGCTTTTTTTGTTTAGTAACTTGTATGCGGCTTTTACATAATGAGTATTCTAAAATAGTTTGTCAGCTACATATATTGGATTAAAACAAAAACATCGATTTCTAACTGACATGTTTGTTAAAAAAAAACGCGTGAAAATAGGGTGGAGCATTGTCGATTAGCAAGTGAGATGCATATATTATTTCATGAATAGATAAACAGAGAACAAAAAAAGGATGAAGATGAGATGTTGATTGAGGAAAGGCTATGTTGTTTCATTTAATCCCCCACCGTAAACGTTCAAATCTTTAAGCATGACTGTGGGGGAGTGTCGCCACACAAGTGGCCAAAAATATCGCACAATCTGTTTAGAGAGGACTTTTAACTATGGGAAATCGAAAAAAACCGAAATTTAAAATTGGCGATACGGTTGTCATCACCATATACGGTACTGTAGGAAAAATCACGGACGTAAAGTGGCTTGATGATATGCATGTCTATGAAGTAAATAAGAGTGAGGGCCTATACTTAGAATCCAGCCTGCAAATGCTTTCCGAATTTGAAGGGGAACTGATGGATACAGAAAAAATAGATATTGAATATCGCTACTTTATAGGTGATCTCGTCAAAGTGAAAGGCTATGGCTCCAACCTCTTTAAAATTATGGGCTTCCGAACGGAAATATGGCGTTACAAGTCAGATGCATGGGAAGACATCATTTACGAGTTGTCTAGAGTAAGTGATGGAGATTGGCTTGAGGCTGGTGAAGAGGAGCTGACATTAGTAGCAGACGCAGAAAATGCCGATAGTTTCATTCAGAAATTAGGACTTTTGTATATAATGGATAAAAAGAAGAAACCTGTTAATCTGCAAAAACCAAATAGCTCTTACCGAAAAACGGAAAAAGAGCTGCTGGAAAGTACGAAGGAAAAACAGGAGTTAATCGATGGTTTACTTGATATTTACAATGATTATCATATACTACATGAGTTATTTCAGGACAATGAGTATGAACAGGCGATGAGGCTAACAATAAGAAAGCTGAAGCAGCTAAGCAGCAAGGATGATAAGCCTGCACTATAATAATGAAATTACAAGATTAAATAGAGAAAATATGGGATGCATCCAAACACTAATAGAGAAAACAAAACTTGCAGCCCTTTGTCAAATATTCGTAAGATATTACTATTATCCTCATTAACATCTTCTTTTACTACTGCGACTAAATGCTGCAACTTTTTCATGATAATTATCCCCCTAAAATCTCGGATTATAGTAATGTTTTCTTGTTATTAGTAATGAATATGAGCATGACCATCTAAACATGTCTCTTTTTACTTGAAAAATATTTTAATTTATCACATAATTTGTACAAATGCCTTGCATTTTTTATGCATTGTCACATATATTCTTACTAAAGGGGGCGATATGCTTGAAAGAGATTGATGTAATAATAGATACGGAGGAAATTGCTGAGTTTTTCTTTCGTGAGCTATTAAAAAGGGGATACGTTCCCACAGAAGATGAGATGGATGAATTGGCTGACATCACGTTTGAATATTTGCTTGAAAAATGCATTATTGATGAAGAATTAGATGACTAGCTTGCAATGTAAGTTTGTAAAAGACAGTTAATTATATAAAGAAGTATGAATGTATATGGCAGGAGAATCCTCTTGCCATTTTTTTATGGAAAAAATGATCAGTAATCATGAAACCTTTTTGTTATTAATGCGTAAATCAAATTAATAAAATCAAATTAGGGTAACAGGAGGAAAAGGAATGTCTATATTTAAAAAGGCGTTGGCAAGTGTTGGGGTAGGTGCTGCTAAAATTGATGCAGTACTGGATAAGAGGGATTATATGCCAGGTGAAAGGCTAGAGGGAGAAATAAATATTGTTGGCGGTAATGTGGAGCAGAATATTGAAGCGATTTATGTAAGACTGTATACAGAGTATGAAGTGGAACATGATGATAAAAAAGAAACACGCACCGCTCTGATAGGTGAATTTTTGGCAGCAGGCGCCTTCACGATAAATATAAAGGAAAAGAAGGTAATTCCATTTTCTAGTACTCTTCCATATGATATTCCTTATTCCATAGGCAAAACAAAAGTATGGATTTCAACAGGCCTTGATATCAAGCAAGCCATTGATCCTAGCGATGTAGATCCAATTAATATTATTCCATCTCCGCTTGCTGACGAAGTGTTTCGTGCATTTCAAGAATTAGGCTTTAAAATGAAAAGCGGTGTTTGCAAGGAGGCAGGCAGGCGGCATCAGCTGAGACTGCCATTTGTACAGGAATTTGAATTCATCCCAGTTACAGGAGACTTTCGAGGGAAGCTGGATGAAGTGGAGCTTGTGATTTTGTCTTCTGGCGAAAATGTAATGGAAGTAATGCTGCAAATTGACAGGAAAGCGCGAGGACTTTCTGGCTTATTCGCAGAAGCTCTTGATATGGATGAAAGCTATGTATCATTAAGCATTCACAAACATGAGTTGCCAGGACTGAAGAACAAACTTTACCAACTGATTAATAAATATGCCTAAAAACTTAAAGCGTGTGCCATTTTGGCACACGCTTTTTATTTTGACTTAGTTCTTTCTTTCTCTTGCAGACATTTCCTTACCGTGTGCTTCTTGTTCGGCTATAATAGCCTCTTTTGGTATATGATTATTCTTTTTAGGAGAGTTAATTCGATTGCGATGCTTTTTTCCCATAATATTATATGTCTCCTTACGTATCTGTTTTTAGAATATTACCATTGATAAGCATGTTTTCCAAAACCTATGGAAAACCTAAAGTTAGTATTGCCGATTAAAGATTTGTTATCCTGCAATTAATTGTATTTAACCTAAAACTAGAATATGATATAGTACAAATAGTGATTGTTTAAGGTATGGAAATGATTCCTATTATTATTTAAAAGAATGTTCTTAAAATTTGGAGGTACAAAAAATGAGTGTACATATTGGAGCTAAAGAAAATGAAATCGCTGAAACGGTTCTTCTGCCTGGAGATCCTTTAAGAGCAAAATATATTGCAGAAACCTTTTTAGAAAATGCGGTTTGCTATAACGAAGTCCGAAACATGTTTGGATATACTGGTACATATAAAGGCAAAAGAATCTCTGTACAAGGGACAGGCATGGGAGCACCATCCATTGCCATTTACGTTAATGAATTAATGAATAGCTATAATGTCCAAAACCTAATAAGAGTTGGTACTTGTGGAGCAATCCAACAGGACGTAAAGGTGCGTGACGTTATCCTTGCTATGAGTGCATCAACTGATTCGCAAATGAATCGCCTAACGTTCGGCGGTGTTGATTATGCACCGACAGCTAATTTTGACCTGCTTAAAAAAGCGTATGATGCAGGCATTGAGAAGGGGCTTTCCCTAAAGGTAGGAAATGTATTTACAGCAGATAGTTTCTATAATGACAACTCTGAGCTGGAAAAATGGGCGAAATATCAGATTCTTGCTATTGAGATGGAATCAGCTGCACTTTATACATTAGCAGCAAAATTCAATCGCAAAGCATTGTCTGTACTTACTGTGAGCGATCATGTACTGACTGGTGAAGAAACAACTGCTGAAGAAAGACAGACAACTTTTAATGAAATGATTGAAGTATCACTTGAAGCAGCAATAAAGTAACATACGCGTAACTAGTAACCTGGAACAAAGTGTAATATGGGGTGTAGAATGAAAAAACTATTGCTGCTGCTGATGCTTACTTTCCTTTTGACAGGATGCAGTAAATTGGATGGCATTACAGATCATATACCTTTCTTAAACAAAGAAAAGGAATCGGAAGAAACAGCCGTGAATAATAACAATTCAGAACCAACAAACGATCAAGATACTGGAGATAGTACAGAAAAGCTTCCATGGACTTTAGAAGCTGCTTTTTTCAATGATATTAAGGTTGTGGATGGCAGGAACATCATCCGAAATCCAACAAATACAGTGTCATTGGTTAACAAAAGCTTTGGATTGCCAGATGGATACGCACCAGAGGATCTTATCAGGCCAGAAGTTCAGTTTTCCTTTGGTGATCAAGATATAGAGAAAAGCTATATGAGAAAGGAAGCTGCGAATTCTTTAGCTGACATGTTTAATGCTGCCAAAAAGGACGGTATTATCCTTTATGCAGTATCAGGCTATCGTTCTTATGACCGTCAGACTGTTCTGTATGATGCAGAGGTTGACAAGGTTGGACAGAAGAAAGCAGAGGAAGCAGTCGCATATCCTGGTAACAGCGAGCACCAGACAGGTTTAGCAATGGATATATCAGCTGAAAGTGTCGACTTCCTGCTTACAGAGGACTTCGAGGCTACGAAAGAAGGCAAATGGCTGAAAGATAATGCGCATCTTTATGGGTATATTCTGCGTTATCCGAAAGGAAAAGAGGATATTACCAAATATAAATTTGAGCCATGGCATTTCCGCTATGTCGGGGAAAAATCTGCAAACGATATATATGAAAACGATTGGACATTAGAGGAATATTTTGACCAGGTTAGAAAAATCTAAGTAATAAATAGATTTATTTGTTCAAAATTTATTCATAATTATGTCATGATTTAAACCAATTTTTTTGATACTGTTGAGTATAAAAGGCATGTATCACGGTGCCTAAAGGGCAAATGAAAGTGGTGAATTATTTGGAGAATGAAAACAATGTAAATGAAGAAACGGAAAAAGAAGCAAGCGATAAAGATTCCAGCTTTATTCGCATTAAGAAATTTCACTTTGTTATGCTTATCTTCTTTACTGTTATATTGGCAGCTGGTATTACAACGGTTGCCCTGGCATTTGGTGAGGAGCCGGCAGTAACAGTAGGCACAGATCGAAGCGAATTTTCAAAGCTATATTCAGCATATGATACTATTAAGGATAAATATTATCAGGATGTTGAAACAGAGGACCTCGTCAATGGAGCGATTGACGGCATGTTTACAGCACTAGATGATCCATATTCCGATTATATGAACCAAGAGGAAGCAACAAGTTTCAATGAAAGTATATCCTCTTCCTTTGAAGGAATCGGAGCAGAAATTCAGGAAAAGGATGACAGCATCATTGTTGTATCACCAATTAAAGGCTCACCAGCAGAAAAAGCAGGAATAAAGCCGAATGATAAAATTTTGAGTGTTGATGACAAGACCTTGCAAGGGATGAGTTCATCTGAAGCAGTCCTTCTTATCAGAGGTAAAAAAGGGACAACAGTCAGCCTTGAGATTGAAAGACCTGGAGTGGAAGATACTTTAAAAATCGATATTGTCAGGGATACAATTCCAATTGATACAGTTTACGGAGAATTACGTAAGGACGGTATTGCCGAAATACAAATCACGAGCTTCTCCGCAGATACAGCACAAGAGCTTACAGATAAACTGAATGAGTTCAAGGAAAAAGGAATGAAAGGGATTGTACTTGACTTGAGACAAAATCCAGGCGGATTATTAACGCAAGTACAAGCAATTGCCAATTTGTTTGTTCCAGACGGCAAGGTGATTTTCCAAGTCGAGCATAAGAATGGAAAAATTGAACAAGTCGCATCAGACAATGAAAATTCCAATACATTACCGCTAGTTGTATTAATTGATGAAGGTAGTGCTTCAGCCTCTGAAATACTTGCTGGAGCAGTTAATCAATCTGCAGACGTTCCATTAGTAGGTGTGAAATCCTTTGGTAAAGGAACAGTTCAAAGTGCAATAGAACTCTCTGATGGAAGTAACATCAAATTTACAACAGATAAATGGCTGACACCGAATAGCAGCTGGATTCATGAAAAAGGGATTGAGCCAACGTATAAGGTGGAGCTTCCAAGCTATGCGAAGCTGACAGTCATTAACCCAGAGACAAAGCTGAAGCTTGATTCAAATTCCAATGAAGTGAAATCAGCGCAAGAAATGCTGAAAGCACTTGGATATAAGGTCGACAATGCAAACGGCTATTTCGATGAGAGCACAGAAGAAGCAACTAAGGAATTCCAAGAGAAGGAAAAGTTAAAAGTTGACGGTGTAATCACTGGAGATACCACAACAAAGCTTATGGAAAAACTTAGTGAAAAGATTCAAAAAAACGATACACAAATGAATAAAGCGATTGAAATACTGCAAGAAAAATTGAAAAAGTAACAAATGGAAGGAGCGGCACTCTATTTGCCCTCCTTTTTCCATGTCTGCTTTATGAACAAAAGGATTAGGGGGATAAAGATGGAAAAAACAGAAGTGTATATATTGTCAGGGTTTTTAGGCAGCGGTAAAACAACTTTGTTAAAAGAGTTGCTTATACATGAAAAAGCAGAAGGCAGAAAAGTGGCCGTTCTTATGAATGAATTTGGAGATATCTCGATTGATTCGAATGAAGTCGACGAAGATATTCCGTTAAAGGAGCTGTTAGGAGGCTGTGTTTGCTGCACCATCCAGGATAAGCTGGAAGGCCAGCTCCAATCCTTACTGATCGAGGAAAAACCAGATGTAATCTATTTAGAGACAACGGGAGCGGCACATCCGGTTGAAACCATGGATAGTATCCTTTCTCCATATTTCGCAGATAGGCTATGCATGAAAGGAATTATTACCGTAATTGATGGCAAGCTTTGGCTTGATCGTAAAAAAATGAGTCCAAGCGTGCAGCAGCTGCTGATTGAACAGGTTCGTCACGGGAATATGCTGTTAATTAATAAACAAGACCAACTGACAGAGGAAGAAAAAGCAAAGATTACATTCGAGCTTCAAAGTATAAATCCACAGGCCTTTACGCTATTAACAAGCTATTCAAAGCTGCCTTTTCAAAGGTTAAAGGGTATGGTTATGCAGTTTGCAAATGATACTGTTAAAACAACGATTCAAACATTACAGCTAAGTTCTTTTGTTTATCCATTTCAGCATACTATTTCAGCAGAGAAATTTGAGGCATTTTTAAAAGAATTGCCTGATACCATTTACCGTATTAAAGGATATATACAATTCCATCAAAATAAGTATCCTGACCTTTTCCAATATTCTTATGGAATGCCTTTAATGATGAGAGAAGACATGAAAATGCCGTTAAATTTAGTGTTTATCGGTGAAGATGTAAACTGGAAGGAAATAAAGGACAAGTTGGATCTGCTTTAACAGTCAGGGTTTCCAGCTATATCCAGAATGGGACCTTCATAAAAAGGGCAAACTTTCTTTAGTTAAAGGAAAGAGGAGGATAATCTTGTTCAAGAAGCGAAAGTTTATTCCTTGTTTTGCACTTTTGGTTAGCTTGTTTTGTATATCAACGGCAAATGCCGCACCATTGGAAAGCATTTCACCTGTATATGGTATCC
Source organism: Niallia taxi (assembly GCF_032818155.1). NCBI lineage: Bacteria > Bacillati > Bacillota > Bacilli > Caryophanales > Bacillaceae > Niallia > Niallia taxi. Next base: position 1,989,721 of record NZ_CP102589.1, read on the forward strand.
AACTGCTTGAATGGAAGGATGCAGATGTAATTATTCCTCGCTACAGCAAGTTTTCTATTTATGATGTCGAAACAGGCAAAGTATTTCATGTTCAGCGGAGGGCAGGTTCTCAGCATGCAGATGTCCAGCCTTTAACCACCGCGGATACCGAGATTATGAAGGGAATTTATAATGGCAAATGGAGCTGGAAACGACGGGCGATATTTGTTTTACAGGATCAATATATTCTCGCCGCATCCATGCATGGTATGCCACATGGAGCAGGATCATTAGCTAATAAATTTCCGGGCCATTTTTGCGTGCATTTCTTAGGAAGCACTACACATAAGACGGATAATATGGATCTATCCCATAAATTGATGGTATATAAAGCTGCAGGCATACTGACACAGGAGCTGGATAAACAAAATCCAAATGAGACAGTGCAATCATTTGTAGCTGGAATGAAAGAACAGGATAATACAATCCTTAACCATTTAAGCTCCAAAAAAATTAATTGGACAAAGGCTTTGGCGAACGTTGAGAATGTTAAGCTGTTAAGGGTAGAGGAAGTGGAAGCAAAGGATTATCTATCCAAAACCTCTATACACATAACAATAGAGTGGCAGCTGTATATCCAAAACGAAAAGAGAAAAAGTGAGAGTAAAACACTGACGCTTGTTAGAAGCTCACCGCTTGATCCATGGAAGGTCCTAACTGACGATCGGTTAATGCCATTATGAGTCGAAAAGCCGTATGCAGCAAGCATACGGCTTTTAAAAGCAATTTTTGGAATGCTACATGCATTCCTTTTTCATTACTTCATCTCTCCAAATTTGGCGAAAGTCCGTTCTTCATCAATTAAACCACAAGCAGCACATTGGATACGATAGTCAGGTCCTTTATATCCCATATGAAAGGGAGAAAGATTTTCTGCTGTGTATTCTTCTACAATATCCCCTGTTTGTGGGTCTAATTTTACTGATTGAGGCACTTGTTGAATGATATTAAAGCGACTCCGATTTGTTCTGCAGTTCGGACAGGCATACGGTGTACTCATGACCAAACTCCCTTCTTTAAAGAATGCATTCTGTTATTACTATTCCATCCTTTGTCCAGATATATACGTGCTAAAAGCCAAGTTTACAAGGTGTTTATTGAGATAGTTACAATTATTGCGCTGATGATATGTACGACAAGTTATTGTCATAAATGTTATAAAAACAAGGCTGCTTCCATGCTGTCAATACTAAAAAAGCTGAATTTTATTACTTGTATGGATAATTAAGGAATTTTAAGCGGTTTGCCGATAAATTATTAAATATAGGAGGATGCTTTGGGAGAGAAGTGATTGATAGCTTGATAGATTTATAATCAGAACAGTTAGTAATGAAGTAGTTGATTATTGGAAGAATCATCCTTAAATATGACAAAAATCGTATGTTATGATTTGTCTGTAAGCAAGCACGAATACAAGCTTTATATTCAAGGAGGATATAATCAAATGAACAAAAAAGTGATTTTATCAACAGCAGCAGCAGCAGCTTTATTAATGTCTAGTCCATTAATGCAAAAAGCAAATGCAGCATCTAATACTGCTCAAGAATCTACAAAAGTAGTCTATCAATCTTACAATTTAAATGAAGACCAAATAAATGCATTAATAAAACAATTTTCAGGTAATGTGGATGTTAACAAGCTATTAAGTTCATTGGAAGCTAATTCAGCTACTGCAGCAAATAAACAGACAGAAAGCACGAAAGCTCCAGCGAAAACAACAGCAACACCTGCAGAAAAGACGACAACAAACACTGCTAAGCAACAAACTAATACAACTTCTAAACCACAGCAAACAACATCAACAACACAAGCAACTTCCTCTGTTAGTGCGTTTGAAAAGCAGGTTGTTGAATTAACAAATGCAGAAAGAGCAAAAAATGGTCTTCCTGCACTGACGCTTGATACAAATTTAAGCAAGGTTGCGAGAGCTAAATCAGAGGATATGAGTAAAAATAATTATTTTGATCATACAAGTCCAACTTACGGAAGCCCTTTTGATATGATGAAGCAATTTGGAATTTCCTATAAAGCAGCAGGTGAAAATATCGCCAAAGGCCAAACAACGCCAGAACAAGTTGTAAAAGCATGGATGAACAGCGAAGGACACCGTGCCAATATACTAAGCGACAAGTTTACACATATCGGTGTAGGCTACGTCGCAAACGGAAATTACTGGACACAGCAATTTATTGGGAAGTAAAAAAGCCCGTGCTATACTAATGGAAAGATTTATCACTATAGATAGAAAAACAAACTTAAGATATTGACCAAAGGTATCATTTCCTTTGGTCTTTTTTTATACGAAAATTTCCGCGGTTTTGAATATTGTTATTTTTACCTATAAGCATATACTTTAGTGGTTTTTTTGGTGAGAAATTTATATAATAGTTTTTCAAATGTTTTACTAAAGAAAATGAAGAAAATAAGATCATGCTAAATAGGGAATAATAAAGAAATACTTTTATAGGAGAATTCAGCGTGGAAATTAGACAAGCAACGATAAATGACTTAGAGAAAATCATGGAAGTAGCAGCAAAAACAGTAAAGATAATGAATGAAGAGGGTAATGACCAATGGTCGGATAAATATCCTGCTGAAAAGGATTTTAAGGCAGATATTGAAAATAGTGCTTTGTTCGTGGCATTTATGGATGATAAAGTAGTTGGGTCCATTGCCATTGATCGTATTGGCGGGAAGAATTATGACCTAATAGAATGGACATTACCGGATAATAACTATTATGTTATTCACCGGCTTATGGTCGATCCGGAAATTCGCGGCGGAGGCATTGCAAGCAAGCTTTTATCCTTTGCCGAAGTTTTCGCAAGAGAAAATGATACATTTTATTTAAAAACTGACACTTATGCCATAAATGAAAAGGCACAAAATCTTTTCTTGAAAAACGGCTTTAACAAGGTTGGAGAGCTCCACTTCCCTGGTAAGGAACGCCCTTTCTACTGCTTTGATAAAACCTTTAAGTAATAAAAAAAAATCAACTCGTGCAGCCGAGTTGATTTTTTTATTGTCGAGGGATTTTTACGGACAGTATTCCGTATTTCAGCTCACAGCAAATGTCTTCTTTTATTATAGTATTTGGCAGTGTAATTACTTTGTGAAAGTCCCTGTTTTGTCTTTCCTTCAAATAATAAGCGTATTCCTCATGCAATGTTTTGTATTGCCCTGCTATATGGAGTTCATTACCAACACATTTTATCCCAATGTTTTCTGGCGTGATGCCAGGAAGCTCTAATTCAATGAAGTATTGCCCATCTTTAACATAAAAATCACAGGGCGGAAATTGATTATTGCTTTTAATACTATTCCGATTACTGAAAAAATCCTGCTGGCTTGCATCTTGAAAGAGATTATTCCAAAGCTTTTCATTTGTTGGATTTTCATGAAATTGAAAAATCTTTTCGAGGTTTTCGTAAGACATTGTTTTCAAATCCTTCCCTTTAGCTATTGCAATTCTGTCACTTCAATTTCTGAATATTGATTATGCTCATTTTTCTGGATCATAATTTCTAAAACGCCTTCCTTATAATTAGCTGTTGAGCCTTTTTTACGAACAAGGGAAGGAAGATTGATAGTATGCTTGCTTTCTAATTCTGGAATGTTCTGAATAACTAATTGGCTTGATGTGTAGTAAACCTTAACTCTTTCAAGCCAAATTTCTTCTTTTATCGGAATGCGAATAAAAACATGATGATGTGTTTCAAACACAACGTAATCAAATTTTTGCTGGTTTGTCCCTTGTTGGTTGTTTGCCATTTGGGACATATTTTTAAACATATCATCACTGTTCATTTTTTGAAGGGATTCTGGCATCATTTTATTCATCATATCTTGAACATAATTTTGAATGTCTCCAGGTCTCATTTGGTTTATTTTGTTTTTAGTGTCTTTGTTAAAAGGGAATAAATTCCATGGGAACATTGGAAATTCATCCTTTCTTTCATTAGTTGCTGAATTTTTTATATCATATTCATGTGCACCCAAATCGTGTTAGTTAGGCATGTATTTATTTTCCTTTTTATTATGAGTAGAAGGAACTAGTTATTTTAACCTAATGATGGTAATATAAAAGTACAATTTAGGAAAATTAGGTGCATTGTTTTGGAAACATACAAAAAGCTGTTAAACAGTCTGTTTTACAATTATATAATTGGTTCCTTTCTGGCTGTATTCGGGGTAGGCGGTGCCTTTATGTACACCAGCTTGAAAATTAGCAGCGATGACATGAAAATTCTTGGGTTTATTATGATTCTTTCCTTTATATGCATGGTTTGTGCAGAAGGTGCCTTTTTTTATAAGGATTTAAACCCGCTACGAAAAGTGCTTAAAGATGGTAAGAGGGATGTAAATAGCCTAGTTGAGGCATATCACCGTTCTAAAAGCTTTCCGTTGTTTTCAGTCAGAAGAATTCTTATTCCCCACTTACTTGGAATGTCTGTCCCGGCAATTATTTGTTCCATTTATTATATTTCATCTGGCAAGCTTGAACTGCCGTCCGTATACATTGTATATGCGACAATTGCGGCGATGATTGTTGCCATATTGCATGCATTTATTGAATTTTTCCTTACTATACGGACGATGAGGGGAATCACTATTTATATTAAATCTTTAATGCCAAAAAACTTGGTTATTGAAGAGAAGGTGTTTATATCCATTCACAGAAAATTTCTACTTACTGTTGTCAGCATAAGTGTATTACCTTTAGTAATCATTCTGCTTTCAACAAGAGTTAAGTTGATTGATAATGGCAATCTTTCAGAACTACCTTATTGGAATTGGGCAATTGTCATATTATTTATTTCGCTAGTTTATTCCGTCCTATCTGCGAGATTTCTGTCCAGAGATATAATAACACCTATCTATCAGCTGAAAAATCTTATGAAAAAGGTTGGTACAAGTCAATTCACCCAGCCAAACAGTGCGGTTTATACAGATGAATTTGCTGAGCTTTTTAAAGGTTTCCACAAGATGAATGATTCAATCATTCAGCGTGAAAGGGTTAATAAGGAGCTGCTTGACAGCTTTATGATGGTATTGAGCGCAACGCTTGATGCCCGTGATCCATACACGGCAGGTCACTCCACAAGGGTTGCAGGTTATTCGAAGCTAATAGGAGAAAATTTAAAGCTGTCGAAGGAAGATATGGAATTGTTATATAAAACAGCTATTTTACATGATATCGGCAAGATCGGTGTTCCGGATAATGTCCTATTGAAGGAAGGAAAACTGACAGAGGAAGAATTTGCTTACATTAAAGCACATCCAGTTATTGGAGAAAATATCTTAAAGCAGGTACAGCCCCAGGAAGAAATGGCGAGAATTCTAGAAGGTGTCAGATCCCATCATGAAAGATATGATGGCAAAGGCTATCCCGATGGACTGAAAGGGGAAGGGATTCCTTACTTTGGCAGAATTCTTGCTGTTGCTGATGCCTTTGATGCAATGACGTCTGACAGGCCATATAGAAAGGGCATGCCTTTTTCAAAAGCGCTGTCCATTTTGCATGAAGGCAAAGAAACACAGTGGGATGGAAAAATGGTAGAAGCCTTCATTGGAAAAATGACAGAAGAGAAGGTGGAAAAAGAAATAAGTTAAAAAGGGAGGATCAATTATTGATCCTCCCTTTTACTATTTTGTTGATAAGGTAATATGCTTTTTTTGGAGAGAATACAGTCTGCTAGATAAGAAGGCTGCACCAGTAGCTAAACCAATGATTAAGCCAATCCAATAGCCGAATGGACCAAAGCTTGTGTAATTAGCAAGCAGATAGCCTGAAGGCAGACCGATTACCCAATAGCTGATTAGCGTCATAATTAAGGTGATGTTAACATCTTTATATCCCCGTAATGCTCCTTGAACTGGCGCCTGGATGGCATCTGACAGCTGGAAGAAGATTGCGTATATAAGGAAGCCAGTTGTAAGCTTAAGTACTTCCGCATCATTCGTATAAATTCCTGCTATTTGTTGGCGGAATGCAAGCAGAATGATGCCGCTCACGAATGCAATAATGATGGCAGTAAATACTCCCATCCAGCTGTATTGTTTTGCATCCTTCAGCCTGTTTGCACCAACTTCAAATCCAACTAGAATCGTCAAAGCAGTTGAAATGCTAAGAGGAACCATATAAAGGAGGGAAGCAAAGTTTATGGCAGATTGATGGGCAGCAATCGTATTCGTATCATAATTACTCATTAATAGTGTAACTGCACTGAAAATGCTTGTCTCAAAAAAGATCGAAAAGCCGATGGGTACACCTATTTTCAAAATCTCTTTCCATTTTTCCCATGAAATACGGTGTATTTTATTGAGCAGCTTAAATCCAGCAAATGGTTGATTATGATAAACAATATGAAGAGCTGTCAGCAGCATATACCAGTATGTAATACTTGTAGCATATCCTGTTCCAACGCCGCCTAACTCAGGAAAAATCCAAATGCCGTTAATAAATAAATAATTTAGCACAATATTAACAGGCAATGCAGTAAGGGTGATAAACATCGTCACTTGTGTTTGCCCAAGTGCGTCAATAAAGGACCGCAATACAAAATATAAAAAGATTGGAATAATTCCTGTGCTAAGTGCGGCCAAATAACGGAAGGCAATGTCTTGGACATCTGACTCAAGTCCCATTAATTGAAGGATTGGCTTCAAAAAAATAAAACCAAAAACAATTAATAAAACTGCCATGGATAAACTTAAATAAATAGCTTGAATAACAGAAAAGCTTACCTTGGATTCTTCTTTTCTTCCAACCAGCTGTGCGACAATTGGAGGAACAGCAAGCAGTATACCGCTTAATCCAGTATAAATCGGTGTCCATAAGGAGCTGCCGACAGCAACCCCAGCTAAATCTGTAGGGCTGTAATGACCAGACATGGTTGTATCAAAGAAGGTGAGACCAAACATACCTACCTGTGTAACGAGTACAGGCAGTAATATAACGAGCATCTGTTTTAGTTTTTGCTTTGTTGTAAAGGTTTGTTTCATTCTTTTTCCTCACTTATGTTCAATAACGTTACGATTATATCACAGATAAAAGGAAAATATGGCAAATACAGATTTTTTGCTAATAAAATTAACCGTGGGACATGAGGCGCTTCATTGGCTCTTTGTTGTGCTCCTGTTCAGCACTTTCTAAATAAACAGCACTTTTCGGCACGGAAAATAATACATTTCTCTTTTCCAGAATACTAATAATTTGAAAATTAATGTCCTCTTTTGTTTGTAAATAGCCGAGATAATCAGTTGCCTTTGTAAAGAAATAAATTAATATGTCAGCACTAGTATCACTCACTGACTCAAAAGAAACGAGAATGGTTTCAGGATGTACATCCTGATGATGCTGCAGCAATGCTTTTATGTCTGAAATAGTCATATGTAATTTTTCTGTTTTTGTAAGAATATCTAGCTTTAAGTAAAAGGAGACTTGCCGTTTCCCCATTTTAGACCAATTGATAATCGGTTCGTTGGCAAGGGTAGAATTTGGCACAGTGACGAGGGCTTGTGCGAAGGTCCGCACCTTTGTACTGCGGAAGGTAATATCTTCAATCGTGCCTTCAACACTTGGAGTTTTAATCCAGTCACCGATCGTAAACGGTTTTTCTGTAATTAACACGATACCTCCAAAAAGGTTGCTGACCGTTTCCTTTGCTGCAAGGGCAAATGCAAGACCGCCTAGTCCAAGTCCAGCGATAAAGCCGTTTATGTTAAAGCCCCATTCCTGGGCAATAATGCTGAATCCGAACAGGAAGACTAGAGTTTTCAGCATTTTTGTCAAAAAAGGGATAATGATTTTATCAACATTAATATCCAGCTTTGTCATCAGCTTTGGAAATAGCAGTGTTGTCACATTGCTCAAATTAAACAAACCCCATGTTAATAATGCGATAAAGCATGAGCGGACAAGGCTTGATTCCCATGCTGCAGATACAGTTTGAAAGGGGAGAAACTGGAAAGCTAACTGCATGCCTATAACTACAAACACCCAGCGCATCGGTTTTTCAAAGGCGACAAGGACAGTGCTTGCTGCATGAATCTTTTTCGATTGTGTATAGGAAAGGACCAATGCAAACAAATGGCTGGTAAACCACTTTCGTAGTAATAGGCTTGTCGCAATAACAATTATTGACAGCAGCAGACTTGCCCAAATGTTGGTGTCTAAAAAATCACTCATAAATAATACACTCCTTCTAATAAAGTTGTCCTATCTGTACTATATTAGAAGGAGTAAGTAAGTATGCCTGCATGAAAAAAGCCTGAAGCGTATATGCTTCAAGCTTTCATATTAAGCCTCCATAAGACCATCTGCCTGGTCTATGGTTGAGCGCATTGTGTAAAGTGTGAAAACATCCTTTGGAACTTCAAATAATTCGTAGCTGACTCCGGTTTCTTCCTTGAGCTTTTCTACGATTGTTTTTCTGGTTTCATTGGCATGGACCGCATAAGGGAGTTTTTCTGCTGCTTTAATAGAACGAAGATTATGCTCTCTTATACGCATCAAGATACTGTTAATATTCAATTCAAAAAAGGTTTCCGAAAAAAACAGTTCCTTGGCTATTTTATTGTATCCTTTTCCGTGATATGGCTTGCCAATCCAGGTTCCTAAAAAGCCGATTCCGTCTTGTATATCATACAGATTGATTGTTCCAATCGGGTTATGCCATTCATCAAGAATGGTGCGAGAAATCAGTTCTCCTTTTTCTTCCGCTTCAATTGTTTGTTTTGTGACAAACAAATATTCTTCATAAGATGCTGCCTTTTGGCGAACAAATGGAAACACATCTGGATGCTTCATTAATTCATAAAGAACAGCACAATCTTCCAATTCACGTTTTTTCAGCATAAAAAATACCCTCCTTATACATGAGGGCAGAAAACAACAGAATGACAAATACCGTTCCGCCCTCGAAATTTTTTATCAACTTGTAACTTGTAAAAAATTTCGGGGTGGGAATCGAACCCACTAGAACCGTAAAGGTGGCGCACCATTTGCCTTCCCTATATTTTATTTATTGTTTTCCTGCAATAATGTCGTACTGCTTATATTGTACAAAAAAAATTTTAAAAATCCTATAGGTAAATGTAAGGTTATTGTAAAGTCTTTATTTATTTTTTTTGCGGATTTGAAGAAGTATATACGCACCAAGCAATAAGACTGCTGCAATGATAATAGGTGTGATGTACGGCTTAGCATATGTCTCTATATTCTCCCAGTGGTCGCCAAGTCTCATTCCCAGCAGTAAAAACAGAACTGTCCATGGAATGATTGCCGCAGTTGTATACAAAGTAAACTGCCCAATCGGCATTCTGGCAAGTCCAGCCGGAATGGAAATAGCATGTCTTACTACAGGAATAAACCGGGCAAGGAAAATCATGCCTGTCCCGTACTTAAGAAACCATTTTTCGGAAGCATCCACATGAGAGCTTTTGATTAAGATGTACTTTCCATATTTGTCAATAAAAGGTCTTCCGCCGTAAAGTGCAATCCAATATAAAAATAGCTGGGCAATCGTCCCGCCAATGACACCAGCAAGTAGGGCGCCGAAAAAATTTATATGGCCGGTATGGATTAAATACCCTCCATAGCTTAGCACGATTTCACTTGGAATTACTTCGACCATCAGCCCCAATGCTATACCCATATAGCCTAAGGATGATAAAAATTCAAAAATTGTATGTACTAATTCTGACACTTACATCTCTCCCGCGTAATGTAATTATTTGTATTTTCTATAAAGAATAGTCAATCATAAGTATACATGACCAATGGACAAAATTGAAATAAGAAAATAAAATGAGTTTTTAATAGATAATCATAAAAGGAATTCTAAATTATTTCCCTTAAATTTCACTTAAAACGAAAAAAGAGCAAAAAAAACTGAAACATATTAACAATATGCTCGTATATAATAAAGACAAATAATTTAAAACCTATAGAGGGAGGACATAATGACTTACCATAAAGAAGTACACCAAGATGAAAGACTATTTGCAATGCTCATTTATGTATTAAGCTTTTTTACAGCATTTATCGGCCCATTAGTCGTTTATTTAATAAAAAGTGATTCACCATTTGTTAAGTATCATGGCAAAGAATATTTTAATTTCCTTATATCTTATGCTATATACGGAGCCATAAGCTGGTTGCTGGTATTTGTGCTTATCGGTTTTGTTTTGATGCCGCTTGTCGGAATTGCTGCATTTGTATTTACGCTTATTGCTGCAATCAGAGCATACGAGGGTGTTGAATACCGAATTCCATTCATTATCCGTATTATAAGATAGTACTGAGATGCAAAAAGACTCGTTCGTAATGAACAGAGTCTTTTTTTGTCTTTTGTCGAAAAAATCGTTATGATAGATTGGAATGAAGGCAAGAGAAAGAAGGATTGAAAATGAAAGAAAAGGTAGGATTAGTGCTAGAGGGTGGAGGTATGCGAGGTGTGTATACAGCAGGTGCCCTTGAGTGCTTTTTAGAACATGAGGTGTATTTCCCATATGTGATTGGTGTTTCGGCAGGAGCCAGTTATGGAGCATCTTATCTTTCAAAGCAAGCTGGCAGGAATAAAAGAGTTAGTTTGGATTTTGTTACAGATCCCCGCTATATGTCTTGGCGAAACTTTCGGCAAACAGGGCAGTTTTTTGGGATGGATTTCATTTACAATCAAATCCCAAATACGATGGTTCCATTTGATTATAATGCCTTTTATGAAAATGAAGCAGAATTTAAGATAGGGGCAACTGATATTCAAACAGGCGAAAGTGTCTTTTTTGGTAAGCAGGATTATAAAGAGGAGCTGCTGAAGGCGTTAGAAGCATCGAGTTCTTTGCCATTTTTGGCACCGATTGTAGATTTTAAAGGTAAAAAGCTGATGGACGGGGGCATTGCTGATCCTATCCCTCTTAAGAAGGCGGTAGAGGATGGTTTCACAAAAAATGTTGTCATTTTGACAAGGAATTTCGGTTATCGTAAATCAAAATCGCGGTTTTCCTTTTTTGTAAAACGCAAGTACCCTCAATTTTCCGGATTGCAACAAGCTATGCAAGCAAGATATAAATATTATAATGAAACACTTGAATATATTGAACAAGAAGAACGGAATGGAAACATACTTGTCATAAGACCACAGGAAAAATTGATTGTTGGACGAATGGAAAGAAATCCTCAAAAGCTCGAAAATTTGTATATGCAAGGCTATCGTGATGCAAAAGCGGCACTTGTGCAGATGAAAGAGCATGAATATATGTAAAGATACCAAATCCCAATTGATGTATACCAATTGGGATTTGTTTTATGTCCAACCATAAAATCTATTAATATCCAAGAACCTTCATTTTGCCTATAGCCAAAAATTCTCGCAAAGTTAACGAGACTTTCACTGAGTTCGGTGTTTTAGCTGCAAGAGGATAGGCGCGTATCCCAATTTTTTCAGAGATAGTAATTGCCCTGTAAAGGTGGAAATCACTTGTTGCGATAATTGCTTCCTTAATGTCATATATGTCTTTACTGTTTTGCAGGTTTTCAATTGTGGAAGTAGAAGTATCCTCCATAAGTATCATTTCTTCTGGAACTTTCTTTTCAAGAAGATAGTTTTTGAGTGCAGCAGCCTCTGAGATATTTTCGCCCTCACCTTTGCCGCCAGATACAATAATTTTAGACTGTTTATTATTATTCCAATAAGAGAGGGCAGCATCAGCACGGTTTTTTAGCACCTTTGATAATGTTTCGCCTTCTACTTTAGCCCCAAGGATAATTATGTAAGGTATTCCGTCTGGTGGTGTGGTAGAGGCGGTTCTTTTCATTTTTACATAGTAAAAGGATGTGCAAGCTATCATTACCACAGTAAATGTGAGGATAGCTAATTTTACTTTTTTCAAAAAATATCACTCCAATCAATCATAGATGATAATGGCTGCTAATAGAATATAGAATACTAGATTATGTTTAAAAAATCAGTAAGGAGCCATGTTCGTGATGAATATCGAAAAATACTACAGACAATCAGCAACTGCTTATCTTAACGCAAGCCTTATCAGCTGCCTTCCAGTCATCTTTTTTCTGGCCATGTTTTTAAGTATTAAGCTGAATCGTCTCTTTCTTTTGTTAATCATACCCTTTTGTTTATACAGTATAACAGCATTTGTCTCGTACTTGCTTCAGAAACGGCGATGTGAGAGGCTTGCGAATACTTTCGAAGAGACAAAGGTGAAGTCTCTCCTTCAATCTCGGACAGTTCTTTTGTCTTTTTTGCCAGCACCATCCTTAAGAATGCTTATATTTGACGGCGAGGGCATCGTACTCGGAGAAATTAGGGATGAAAAGTTTGCTTTGATCAGGTGGTATTTGCCATCATTTTTAGACGGATTACGGTCAAAAAAATATGGCTTCTATAACGGGGAAAATATGCTTCAATATCAATTTACAATGCGAAAACATTCGATAGAGATTCGGAATAGAAAAAATCAGCTTATCAGTAAAATGGATGAAAAGAAAACAGACAAAGCTGTGCAAACTAGTTATAGATATGATGATAAGCAGCTTGTTTTAAAAAGGTCCCTTGCATTTACTGATTATTGCCTTGAGAAGGAAGGCGGCTTAATAATGGCCAATGTGAAAAAAGGCTGGATGCCAAAGGATTGGCAAAAGCGTTTTTTAGACCCAAACCATCCAGTTCTTTCTATCCATCATTCTGCAGCAAATAAAGATATAATTCATATTTATGCAATTTTGGCAAAAATATTTGCTTATAAGGACCATTAAAGAAAAAGAGGCTGGGACATAAGTATGTGAACCAGCGTAAATACCGAACTATTTAATCACTATTGTAAATAGTTCGGTTTTTTTGTTTTTAGTTTTAATACAATAATTAGAAAACTTAGTGGAATGGAGCGGAGGCCACTCGACTACTAAGGGAAATAGAGGACGCTTTAGACCCCGCAGGCGAAGACGAGGAGGCTCAGCTTCCTACCCGCGGAAAGCGAGTGGGTGCAGCGCAATGAAACGAAATAACTTTAACTCAACATTCTATTTAGACCCAACCTTCATTTTTCAAATTTAGTTGTAATTTTATTATTCGTGTTTAGAAAGGTTATCTTTTGATTTGTCCCAGCCTTTTAATCACACCTGCGTTATTCGTATTTTTTAAGCAATATAGCTGAATTATGGCCGCCAAATCCGAATGAATTGGAAAGACCGATGGACATCACTTTTTCTCTAGCTGTGTTTGCAACATAATCCAAGTCACAATCTGCATCTGGGTTTCGCAAATTGATGGTTGGGGGAATAAGCTGGTGCTGAAGAGTTTTGGCGAGGGCAATGGCTTCTGCTCCACCTGCTGCACCAAGCATATGCCCAAGCATTGATTTATTCGCAGTTACTGGAATTCGATGGGCATCTGCACCAAACAGCTTCTTGATTGCGAGTGTTTCTGACATGTCGCCAACCTTCGTGCTCGTTGCATGTGCACTGATTACATCAACGTCATCAGTTGTAATGCTTGCTTTGCGCAACGCATTTTTCATTGCTGTATATGCTCCAATTCCTTCTGGATGAGAAGCAACCATATGATAGGCATCAGAGCTTGCACCATAGCCGATTACTTCACAAATAATTGGCGCATTGCGACTTAATGCATGTTCTAAAGATTCTAGCACTAATATTCCAGAACCTTCACTCATAACGAATCCATCCCGCTCTTCATCAAAGGGACGACTTGCAAGCTCAGGCTCGTTATTTCTTGATGATAATGCTCTTGCATTTGCAAAGCTAGCAACAGATAATCGGGAAATTGCGGCTTCTGCGCCCCCAGCAAACATGATGTCAGCATCATCATTTCGAATCGCGTTAAATGCTTCTCCAATAGATGTATTTCCAATGGAACAGGCAGTTACAGGCGAAAGGGAAGGACCTAAGGCACCAAGCCTTATACTTATCTGTGCTGCCGCTGCATTTGAAATCATCATCGGCACTAAATTTGGACTGACCCTATTTGGACCTCTGTCCTTTAATATATTCACATTATCAATAAGAGTATTCAGGCCGCCGATTCCTGACCCGACATAAACGCCCATTCTTTCCTTATCAATCTTTTCTAGGTTTAATTGTGAAGCAGCTAACGCTTCTTCTGCAGCTGCTAATGCAAACTGTGCAAAGCGATCTAGTTTTTTAGCTTCCTTCGTTCCCCATCTTCCTTCAGCATCTAAATTTATAACACTTCCAGCAATTTTTGTTTTTAAATCAGATACATCAAATTGTTCAATTTTGCTTATGCCTGATTTTCCACTAGAGAGATTTTCCCAAAATTGATTCACATCATTTCCAAGTGGGGAGATAACACCCATTCCTGTGACAACGACTCTTTTCATCTTTGCATTCCTCCAAAAGCTTGTTTTTTTATCTATTTTATCGTTTACTTATCCTATTACAAGTTGTAGTTTATCCTATTATAAATACTACTATCTTAATGAGGAGTTAAATGATTATGAATGATGAGATAAGACTTCGTGCACTGTCAGAGTTTTTGAAAACGAAACGCTCAAAGCTGCAGCCGCAGATGGTTGGGCTACCTACTGGAGGGAGAAGGCGGACACTTGGGCTACGCAGAGAAGAGGTGGCACAGCTAGCAGGGGTCAGCACAACATGGTACACATGGCTTGAGCAAGGCAGAGATATTAAAGTGTCGATTTCCGTATTAGAAGCAGTTTCAGACGCTTTAAGATTGAGTAAGGACGAAAAAAAATATGTATTTGGACTGGCCTTTGAGGAAGCGCATAATACAGAAATTACTTTAGAAGAGGGAGAATTAATCACACCTTCTTTAGAAAAAATTCTAAAGGAGCTTAAATACTGTCCGACAATTATTACAGATAGAAGATGCTTTATCGTTGGCTGGAACGAAGCGGCAGCACAAGTATTCCTGAACTTCGACCTGCTGCCTTTAGAGAATCGGAACTTGATTGAGCTTTTGTTTGCCAGAAAAGAATTAAAGGCTCTTGCTGTTAACTGGGAGCATTTCGTTCAAGGTTTTCTATCCATTTTCCGCACTTATTTAGGCCAGTATATGGCAGATGATTGGTATTCACACTTTATTCAACAAATGGGAGATAAGTATCCTGATTTCCAAAAGATGTGGAAGGAAAGTGAGGTTAGCTCTGCACCAGAAGTTATGATTGAATTTCGACATTCAAAAGCTGGAAAAATGCTTTACAATTTGTCATCTCTGCAGGTTCATGGTGTGAATGATTTAAGATGCAGCATTTATACACCAGTTGACGGTACAGAAACAGAAGAGAAATTAAAGCAGCTTATTAAATAGCAGCAAAAAAACGCATTGTGCAATAAAATGCCTTCATATAAAATGAAAGTAAAAGAAAGTAAAAGAAAAGGATAGAATAGGTGAATGCATCATGCTTGACGACTTACTAGTAAACGGTTTCTTCCTCTTTTTGTTTTGTTGTTTTATACCGCTGCTGTTTGTGTTTCAGAATGGCAGAATTGAAAATAAGAAATACCTACTTATTTTAACTTCTTCAGCTGCAATCATTGCCTGTATGAGTTTTCCTATTAAGGTGGGGAATGGCACGCTGTTTGATTTGCGGCTTGTGGCCCAAATTTTCGGCTCCTTATATGGAGGGCCTATTGCAGCGATTATTTTAACATTAGTTAATATCCTGTATAGAAGCTTTTTTGATGGCATAGGTGTAATAACCACACTTATTATTGCCCCAGTTCATTTGATGGTTATTTTGGTTGTGAGAAAGCGGTTTCTGTTGTTATCTATTCGGAAGAAAATTGTATATAGTTTTTTTGGAGGAACCATTTCCACCTCACTTACTCTGTTAATGGTTAATTGGATAGCGGGAATTAATGTCCCAACTAAGCTGGCGATCCTTTATGCATTGCTCCTATCATCTGTATTAGCCTTAATAATTTATGTTGTGGAGACAATTCAAAAGCTTTGGACAGTGCAGCATAAAATAATGCAATCACAAAAGATGGAAACGGTCAGTCAGCTGGCAGCATCTATCTCCCATGAGGTACGTAATCCACTAACATCAGTAAAGGGATTTATGCAGCTACTTCAAGAAACAACTCTTACTAATAATCAAAAGAATTACTTGGAAATTTCAATAAGTGAGCTTGACCGGGCAGTAAAGGTAATAGAAGATTATTTGACATTTGCCAACCCAAAACCATGCAGTGCTGTGAAAGAATTGGATGTTCAAGAGGAGATTAATCGAGTTGTTAAGGTGCTTCGGCCCCTGGCAAATAAGAACTCTGTACGTTTGGTGCTTAGTACAAGCAGTATACATATTCTAGCAAATCAGCAATACTTTAACCAATGTCTTATTAACATATGCAAAAATGCAATAGAGTCGATGGAAGAGCATGCCCATGGAGCACTGACAATTAAAACAGAAAAAGCTAAAAATGATATTATCATACGTTTCATTGATACAGGAATAGGAATGAGCAAAGAAGAAATAGCAAGACTTGGGGAACCGTATTATTCTACAAAAGGAAAAAACGGAACTGGACTTGGCATGATGTTTGTTTTTAATTGCATTAAAGAAATGGGCGGTACCATTCACGTAGAAAGTAAAAAAGGGCATGGCACAACATTTATCATGCGCCTGCCCATTCAATATCGTACTAATTCAAAAGAAACGGATCATGCATCTTGATCCGTTTCTTTTTTTATTAATAGAATCAGCATCCGCTTAATGCTGGTGATTGTGGAGCCTTTCTAATACTTTGCGTTTTCGATAAAACATTTCACCTGTCTCGGCAATATCGTGAATCATCGAACGGTTGGAGAAAGCACCAAAGACAACCCCGAATACTGGCACCATCTGAAACAGCTTTTTCCAGCCAAAAGTATCGCGATAGGCAAAGACAACCTCCTTCCAGCCTTGCATTTCAAGGAGAACCTCTCTTTGTACTTTATCTGCTTCTTGTTCGAAGTGGGATAGTTGATCCAATATAGTGTTTTTCCCTAATACGTCTGCTGAAACATATTGCAAACATTTAATAATAAAAATACGCTCTTTTTTTTCATTTGGGTTATAGCCGTAACAAATGGCAATATCCTGCAATATTTTGATTTGCATCGAAAGCAGGATGGGAATATCGATTCCTAATGTCAAAAAACCGCCTATTCCTGTACTAGCTCCTTGAATGGTCGCAATGTTTTTGCGGCTTTTTTTCAATTTCTCGACTGCAGATTTCATTTCAACTAACGGCAAGTCCTTAACTTCGTCAAAATGCTGTACATTAAGATGCTTATAATATTTTTTAGAGGAAGATATATCACTTAACAGTTTGCCGCCACTTTGAATATAGTTTCCCATTTCATCTAAAAGCTGACCAATTTTATTTTGAATGAAGGCTGGTGTTAATTTGTCTATTAATTTAAAGGGAAGTCTGCTGAGCTTCTCCCAAAACCATAATCCGCTTTGGTCCTTTTCCCATGCTTTTACTTCCTCCAGCTCATTCAATAAATAGGCTTCATTTTCTGTCATAAAAGCTGCTCCATTTCTAATTAGATGTTTTGTTTTATTGTATTGTAATACGATAGTATGGAAAAATGGTTTCAAAAATTCACAAAAAGAAATTGTAATACTAAGATAATTTTTCTGCTCAAGTTTATGGGAGAATAAAGTCCATTAAATTTGTTTTTTAATGTATATGTATAAACACAGTAGTTGCATTCTAATATTAAGTAGTGTAAACTAGCAACAATTAAATAGTAAAGGACCACATTAAGTGGTCGCCTTCGGGGTAGGGTGAAATTCCCAACCGGCGGTGATGAGCGTTCGTTTGCTCTAAGCCCGTGACCCGGCTTAAAAAATTTTTTAAGGCGGTGGATTTGGTGAGAAACCAAAGCCGACAGTATAGTCTGGATGGGAGAAGGAATAACAAAAGCTGCTGATTCATTATGTGGATTCAGTGTGTTTGGTGTGAGTATTGCTAACTTAGGTTCGCTTTTTTGACTATGGGCTAATTGTGTCCATAATTAAAACAGGTGTAGCTTTATTTAGTGAACCCACATACCAAAATGCGCCTTTATTTGTTATGTAATCTCCCGTATAAATTATTTTATACGGGATTTTTTATTTTTCAATGCTAGCTTAAAGGGCATTTAATGAATTAATTGCATGAATTCTTAAAGGGTTGGTCAAAATGAAAAAAAACTGTTTTTACATACAGCAGCACATACTAAATTATCCTCAACTTTATAAATAATTAAACATGCTTTAATCACCCCGCTTAGGTGTGAAGGCAGCTATTTAAGATAAATAAAAGAGGGAGGAGGAGATTTTTTGTTTACTGGCATTGTCGAGGAAACAGGTATAGTCAAAAATATTTCAAAAACAGGCAAAACGTTAGTGCTTGCCATCCAAGCGAAAACCATTATGGATGATATGAGGCTTGGGGACAGTATTTCGGTTAATGGGGTTTGTCTTACCGTTACAAGCTTTAGGCAAAATGAATTTACTGCAGATGTGATGCCTGAAACGTTTAAAGATACTTCACTTTCTCGGCTTACAAATGGTTCACTTGTAAATTTGGAAAGAGCAATGGCGGCAAATGGCAGGTTTGGAGGTCATTTTGTAACAGGTCATATTGATGGTGTTGGGACCATTTTAAGTAGAAAACCCATTGAAAATAGCATCAGTCTTGAAATCGAAATACCGGAGGCTTGCTCTCATCTGGTATTGGAAAAAGGATCGATTGCCATAGATGGAACGAGCCTGACCATTTTTGAGACAAAAAGCCGATCTATTTGTGTAAGTATTATCCCGCATACTACGTTAGAATCCATTGTTGGTAAAAAACAGGTTGGGGATATCGTAAATCTTGAATTTGATATGATGGCGAAGTATTTCTATTCATTCATGAATAGGAAGGCAGACAAGAACCAGACAAGCAAAATAACACCATCTTTCTTAAAGGACAATGGCTTTTATTAAACGGATTCTATTGGTAAATAGGAAGGGGGAGTATTTTATGTTTCATACAATTGAAGAAGCATTAGATGATTTAAAGGCAGGCAAACTCATAATCGTAGTAGATGATGAAGATAGGGAAAATGAAGGAGATCTAGTGGGGATTTCCGACTTGGTAACACCTGAAATGATCAACTTTATGGCAAAAGAGGGCAGGGGACTTATTTGTGTTCCCATCGAAGCAGAGCTTGCCGACAAGCTCAAACTGACGCCAATGGTAGACAATAGTAGTGATCCCCGTGGGACAGCTTTCACAGTGAGTGTTGATCATAAACAAACATCAACAGGAATTAGTGCATTTGAACGGGCATTAACGATTGAAAAAATGGTTGCCCACGGAGCTAAGGCAGAGGACTTTACAAGACCAGGTCATATTTTCCCACTAATTGCCCATAAAGGCGGCGTCCTTTCTAGAAATGGACATACAGAAGCTGCCGTTGATTTAGCAAAATTAGCAGGTTGCTCTCCATCTGGAATTATTTGTGAGATTTTAAAAGAGGATGGGACGATGGCCAGAGTGGATGATTTAAAAGTGATTTCACAAAAGTTCGGACTGAAATTGGTCACGATAAAAGCACTAATAGAATATAGACAAAAAAGAGAAGAAGCAAAGGAGACAGTAAAATGACAAAAATATTTGAAGGTAATTTAATTGGAAGTGGGCTAAAGGTAGGCATTATCGTCTCAAGATTTAACGAATTCATCACAACAAGACTTTTATCTGGTGCAGAGGACGCTCTAAAACGCCATGGAGTAGAAGCAGAAAATGTTAATGTTGCGTGGGTACCAGGTGTTTTTGAAATTCCACTAGCAGCCAAAAAATTAGCAGAAACAAAGAAGTATGATGTAATAATCACATTAGGAACAGTTATTCGTGGTGCAACTCCGCATTTCGATTTTGTTAGCAATGAGGTGGCAAAAGGGGTGGCAAGCACGTCTTTATCAACAGGGGTTCCAATTATTTTTGGAGTTCTTACGACAGAATCGATTGAACAGGCAATCGAGCGTGCTGGTACAAAAGCCGGAAACAAAGGCTGGGAAGCGGCAGTTAATGCGATTGAAATGGCAAACCTTTACAAAGAAATAGTTTAATCTCAAAAAAAATTGGCAAAGTCCTCCATTTTTACGGTACAGGATTTGGCCAATTTTCATTTAAAAGGATTGGCAAAGTAATGGAAATCTGCTATCATATTCAATTGTGGCTCCCTTAATAAAATAAAACAAATTAGGACTAAAGATTTATATGTCTTAAACTTATTTTTAAGGTGATGCGGGTAGGGAGAGGGCTAAAAATACACAGGTTTACTAAATGAAAAATTATATATCAGAATTCTTTAAGCTGAAGGAAAGCGAAGCTACTTTCAAAGGGGAATTTTTTGCAGGTCTGATTGGCTTTTTTACAGTCGTTTATATTGTCGCTGTTAATTCGCTTATTTTGTCAGAGGCTGGAATTCCACTTGAAGCAGCAATAATCGCAACCATTTTAACATCAGTCGTTGGCTGTTTCTTAATGGGGTTTCTTGGGAATGTGCCAATATTGCTCGTTCCAGGAATGGGGATTAATGCGCTGTTCTCGTACACGATTGTCCAGTCAATGGGATTAAGCTGGCAAGAAGCGCTTGCCGTTGTGTTTGTTTCTGGACTATTGTTCATGCTGATTGCCTTTACTAAGCTAGCGGCAATCGTTAGCAAGTCGATACCAAATTCTCTTAAGGAATCACTGACAGTTGGACTCGGTCTATTTCTAATGCTGATTGGATTGGAAAAAGGCGGAATTGTCGAGAAGGGCAGCAATTCTATCATTGCATTAGGTTCCTTCAGTGATTTGCATGTATTGGCAACCGTTATTACATTAATCATTAGCATTATCTTGTTTTTGCGAAATGTAAAAGGAAACTTCCTGATTACGATTTTAGTTGGAACAATGATTTCTTGGATGTTCGGCTTGATTGAACCAGGAAGTACAGGAGAGTCTGTACAGTTAAAGGATTATTGGAATGTTTTTGGGTCTATGTCCTTTGAAAATATTATTTCCATTCCTTTTTGGATTGCAGTTTTCTCTTTGTCCATGGTGCTTGTGTTTGAGAATATTGGTCTTGTATCGAGTCATGTTCAATATGTTGGGAAGTCAGAGCGTTTTAAACGAGCTTTCCAGGCAAATTCCATTTCCGTGTTGCTTTCAGGTGTATTTGGAAGCAGTCCAACTGTTGCGACAGTGGAAAGTACTGCAAGCATGACAGCAGGTGGAAAAACAGGACTTACTTCTATTACGACAGCATTGTTGTTCATTTGTTCCGCATTCTTCATTCCTGTTATAAAGATGATACCGAATAGCGCCATCGCCCCTATTTTAATCATAATTGGCGGGCTGATGCTGCAAAATATTCGCCATCTTGATTTAAAGGATATGAGTGAAAGTTTTCCGAGCATTTTTATTATTGCAATGATTCCTTTCACATATAGTATTGCGGACGGTATGGCTATCGGATTTATATTGTATCCGATATTAAAGATTGCACTAGGAAAAGCTAAAGAAGTATCTTTGCCTTTATACTTCATTTCTTCCTTGTTCTTAATAAATTTTGTCCTTCAATATACACACTGATGAAAACTGGCTTCCATAGGATTTCCTTTTATGGCAGCCAGTTTTATATTGAGATATCAGGAAAAATTTGCTCAATAGTTTTGGAATGAGTTAATTTACCCATTATAATAGAGTAGATAGTCACTTTTTATAAAAGCTCCATCGTTCGACAGCCTTTGGAGACATCGTTTATTAGAATAAAACTAAATATTTTGAAATGAGTAGAAAGAAGTTCGGAGGTATTTCAATGGAAGTTTTTGTGGCCAGGCAGCCGCTGTTCAATAGAATGGAAGAAGTGTACGGCTATGAGTTGCTGTATCGCAATAATGAAGTCAACATGTTTCCGAACATCGACGGTGATCATGCGACAGCAGATGTAATTATCAACAGTTTTTTAAATATTGGGATTGAAAAACTATCTGACGGAAAGCCTTGTTTTATTAATTTTACAGAAAATCTTCTGGATTTAGGGCTGCCTACATATTTTCAACCACGAGATATCGTAATAGAAATTCTGGAGACTGTCGAACCAAGCAGAAAAATAATTGACATATGCAAACAACTAAAGTCATTAGGCTATAAAGTCGCGCTCGATGATTACATTTTTGATAACAGTAATCCATATGCTTATGAATTATTACTAGCAGCAGATATTATTAAAGTGGATTTTATGAATACGAATGAGGAAGAGAGACTAGAAATAGAGGCACTTGCAAAACAGCTTGGCAAAGAGATGGTTGCCGAAAAGCTTGAGACGAGAGAAGAATATGAAAAAGCTAGAAATTCTGGCTATCATTATTTTCAAGGTTATTTTTTCTCAAAGCCTGCAATTATGTCTACACATGATGTTCCTGCATATATCCATACCTATTATGGTATATCCAAGCATATTCGCTCCAATGACCCGGATATTGATATGATCACCAATCTGATTGAACAGGATATTTCATTGTCGTACAAGCTCCTTAAATTAATTAATACTTTAGGATTCGGCCTAAAGCATAAGGTGACGAGCATTAGGCAAGCGATTGTTCTTATTGGCTTAATGGAACTTCAGAAATGGTTGTATGTACTGGCAGTAAGGGAAAGGGACTGGAATAACGGCATATCATATGAAGTAATGTCCAATTGCCTAATCCGGGCGAGAATGTGTGAGTCTGTTGCAAATCTTATTCCAGGCAAAACAAATACCTCTGGACATTTTTTAACAGGAATGTTTTCGTTAATGGATACGATCTTGAACCTAGATATGCAGGATATATTAACACAGGTTCCACTTGACGGTGCAATAATGGATGCACTTTCAGGCAAAAATAATACACAAAGAGATGTCCTTGAACTTGTACTCGCTGTTGAAAAAGCAGATTGGGCACTAATCAGCAAAGGCTGCAGAAAGCTTAACATTGAAGAGAAGGAATTATTTAAGGTTTATGCAGAATCACTTAACTGGGCGAAAAATCTAATGAAAGATAAAATACAATAAGAAATAAGCCTGCATTCTTAATACTGAATGAAGGCTTATTTTTTATGCGAATTTTTCGGTAAAGAAAAATGTTACAATTGCAAAAATAGTAAAAAGAGAAGTACAATGAGATAAAGTTAATGTTGGAGGGTTACATATGAAAATTAAACTTACAAAATGTCATGGAAGCGGGAACGACTTTCTAATAATAGATGAAATTTCAAACAGCTACTCTTTTACAGAGGAAGAACGTGCAAATTTGGCAATCGCTTTTTGTAATCGTAGCACGGAATTAGGCGCAGATGGAATTTTATTTGTAATGCCTAGCGAGCAGGCAGATGCTCGTATGAGAGTGTTTAATGCAGATGGATCTGAAGCATCGATGTGTGGTAATGGAATTCGTTGTGTGGCACGTTATGTTTGCGAGCTGCTAAATGTTGAGGAAGCTGTAATTGAAACAATGAAAGCTAACTTGGAAGTAAAAAATGAAGCAGATATCTTTCCAAACATACCGACATATTTGGTGGAAATATCGCCAGTTTCTTTCCAGACAAAAGACTTACCTTTACATGTTGGAAAAGAAACTCTGTTAAATGAAAAGATTGAAAGCCTTCATCCTAATCTGGAATTTACTGCCTTAGCTGTCCCAAATCCTCATCTTATTACAATTGTCGACAAAGCAACTGTCGAATCCTCGGTTCAAGAGGAAATTAGCAGCTATGTAAATGGACCTAATGAGCTTTTCCCTGATGGAGTTAATGTGAGCTTTGTGTCTATATTGGACAAAGGAAGCATCTATGTCAGAACGTATGAGCGTGGTGTTGGATTTACAAATGCATGCGGAACTGCGATGTCTGCATCATCACTAGTATCTATTTTAAATGGCTTCAATAAGTCAGGTGATTACATTGAGGTTTATAATAATGGTGGAAAAGTACGCTGTTATGTGCATGAAAATGAGGGGAACTATCGTATTGACCTAATTGGTAATGCGACATATGTATACGAAGCATTTGTGGAAACAGACCTTGCAAAGCCTGCTGATTTTGTGCTTCTTGAAAAAGTGATGGAGGAGCAAGAAGCTATTCATTACAGCAAGCTGCAGGATGCAGCTCAAGCTTATATTAACGAAAAGCTTGTATAAGTATTTTTTGCCTGGAAGGACTACCCTTTCAGGCTTTTTTTATTACATTGTCTATATGGAAGAATATATAAATGTTATGTTGGTATGATTTCCTTCTTTCCTTCAAAAAATAAGACCCTAGTCTTGTAATGGAAAGGAAGTACAAAATGGCAAAATTATTATATATTACGGCACATCCAAACGATCATTCTCAATCCTTTAGCATGGCTGCTGGACAAGCGTTCATCGATTCATATAAAGAGCAAAATCCAAATGATGAAATTGTCCATATTGACCTGTATAAGGAAGGGATTCCGCATATTGACAATGATGTTTTCAGCGGGTGGGGCAAGCTGCAATCAGGTAAAGGATTTGATGAGCTTTCAAACGATGAAAAGTCTAAAGTGAGCAGACTTGGTGAATTGAGTGATCAATTTGTCGGTGGGGATAAGTATGTCTTCGTTACACCGATGTGGAACTTCTCCTTTCCACCTGTTTTAAAGGCATATATAGACTCTGTTGCTGTTGCAGGCAAAACCTTCAAATACACAGATAAAGGTTCTGTTGGTTTGCTGACAGACAAGAAAGCTCTCCATATTCAAGCACGTGGTGGCATTTATTCAGAAGGTCCTGCGGCTGAATTGGAAATGGGACATCGTTATTTGAATGCGATCCTCGTGCACTTCTTTGGTATTCCTACTTTAGAAGGGCTATTTATTGAAGGTCAAGCAGCAATGCCAGATAAAGCACAGGAAATTAAAGATAAAGGAATTGCGAGAGCAAAGGATTTAGCGAAAACTTTTTAAATATAAGGAGCTGCTTATTATTAGGCAGCTCCATTTTTATTGGGATAAAAAGCTGTATTAGAGGCATGTTAAAGAAAAAAAGGAATGGGAAATAATGAAACCAATCGTCCCTTTTGAACCAGTAGTAACAGAGTCCGTACCCATTGGCGACAACTGGGTAGCACAAGTAAAGTGGGATGGGACAAGAATTCTTACATACCACGATGACGACAATACCAAGCTCTATAATCGTAAATTGAACGAACGGACGAAGCAATACCCTGAGTTGCTTCATACCTCCACCTATTTAGAGGCAGACTCTTTCATATTAGACGGTGAAATAATTGCCTTAAAGGATGGGAAGCCATCCTTCTATGAAGTGATGAAAAGAGATCGCCTGAAAAATATCGATCGCAATGGCGGGATGATGGATCGGGTACCTATAACCTATATGGTATTTGACATTCTTTATTTAAACGGTAATTGGGTGACAGACAAGCCTTTAGCAGAAAGAATGGAGCTTTTAAAAGCTTTGGTGAAACCAAATGAGCATGTACAGCTTGTTGAAAGCTTCCGTGACAAAGAAGGGCTGCTGCAGGCTTGCCTCAGCAATGACTTAGAAGGAGTAGTTTTTAAGGATTTGACAAGTACCTATACAATTGGTGCCAAGGATAAACGCTGGTTAAAAAGGAAAAAACAGCATGACTTGATTGCCGTCATTGGTGGTGTCACATATAAAAACGGTGTCGCAAATTCCCTTCATCTAGGCTTATATGATCAAGAAACTAATTTGATTTACATCGGAAGCGTTGGCAACGGTAAATTGACTAACAAGGATTGGGTGGAGCTAACAAAAATTCTTGTTACATTGCAAATGGAAAACTGTCCTTTTATAAATATTAGTGATGGGAAATCTGCCATGGTTTGGTTAAAGCCTATTCTAACTGTAAAGGTCAGCTTTCTTGAATGGATTGAGGACCAGACATTAAGGCATCCGATCATAGAAGCTTTCGTGACTACAGACCCGCTTGAATGCAGACTGGAAAAGGAAGAGTAAAGTTGTGGGCGTTGCATAATAATTTATTGCTTTGCAACGCTTTTATCGAGACAATTGAAGCTTTTCGACTAACATGCGTTGTTTTTTTGCTTCGATAAAGTGTAAAAACGAACAGACTAGCTCAGCATCAAAGATAGTAGTTTTTAATGCTTCTATTTCTAATTTAATTTGCTCTTCATTAATTGGGAATTGATAAGCTCTCCCGTAAAGCATTGCATCATAACTATCAATTAAACGAAGCATTCTTGAAAATAGAGGAATCTCTTGTCCTTTTAAGCCATAGTACCCACTCCCGTCGAGATTCTCATGATGATATAAAATGATATTCATAAACTCCTCTGAAAACACCTTTTTCTCCTGTAATATTTGTTTTCCATAAAATGCATGCATGTTAAGCTCATGCTTTTCTGAAATGGTAAGCCTACCTGTTTTGTTCAGCAAGCTACTGCTGATTTTAAGCTTTCCAATATCATGAACTGCTCCCATGTAATAGATTTCAGCAGACGGCTTAATGTCGATAAAGGAGCTAAATTTATGCAGCTCGTCTGCGACTCGCAATGAATGGCCCAAGGTACTCCTGCAGTGTTTAAATAAACTGCATACTAGCTCCTGAATATGTTTGTTCATTTAACATTCCTCCCTTTAATTAGTATGAAAAATCTATCTGAATTTAGGGTACCACTTATTTACATATTTTGTTTCTCATTTTCGAAACGGTCTGTTTAATTTTTGGTGAAATAATATTTAGCTTCCTATTTTAATATTTTTCGATTTTTAAATCCTATTCAATTGGAAGTTGAATCCATTTTTAAGATTATAGTTACAACGGGAAAGTTGTTAATGCTTTATTTTGAAAAGCTCCGTTTCAATGTTGAGACGAATCAGTTAATTCCTTGTTGTAAAATGTAAATTGTTATTATTTGCACTTAAATCCTTTGTTCCTATTTAGTGAAAAAATAATCCTTAAAAACCTAGCATGTTTTTTTGTTACAAATCCTCTGAGGATAAATAGGAATGTCTTCACTAGCTTGCAAATACTAACACGGAAGAATTAAAAGAGGAGACAATAATCTATGGCTAAAATTGCACTTTTAGATAAGGATCCACTTGCAAGGGAGAAAATGAGACAAAGCCTTAGGATGGAAGAATCCTATCGTATTGTTGCAGAGGGGCAAGATGGGAGATTTGCACTGCCAATCATGAGAGCCCATAATCCAGATATATATATCATGTGCAACAAAATGCCGAATGTTAATGGGGTGGAAGCTGCGAAAGAGCTTATTGAGGAATTTTCAGAAGCGAAAATTATCATGGTATTTTCAAATGAACAAGATATAGAGTTAACGGCATCTTTATGTGCAGGAGTAATGGGGTTTGTTTCCATTGAAAGAATAGAGGATTGGTTGAAGGAAGCGGTGAGGAACCTCCTGTCTAACAGAAATTATATGGATCCGTACATTTCAACTGAAATTCTCAAAGAATATCGTAAGCTTTCAGATCGAACAAAAAAACATAAATTTGGTCGTGCTAGTATTTTTACAACACGAGAGCAGGTAGTTCTCCAATCGCTTGTAAAAGGAAAGAGCAATTTTGAAATTGCAGATGAGCTGCGTATCAGTGATAAAACAGTAAAAAACCATATTAGTAGTATTTTAAAAAAGTCAGATACAGAATGCAGAACAAGAGCTGTTGTTAAAGCGATTAAATACGGATGGGTAAAGTTTTGAATTACTAACCAGCAATTTTACCGAGAAAATATTGCTGGTGGTACGTTTTGCATTATTTTCATCATATCAAAACAGTAAAAAGCAAATCTCGGCTAAAAGGTGATAAGGATGAATCGATTTTATAAGCGGTATTCTGATATAATTTTTCAACTACTAAGTGAGGAAAAGTGGAATAGTTTAGCAGTGCTTTCAGATAAGACAGGATTTTCTAAAACAACCATTTGGAGAGATTTGGAATTTCTTGAAAGTGTTTTACCAGAAGATTGGGTCTTCGAGAAGAACGAAGCATATGGTGTCAGACTCATTAAGCCAGAAAATGGGACACTTGAAGGTCTTTTGGGTCAAATAAGAGAAAAGAACACGTATTTGCATACATTGAAAATCATCCTTTTAAATGATGGTGTTGATGTTTCTCAAATATGTCAAGAAGTGCATATAAGCAGATCAACAGCATACAGGCACTTGGAGAAATTGCAGGAGGTAGTTAAAGAGGCAGAGGTCACATTAACAGCAAGTCCATTTCGGCTTGAAGGTGATGAAAGGAAAATTAGACGCTTCATTATGCAGTATTTAGATTTTATGTCCTTTGAAACAAATCTTGTCAAAGAAGAGCTTGATGCTGGGAAATTCCAAGAGCATTTGGTTAAAATGTTTTCGCGGTTTTCTATGTCTTATCGAACAGGTGCGCTCTATCGCTTGACGATTATTTTGTTTATAGCGAACCATCGTGCATCAATGGGTCATTATATTTCTTATCCAGATTCTGTGTTAAAGACACATGAAGGCAGCAAGTATTTTGAATTGACTAAAAGGCTTTTGCCTTTTATGGTCAAATGTCCGCGCAGAGAAATTCAACTGCAGGAAATTCTGTACATTGCGATTTTTATTATGAGTGAGGAAAGACCGTTAAATAGAACAAAGCACTTGCAGTATATTCATAAATCAATGAAAAGTGAAAGAGGCTATCCAATGTCTGTCTTTCTCAAAAAGCTAGATAAGTATATCGGTTTATCTATATCCCAAGATGATATATTTTTGTTCAACTTCTATCAGTCACTAAAACGAATTTCTGTTGAGACGGAATTTGAAACAGAAACTGTGAAGAATTCAGCTTTGCAATATTTAGATTTTTTTGAGGGAAACCAGCTATATCAGGCAATTGCACAAATTGCAAAAGAGTGCTTTACACATTATTCCCTTTTGTTAAAAAAGCTTGATATACTCGAAATTTTCGCCATTACTCAGGCTGCTATAATCAGAAAATGGAATAACCACAAAATCCAGGTGGCTGTAATGTGCAGAACATACAGTGAGAAGGATTACATCCGTGAAATCTTGAACTATCATTTTTACAGCAAACTGGAAATAACCTGTCTCGATCCTTCAAGCGTTCATCTGCTGTATATGTATGAGGAGTTTGATTTGCTTATTTCTGCAGGAGAATTGAATCCTTCAGATGCACGTATCGAGCATATTCCGAAAATCATCATATCATCCTTTCCAACAAGTGCTGAGTTAAGAGAAATAAGTCATTTTATTGAGGATCATTTTTTTGGCGATTTAGGTGTTACAAAGGAAATGGTTTATCCCTTCAATGAACCAGTTTGATTTCCTTTTATGTTAGAAAAGAATCCCATCTAACTGGTGAAGGGATTCTTTTTTTATTCATGTATGGTTTGACTGGATAAAATGAAGGACTTCTTTTAATGATTGCTTTTCCTTCGTTGCAAAATAAGATTGGAAGGGATCCTCCCTGTTTTTCAGTCGTTCTGACACAGACTCCATTGTAAAGGCTTTTGGCGATAAATTATTTGTGAGTTCATCCCAAAATATCGGGCAAGCGACATATCCACCTTCATTTCCTCTAACAGAATAGGGAGCAATGATCGTTTTTCCTTCGCTATGCTGGATATAATCGATGTAAAGCCGGTTATGGCGATTTTTTTTCAAGCGCTCAATTGTAAATAATTCTGGTTCGATTGTTATCATATAGTTTGCAATAAATTCAGTGAAAATTCTTGCTTCATCATACGTGTAAGTTTTTTCTGGAAGTGGAATATATACTTGAATGCCTTTATTTCCAGATATTTTTATAAAAGAAATAAGCTTTAATCCATCGAGAACCTGCTTGAGTATTTGTGCAGCTTTAATTGCCATAAAGAAATGATCTCGTGATGGCGGGTCCAAATCAAACACAATTTCTGAAGGCATACTGTCAGACAGGACGGTTTCAAATGGTATGTGAAACTCGAATGCAAGCTGATTGCCCAGCCAAAGCAGTGTTTGTTTATTGTTGCAGATAATATAATTAATATCTTCCTTCCAGCTTGTTTCAACAAATGCTGGTGCATAATCAGGACACTGCTTTTGATAAAAAGATTCACCGAACAATCCATGCGGGAAACGGATAACTGTCAGTAGCCGATTTTGTAAAAAAGGCAGTATTTTCTCTTCTGCCAATGTTAGATAGTTGATGAAATCTATTTTGCGTACATTGTTATCAGGAAATAATGGTTTATCTGGATTGGTGATAGTCAGTTTATCAAGTCCGATGTTTTGCAGTAGCTGTTCATAAGTGCACTCCTGCCAGCTTTTTTGGAAAAGAAATTGTACAAATACAGGTTGAATAATTTTTTCGTCTTCAAACGAAGAGAATTCAAGCTCAACACATATACCTGGTTCAACCAAGATCACTTTACCCACTGTCCGTGCATTTTTTTGCACAATGCTTAGTAAGGCAGTACTTTCTTCTTTTGTCATGCCTTCACTAAACTGTCCAACATTTTTGATGATGCCATTATCCGCAACACCTACCGAAAACAGCTTATCCATAAGGTTATACTCTGTAATCGTAAAGGAAGCAGTATATTTCATGGTAGTACTCCTAACAATGCTTATTTGCTTTTAGTGTTTCTCCTATGCAGTCGAATCATTCATTTCCAAGATTTCATTGCATGAAAGGCGGGCTTAAAAGCCATTTTATTAATAAGTACCATCTTAAAAAAGTCAGTGAAAAAACATGATTGGAGAAATAAGAAATGCACACAATGTGGAAAGGAAGCATTAGCTTCGGTTTAGTTAACATCCCAATTAAGCTGCATACAGCAACAGAAGATAAAGATATAAAGCTGCGCACACTTCATAAAGAATGTCATGCACCTATTAAATATGAAAAAAAATGCTCTGCATGTGAAAAAGAAGTTGCACCAGAAGATATAGTTAAGGCATATGAATATGCGAAAGGCAAATATGTTGTCCTTGACAAGGAAGATTTGGAAAAGCTGCAAAAAGAAAATGAAGATAAAGCAGTTGAAATAATTGATTTTGTTAAAATGGATGAAATTGACCCGATTTATTATGATAAGTGCTATTATATGTCTTCAGGTGATGGAGGCAATAAAGCATATGCTTTATTAAGAGAGGCATTAATTGAATCAGGAAAGGTCGGTATTGCCAAAATTATTATCCGTTCAAAAGAGCAATTAGCGGTAATTAGAGTATATGACAATACATTAGTTATGGAAACAATCCATTTTCCTGATGAAGTCCGCAAAGCAGAGGATGTACCAAATGTTCCGGCAGAAGCCACTATCGCCAAAAAGGAGCTAGAGACAGCAATTCTGCTGATTGATCAGTTAACAACAGCATTTGATCCAACGAAATATACGGATGAATATCGAACAGCATTACTTGAATTAATTGAAGCAAAGAAAATGGGCAAGGATGTTGTAACAAGTCAAGAAAAGGTTCAGACAACAAACGTCATGGATTTAATGGCAGCATTACAGGCTTCTATCGACAATACGAAGCCGGAACAGGCAGCAGAAGAGAAACCAAAAAAAACAAAAACAAGAAAAAAAGTCGCAAAAGAAGCATAATACAGCAAAGGGGGAGATCCCCCTTTGCTTACTAGTTTTATTAAAAAGGTCCTTTTGGAAAATTTGTCTCAAGTTGTCTATAATGGGGAGATAACCTAAATAAAAGGGGGATATACTTTATTGAATAAAAGTGAAAAAAAGCTGACGCTAAAATATGTCAGTACAATACTTACGATCGTTTTTTTATTTATAATCGTTTTTGTATTTGTCAGCTACCAAATTAGAAGTGCAGAGATAATCGCTTTTGATAAAAACATCATTGAGTTTGTCCAATCCTATCAAACTGATGCCACAACTAGATGGACCTCAATCTTGACAGATTTTGGCTCTATTAAATTTATAGCAATTGCCATTGCTGTTGGAGCAGTGCTTCTTTGCTTGTACAAGAAATATTCTCTGGCTATTTTCCTTATTTGTGTTCCGGGGATTGGCGGATTATTAAATAAGTTCCTTAAGTGGATTTTTAAGCGAGAAAGACCGGATATACTCCCTTTAATTACAGAGCATGGGTATAGCTTTCCTAGTGGTCATAGTATGGGATCGCTAATTTTTTATGGAAGTGCTGCATATGTACTTCTTCATATTTGGAAGACTAATGGAAAAAAAGTAGCAACAGTTCTGATTGCCTGCTTTTTTATATTAATGATTGGGACAAGCCGAATTTATTTAGGTGTACATTATCCAACAGATATTGTTGGCGGATATGCTGTGGGCTCTGCGTTTTTACTAGTGTGTATCTTAGTTTTCCGCTATTATGAAGAAAGAAAAAATAAATAGATAATAAAACAGGGTAGAGGTAACTATGATGGAACAGAAAATAATACCTGCATCATCCAACTTAAAGGAATTTGAAGCTTTTTTGGAAAGCAGTTATGAAGTTGGCGTCTTTTTAGAAATACATATATCGCAGCTGAAGAACATCAGTAAGCTTGCCAAAAACGCCGGTAAAAAAATGATTTATCATGTCGATTTAATACAAGGGTTGAAAAGTGACGACTATGCGACAGAATATGTCTGTCAGGAATTTAAGCCATATGGACTAATATCAACAAAATCATCTGTTATTTTAAAAGCGAAACAAAAGAATGTAATCGCCATTCAACGTGTCTTCCTTCTTGACAGCCATGCAATTGAAAAAAGTATTAAACTGGTACAGCGAACAAAACCTGATTATATTGAGCTCCTGCCAGGCACAATGCCTTGGATGATTGAAGAAATAAAGGAGCGGCTCGATGTACCGATATTGGCTGGTGGATTGATTCGTACTGAAGCAGATGTTGAAAATGCGATTAAGGCTGGAGCAGCGGGTATTACAACATCAAGAAAAGAATTATGGGACAAATAAACAAGTTTTCACTATTTTTCTAGAGAAAATCTTGTAAACGTGTTGACAGCGTTTACATGGTAGGATATGATGTATCTACAAGTTAATAAAACGTGTTGGAGATAAGGAGATGCACACAGATTTTCACATTTATTGTGATATTTTTCTGTTGTGCCCTCCTTTTTTGCTGTTTTATAAACTTATTGTTTTTTTTAGAGAAGGGGGAGTTTGAATGTCTGCATTTTTAGGTGAACTTATTGGTACAATGATTTTAATCGTTTTTGGGGGAGGAGTAGTTGCTGGTAGCAATTTAAAGAAAACGTTTTCTAATAATAGCGGGTGGATTGTTATTACTATTGCTTGGGGCTTAGCTGTTACGATGGGAGTATTTGCTGTTGGCAGCATCAGTGGAGCACATCTTAACCCTGCCGTGACAATCGCGCTTGCTATAAATGGCGATTTTGCATGGAATCAAGTGCCTGAATATATCATAGCTCAAATGCTTGGAGCGTTTATTGGAGCAGTTATTGTATACTTACATTATTTACCTCATTGGAAAGCGACTGACGATAAAGGAGCTAAATTGAGCGTATTTGCAACAGGGCCAGCTATTCCACATACTTTTTCCAATCTGCTTGGAGAATTAATTGGTACTTTCATGCTTGTGCTAGGCTTGCTCTTCATTGGTGCGACAACCTTTACAGATGGCTTGAACCCGATGGCAGTCGGTTTATTAATAGTAGTGATTGGTATGTCTCTTGGAGGTACAACTGGCTATGCTATAAACCCGGCAAGGGATTTAGGGCCACGTATTGCACATGCATTGCTTCCAATCGTAGGTAAAGGGGATTCTAACTGGAAATATGCATGGATTCCAGTGGTTGGACCAGTATTAGGTGGAGGATTGGCAGCAGTATTTTATCAATATTTCTATAAAGGAACAATCTCCAGCTATTTTTGGCCAGTAGTCATCGTTAGCATAGTGATATTAGGGTTTGCGTTTTTTGCTACAAAAAGCAATAATTCTATTAAAATGAAAAATGCGGCTTAATAATAGAAGGAAATAATATGGTAGACTAGTTTCATAATCAAATAGGGGGTATTACGATGGAAAAATTTATTTTGTCATTAGACCAAGGAACTACTAGCTCAAGAGCGATTATTTTCAATAAAAAAGGGGAAATTGTACACTCGGCGCAAAAAGAATTTACGCAAATCTTTCCAAAGCCAGGTTGGGTAGAGCATAATGCAAGTGAGATTTGGGGTTCCATTCTATCTGTTATTGCAACCGTTTTATCGGAATCAGATATAAAGGCAGACCAAATTGAAGGTATTGGGATTACGAACCAACGTGAAACAGCAGTTGTTTGGGATAAAGAGACAGGTGTTCCAGTCTATAATGCAATTGTTTGGCAATCAAGACAAACAAATGATATTTGTGAAGATCTAAAGGAACAAGGTCATAACCAATTATTTAGAGACAAAACTGGTTTGCTGATAGATGCGTATTTTGCAGGTACAAAAGTGAAATGGATTCTTGATAATGTCGAGGGTGCAAGAGATAAAGCGGAAAATGGTCAATTATTGTTCGGTACAATCGATACGTGGCTGATTTGGAAGCTTTCAGGTGGAAAAGCGCATGTGACGGATTATACGAATGCTTCTCGTACATTAATGTTCAATATTTATGATTTAAAGTGGGATGATGAGCTTCTTGAAATCTTGACTGTACCTAAGTCTATGCTTCCGGAGGTTAAACCTTCTTCTGAAGTGTATGCACATACAATTGACTACCACTTCTTCGGTAAGAGTATTCCTATTGCAGGTGTAGCTGGAGATCAGCAAGCAGCATTGTTCGGCCAGGCTTGCTTTGAAGAAGGAATGGCGAAAAATACGTATGGAACAGGCTGCTTCATGCTTATGAATACAGGGGAAAAAGCAGTCCGCTCTAATCATGGTTTGTTAACAACAATTGCATGGGGATTAAACGGAAAGGTCGAATATGCGCTTGAAGGAAGTATCTTTGTTGCCGGATCTGCTATTCAATGGCTTCGTGACGGCCTCAGAATGCTGAAGGATGCAAAAGACAGTGAAGCGTATGCTACAAAAGTAGATTCAACTGACGGTGTCTATTTAGTTCCTGCATTTGTTGGTCTTGGCACACCATATTGGGACAGTGATGTGCGCGGTGCGATGTTTGGTGTCACTAGAGGTACGACAAAAGAGCATTTTGTCAGAGCAACACTTGAATCCCTTGCCTATCAAACAAGAGATGTCTTGTCTGCGATGGAAGCTGATGCCAACATTAGTGTCAAAACATTAAGAGCAGATGGCGGAGCGGTAAAAAACAATTTCTTAATGCAATTCCAAGGAGATATTTTGGATGTTCCTGTACAAAGACCTGTCATTAATGAAACAACTGCTCTTGGTGCCGCATATTTAGCAGGGCTTGCTGTAGGCTTCTGGAAGGATCAGGCTGAAATTGCTGAGCAGTGGAGATTAGATAAGTCATTTGAACCAGCAATGGAAGAAGAACAACGAGAAGCACTTTATTCAGGTTGGAAGAAAGCGGTTCAAGCAACAATGGCATTCAAGAATTAAGCTAGTACAATTCAATTCTAAATACTATGAATATATATATAATTATGTTATAATGAACACAAGTTAATAAAATGTCCGGAGATTTGGAGAGACCACAAAGTCGTTATCGCGTATTGGTAATGATTCTTTGTGGTCTCTTTTTTGTTGGACATTATTCTTAGGAGGACATCCAAATGAAAACGAATCGTAACTTCTTAAAAAAACAGCTTCAGGAAAACAAATTTGATGTGCTAGTCATTGGTGGAGGGATAACTGGTGCTGGGATTGCGCTTGATGCATCAACTAGAGGGATGAAAACAGCATTAGTGGAAATGCAGGATTTCTCTGCAGGCACATCAAGCAGATCAACAAAGCTTGTCCATGGAGGACTTCGCTATTTAAAACAGTTTGAAGTGAAAATGGTAGCAGAGGTTGGTAAGGAAAGAGCGGTCGTTTACGAAAATGGTCCACATGTTACAACTCCAGAATGGATGCTTCTTCCTTTTCATACAGGCGGCACATTTGGAAAATTTACAACAAGTATCGGCTTACGAGTTTATGATTTCCTTGCAGGTGTCAAGAAAAAGGAAAGAAGAAAAATGTTCACAAAAGATCAGACACTTGCAAAAGAGCCTCTTGTTAAAAAGGAAGGTCTAAAAGGCGGCGGTTATTATGTGGAATACCGTACAGATGACAGCAGATTAACGATTGAAGTAATGAAGGAAGCAATCGAAAAAGGGGCTACTCCACTAAATTATACGAAAGTAGAAAAACTGATTTATGATAATGAAGGAAAAGTTAATGGAGTATATGTAACAGATATGTTAACAGGAGAAACCTATTCGGTATTTGCTGATATAGTTGTTAATGCAGCAGGTCCATGGGTGGACACGATAAGAGAAAAGGATGGCAGTAAAAAAGGGAAAACATTGCAGCTTACAAAAGGTGTGCATATCGTCATTGACCAATCTGTTTTTCCGTTAAAACAAGCCATTTACTTTGATACACCAGACGGCAGAATGGTATTTGCAATTCCAAGGAACAAAAAGGCTTATGTTGGCACAACAGATACCTTCTATAAGGAAGATCCAGTGAATCCAGCGATGACAGTGGAGGATCGCACATATATTCTTAACGCGATAAAATATATGTTCCCAGCAGTTAATATTACAGAAAACGATGTAGAATCAAGCTGGGCTGGTGTAAGGCCGTTAATTTTGGAGGATGGAAAGGATCCATCAGAAATCTCAAGGAAAGATGAGATTTGGGTATCAGATTCAGGACTAGTGACAATTGCAGGAGGTAAGTTGACTGGATATCGTAAAATGGCAGAAACCGTCCTTGAGCTTGTCGGTAAGAAATTAACAGAAAAGGGTAAGAGTTTTAGCGGGTGTCAAACAAAACATTTGCCGATATCAGGAGGAAAAGTTGGTGGTTCAGCCAATTTTGAAAGCTATATGGAAAAAATCATACCAGAGGGTATAAGTGCTGGTTTGACAAGAGAAGAAGCTGCGACAATTGCGAAAATGTACGGAAGCAACGCACCAGATATTTACAACATTGTGAAAGAAAAAAAAGCAGCCGCACAACAGTTTAACTTACCTGTCCTACTATGGGCGAAAATTCATTATGCCATGCAGCGCGAACTTGCGATGACACCAGTCGACGTTTTGCTTCGTAGAACGGGGATGCTTTTATTTGACATAACAGAGGCATTAAAATATAAAGAATCTGTTCTAGCATATATGGCAAACTATTACGAATGGGATCAAGTAGAACAGCAATTCCACAAGCAACAACTCGAAAAAGAAATCCAACACGCAACAATACCAGCAGATTTACAATCAGCCGAGCGTTTAAATAATATTATGTAAGCAAAAAGAAGGTTTAACTTAAGTTTGTCTAGATAAAACTGAACTATTTTAACGTTAAATAGTTCAGTTTTTTTCTTTTGACGTTTTCGACTTTAATATAATAATTGAAAATCCTAGTGAAATGGAATGGAGGCTGAGACCCAGCAGGCGAAAATACCTCCCAGCGGAAAGCGAGTTTTGTTGATCGCATGGAACGAACTAATCTTAGAAAACATACTCTATTTTTAATGTTTAGGTGAGTTTTTTTATAGCTAGATTATGGATTTTATTACTAATATTCAGCACGGTTGACAAAATGTAAATAATAGGGTATTCTATTTCTTGTATGTATTTGAGGCAAGAACGGATTTGTACAATAAAAGTAAAAGATTTTGTGTAAAGTTATGTAGATGCAAAGCAACCAGGAACAGTTGAAATACAGAATAAACACCACTTTAACAATCTTCTCCAAAAATCACATTAAAATAATCTTCCATATGCGGATTAAACCCTTCCAAAAAATTATTCTCAGTTAATGTTATTTTTGCCGCCGTTCTAAATTGATAGAACCTAAATTCACACTGGCACGGCCTCGGAGCCGTAAGGATGAAAGAGAGGTAGGGCTTTCGTTGTTTTAGGCAATTGCACGAATTAGTAGTGCATTCCTTAAATATATGCCAATAAAAGTGCAAGATTTTACATAGGTCTACTTTCTTCATATAATAATGAACAAAGATCTATTGCAAGCACTCACCACTGGGCATCTCCTAAATACAGGAGATGCCTTTTTTCATGTCGAAACTTGTTTTCATAAAATGAGAGCTATGTTATTATTACCTAGTAAATAGATTCGTTTCACAGTGACTGACGACAATAATGGAATGAACCATATGGGAGCTGCGAAAAGGTGTATAGCCGGTCGTCTGGGCAAAAGGTGATAAACCTTTCTAACACAATACCTGGAGGGATATACATGTCTGAGAAAGTAATATTAGATGGAAATGTAGTAGCAAATGCTGTAAAGGAAGAATTGAAAAGCAGAATCGATGCACTAAAAACGAAAGGCATTACACCATGTCTTGCAACGATCCTTGTTGGTGAAGATCCATCTTCCGCTACTTATGTACGCATGAAAGGTAATGCGTGCGCTAAGCTTGGAATTGACAGCAAAAAAATCCATTTAGACAAAGAGACAACAACAGAACAGCTGCTTGAGACCATCCAATCGTTAAATGAAGATAGTAACGTACATGGAATTTTGCTTCAGCATCCTGTACCTGACCATATTGATGAAAGAAAGGCGTTTGAAACAATTGCGATAGATAAGGACGTTGATGGTGTAACGAGCCTAGGATATGGACAAACAGCTTTAGGCTTCGGAAGATACCCATCATGTACACCTGCTGCAATACTGAAAATAATGGAGCATTATGGTATTGACGCAAGCGGAAAGCATGCAGTCGTTGTTGGCAGAAGCCCTATCCTTGGTAAGCCAGTATCAGCATTGCTTTTAAATGAAGATGCAACCGTAACAACCTGTCATTCTCGCACTAAAAACTTGGCTGAGCATGTCAAACAGGCTGATATTGTTATTGCAGCAGTAGGTAAGCCTAACTTTATTCAAGGTGACTGGATTAAACCAGGAGCTGTTATACTTGATGCGGGCTACAATAAAGGTAATGTTGGGGATGTTGATTACGATGCTTGTCTTGTAAATGCATCAGCAATAACTCCAGTTCCAGGCGGTGTAGGTCCTGTTACAATCAGTATGCTTTTAAAGCATACAGTTGATTCAGCAGAAGGAAAATAAAAAAAGATAATTGACAAAAGTCGATATTGAAGATATGATGTATATAACGCTTGTAAGTTCGGTATATGTTTTTTAAGGATTGTTGGTCATGGTTGTAAATACAGCCTATGTCCGAAAAGGTAGCGATGCTTCACTGATTCCTAAGATTTATATAAGTTCTTAAAGGTGTAACACAATTTTGGAGGTTTTACAATGAACACAGGTAAAGTAAAATGGTTTAATGCAGAAAAAGGTTTCGGTTTCATCGAGTCTACTGAAGGACAAGACGTATTCGTTCACTTCTCCGCTATCCAATCAGAAGGTTTCAAAACTTTAGAAGAAGGCCAAGAAGTAACTTTCGAAATCGTTGAAGGTAACCGTGGACCTCAAGCTTCTAACGTAAACAAAGCTTAATAATTTTTAGATTAAAGGTGATGCCTTTCCTTAATGCATCACCTTTTTTTAGTGTAGTACGCTATCGCTCCACAGGACCAATCATTTTCATCAGGAATTTTAATCCCCTAATACTTTTTCCAGAATGTTTTGGAACATGAAAAAAAGTGAATGGAAGTGGAGAGTATATATTTATCAATAATTATACAAAGCTCTTGCTCCAATAT
The DNA here is from genome assembly GCF_032818155.1 of Niallia taxi. Classification (NCBI taxonomy): domain Bacteria; kingdom Bacillati; phylum Bacillota; class Bacilli; order Caryophanales; family Bacillaceae; genus Niallia; species Niallia taxi. Next base: position 2,029,568 of record NZ_CP102589.1, read on the forward strand.
TTCTCAAGATTAGATTATTTAAATGCCTACCATTTTGGGTAAAATAGGCTAGGGAATCCAATGTGGACGACCAGCATTCTTTAAAAGTATTTAAGGCAATGAGCAATAACGAAGGAGGAAAAAGTATTGACGACTTTTTCAGATTTTAATTTAAGCAGCAGTTTAGAAAAAGCATTATCCAATATGGGTTTTGAAGAGCCAACACCAATTCAAGCACAGGCGATTCCGATTGGTCTTGCAGGTAAAGATATGATTGGACAGGCACAAACAGGAACAGGTAAAACAACAGCATTCGGTGTTCCACTTTTGGAAAAAATCGAAGTTGGTAAAGCTGTTCAAGGTCTTGTTATCGCTCCAACTAGAGAATTGGCTGTACAGGTTGCAGAAGAACTTAACCGTATCGGTGCAGTAAAAGGTATCCGTACATTGCCAATTTATGGTGGACAAGATATTAACCGCCAAATTCGTGGTTTAAAGAAAAAGCCAGAAATTATTGCGGCAACTCCTGGACGTCTTATCGACCATATTGAAAGAAAAACAATTCGTTTGCAAGATACAAAAATGATCGTTTTGGATGAAGCAGATGAAATGCTAAATATGGGCTTCATCGAAGATATCGAAAGAATCTTGAGTGAAACACCAAAAACACGTCAAACTTTACTTTTCTCAGCAACAATGCCAAAAAGAATTCAATCATTGGCAGAGCGCTTCATGGTGGAGCCAGAGCTTGTTAAGGTTAAAGCGAAAGAAATGACTGTTACAAATATTGAACAACACTTTATCGAGCTGCAAGAACGCCAAAAGTTTGATGTACTATGCAGTCTTCTTGATATCCAATCACCAGATCTTGCGATTGTATTCGGAAGAACGAAAAAACGTGTTGATGAAGTAGTTGAAGGATTAATCAAACGTGGATATTCTGCTGAAGGAATCCATGGTGATATTCCTCAAGGTAAAAGGGATCAAGTAATCCGTCGCTTCAAGGAGCAAACAATTGATATCATGGTAGCAACAGATGTAGCTGCCCGCGGATTGGATATTAGCGGTGTAACACATGTTTACAACTTTGATATTCCACAAGATCCAGAAAGCTATGTTCACCGAATTGGTCGTACTGGCCGTGCTGGTAAAAAAGGTTATGCTGTAACATTTGTATCTCCAAGAGAAGTAGATCACCTTCGCATCATTGAAAATGTAACGAAGAAAAAAATGGTTAAAAACCCAATTCCATCAACTACAGATGTATTGGCAGGAAACCAACAGGCAACAATCAACAAAATCCAAAAAACGGTTGAAGAGAATCAATTCGCAGAATACAAGCGTCTTGCAGAAACTTTACTGGAAGAAACGGATTCTGTTACATTGCTTGCAAGTGCATTAAAACTTCTTACAAAAGAGCCGGATGCAACGCCAGTTAGATTGACTGCTGTTGAACCGCTTCGTTCTAAAAAGCCAAAAGGTGACCGTTCTGGCGGCGGCGGACGTCGTCGTAGTGGTGACAGAGGCGGACGCGGATATGATCGCAACCGTGGCGGCGGCAACGGCGGCGGCGGAGAAAGAAGAAGCAGAAACAGAAATAGAACTAGAGACTAATAAAAAATATTTTCTGGATTATGTTTAATTTCTCCTCATAATGGTTAAAATGTACAAATGAAGGATATAAATGTATATCCTGGTTATTTAAATCTAGGAGGCAATAAAATGGCAACAGGTAAAGTAAAATGGTTTAACTCAGAAAAAGGTTTTGGATTTATCGAAGTAGAAGGTGGAGATGATGTATTCGTACATTTTTCTGCAATTCAAACAGACGGTTTCAAAACATTAGATGAAGGCCAAGAAGTTAACTTTGATATTGAAGATGGCGCACGTGGCCCACAAGCTGTTAACGTAACGAAACTTTAATATGCTTATCTCAAAGAACCCTGCATGTACAGGGTTCTTTTTCGCATTGTTCATTTTTTAGGCTATGTTTTTTGCGAAATGGACAAAGTCTGTTACAATTAAGGCTGATTAAGAAAGAGGTGCTAATATATGAAGGAATATACTGTTGAATTTCATAAAGAAGACGGTATGGAAAATATTACAGTTCAAAAATTAAGCGAAGAGGACTTCAATCGTGTCACAAGCGGTGGAACTAGACAGCTGTTTGAGCTTGATACAAATATCGGCTTTTTCATCTATTTTGATGCAGTGGATGAAAGTGGCAAAGAATCTTATTTAGTTCTTCAATATGAAGAGGAGAATGAATCTCCATCCGCTTGCTATTCATTTGAGTTAAAGGATTTTTATCAGTTTATCGCATTGCATTTAAATGATCTGCAAATAGATGAGGATGAAGAGGAAGAAGCGGATGAACAAGAATTTGGTCCAATTCATTACCTTGCACATTTAATGCATCATATTGTTGAAGACGGGAAGTCTGTGGAAGTATAAGAAAAGAAAAAGGAGCAGGATTAGCCTGCTCCTTTTTATGTAGATTAAGCCTCTTCTGATGCATAGTGGCTGCTGCAAAAGTTGTGAATCTCTTGGAGCTCTTCATCCTCTAAAGCAAAGTCTAAGTACTTATCCTGACTGCTGTTATGGAAATGATAATTTAAAACCTTCATTTCCTTCTCATCAACAAAAAATAATACCTTCAGCTCAACTGCTCCGTCCTCAAACAGCTCATCATCTTCCTCTTCTTCAAGCTGTAAGATAAATTCATAACGGTCTCCGGCTAAAATACCTGTAGGATCCTGAAGCTTTTCAACTGTGTATTCTGTTATATTCATTTGTGTTAGCCTCCTATGTTAGTACTTGCTAGTATTTGAAAGTATCGGTGAATTTATTGCACACTCGAAAATAATATCATATTGCTTTCAGGATAGCTATTGCTTTTCATTTGAAATGAAATATGTTACTATGAAATATTAAATATTTGACTTTTTTTATAAATGTGCTATAATTATAAGATAGGTTAAAAGATAGATATGTTTTGTCACTTGTTTTTTAAGGTCTAGTCTGTAGATTTCTTACGTTTACAAGTGATTTTTTATTTTTATCGGCTCGAACGTACTCTGGCATTGTATCCAGAGCCGAAACAAACAAAAGCTTCATGGAGGTGTTTCATTTGGCAATGGGTTTTGGCCGGAAGAATAACGAGGAAGTTGTAAAAGAAGAAGTAGTAATTTGGGATTGTGTATCTGAAACATGTAAGTGTTGGTTACGAGACAATTTTAAAAGCAGTGAAAAACCGAAATGCCCAATTTGCGGCAGTGATATGGCACAAACGACTAGAGAATTACAAGTCGTCAATAATAATAGCATTTATTCAAAATAAAAAACTAAAATCCTTTTGGATTTTAGTTTTTTTTTTAACTCGTTATATTCATTAATAATGGGATGAGCGAGCTACCCCAAATAACCGTAATCCACGCAGCTAATATCATCGCAAGTGTTGAAAAGGTTGCTTCCTGTTCTCCAAATTCCATTGCTTTTGTTGTTCCTACACCATGTGCACCCATCCCTAACGCCAAGCCTCTTGCTATCGGTGATTTTAGCGACAAAAATTTAATCGCATATGGGCCGATAATTCCACCAATGATTCCTGTCAGAATAACAAATACTGTTGTTAATGGCGGTAGCCCGCCGATTTCCTGTGAAACTTCTATTGCAATTGGAGTCGTAATTGAACGCGGCAGGATACTTATCATAAAATCAGGTCTTAAGTGAATGAACATAGAAAAGAAATAAGAAGAAACAATAGCAACAACTGTTCCGGTTGTGACGCTTATAAGCATGACACCGAAGTATTTCTTCAGCAAATGCTTATGCTTATATATTGGCACAGCAAATGCTATTGTTGCAGGACCAAGCAGATGAGTTAAAAATCGGGAAGCATCTGTATAGTTGCCTGCAGGTATATGCAGGCAGCTGATAAAAAGTATCAACATTAATGGTGCCAGCAGGAGTGGGTGCAGTAAGGGATTTTTCCACTTTTTATAGCTCCACTTTGTCAGTCTGTATAATAAATAGGTTAATGCTGTAAACAGTAAAATATTCATTTATGAAAACTTCTCTTTCTATTATAGATTTTTTCTGCTGTAAAACCTGTCGCACCCATGACTATAAAGGTACTCACAGCAATGAGAAGTACTGTTTCGACGCCTTTCATGTTAAAAATCTCTTCATAATTAACGATTCCAACTGCTGAAGGAATAAAAAACAGCAGTAGCTCTGCTAACAGCCAGGCAGCTCCTTGCTCCACCCATTTTAATTTAATCCAGCCAAGCTGCAATCCTATAAATAAAAAAATGAGACCAATCATGGATGCCGGCAGCGGAACTGACACAACCATTTTTATTCCCATTCCCAGAAAAAGAAAAAGATGTATAAAAGCAATTTGCCCAATTATTATGATTAGTTTCAATAAAATCACCTTCCTAATGTTAATCAATGAAAGTGCATGCTTCAAAAGATTAACTATATGGATATAATACGATGATTGTTGGTATTCGTAAAATACATAATAATTATAATTAATATAACTATAAGTTATGATGGAGCTGTGAGATGACAAAAGGAGGAAGGGAGAGGGAAGAAGGGAAGCTACTGCTGAAGAATAAAATCTATAAACCTTCTTCCGGCGACAGAAAGATAGCGGTCTTTTTTTGTTATGACAGCCAATTGCCAGTTTGTTACTGGCTTTAAATCCATAAATCGTACTTGATTATTCGTAGTTCTGCTGCAAATTGATTCTGGGAGCATGGAGATTCCTAGGTTTGCTGCCACTATTTCAATCATAAAGTCCCATTGTGAGCTTTTGAAAATAATGTTTGGCTCAAATCCTTCATTAATGAAGCCTCTTTTCATCATTTCATACAGGGCAAACTCTTCGCTATAAAAAATGAATTCCTCCTCTTTCAGCTCCTTCATATGGACTTGCTTTCTATCTGCAAGCTTATGCTGCTCATTTACAATTAGTTTGATTTCTTCACTTACAAGATGAAAAACATTAAAGGAAGATTCATCCGTTAGAGGCAATACAGCGATACCAATTTCAAATTCGCCTTCTTCCACACTCTTAACAACTTTAGCAGCTCCATATTCTTTTATATTGATATGAATATTTGGATAAGCTTTATGAAATGCAGCAATTACTTTAGGAAAGAACAAGCTCCCAATCATTGGCGGAATACCTATTGTAATGCTTCCTCTTGCAAGATTTGTCATGTCATGGAGAGTAGTTGCCATCTCATCCATTTGCGCCATAATTTTTTGTGCATATTCGTACACAATTTGGCCGGCATCTGTTAACTCATGCGTTTTATTGGAGCGATTTATGAGCGTAATCCCAATCTCTTCTTCTAAACTTTTGATCCCCTTGCTTAATGCAGGCTGTGAAATATGCAATTTTTCTGATGCTCTTGTCATGCTCTTTTGTTTAACAACTTCAACGAAATACATAAGCTGCCTAATATCCATGTTTCTCCTCTATTCTTCACTTGTTTAATGCTTATTATTGTACTCTACTAGTTGAAAAAGGAACAGGTAAATATTATTATTTCAAAAAAAGATCGAAAATATAGGGGTTAGGCGTTTATAGTTAGCAGCAGGAGGGTATAAACACGTTAGAATGAATGAAAAGGGTGTGGAAGCTATGAATACTCATGAGCTGAAAACGAAAAGAAAGCATTCTGACTGGAAAAATAATTTAATGGCGCAAAAGAAGTATGAAAATTTAATTACGAAGAAACCTATTGTGGAATTTATCACAAACAATATTAACCGCAATAAGGTACAGCATTAAGCTCTTATGTGAAATATATGATCTCAGGCTGTTATTGCACAGAATGCTAAACAGCCTGAAAATAGTATCTAAAGTGAGCGCAATTATTTCAGCGCGGAAGGTTCCATTATATAATCTTCAAAAACTTTTTCTATGATTGCATTTTCTTCCATATTATTTGGACTTTCAAAATGTTTGATTCGCACAATATAAACAGATTTAACAAACATATGAAGTGCTTCATCCTCGGTTAAAGCATCAATCTTTTCGATTAATACTCGGTCGGATATATAGTTAACAATTCGACTCAGAAATTCTTTTGGATAATCCTTTGGCAGTTTTCCGGTTTCTTCTGTAAAGATACCCCCTTGACCTTCAATTTCGACATGACGTATAACCTCTGATAATTCTTTAATACTGAATATATCCACTGATTCAACACCTCTTTCCTCTAGTATTATAACAGGGGTTTAAATGCTAGTAAATTAGTGTTTTTTCACATGGTTAATATGCTTACAGCTGCTTGGTCTAAAACGTTGTTATATAAAAGAAAATCGCGGGTATTTTTTGGATTACAAAAAAAAAAACAGAATGTAAGTCCCATATTGGGAACAATAATGGTAAAATACTCATGGTAGACTATTGATAAAGGGAGTAAGGTATGGCTAACGAACAAAATAAAGATTTAAATATTATGTATAATATGGTAAAGGATTTTCATCAGGCATTTGGTCACCAAGTAGGAGAAAGTCCTAAGCCGATTGCGGAAAAAACTGCCGTTAACAGAGCAGTTTGGACAGGAGAAGAGCTTGTGGAATTCCTTTACGCTACTGCAGCAGGTGAGGAAGAGAAATTCCAGGAGTTATTCCAGCAATTTCTTAAAGGACTCCATAAAGCAGCAGATAAAATGATGACAGAGAAAAAACCTGTCGATGATGTGCTTGTTGCACAAATGGATGCATTAACAGATGTGGAATATTTCAATCAAGGCAGCTTTGTTATTGCCGGAGTTGAACCGTTCAATTTATTCAATATTGTCCAAGAGGCAAATATGGGCAAACTATTTGAAGATGGAAAACCGAGATTCAGGGAAGAAGATGGAAAGATCATTAAGCCGCCAAATTGGGAAAAGGATTTTGCCCCTGAAGGTCGTTTGAAAGAAGAAATTGACAAGCAAAAACACAAGGGATAATGAGTTACCACATATAGAGCTAGGAGATCATTCTTTAAAAGAATTCCTCCTAGCTCTTTTGCTTGTTAATTTACTTTTCCATTTAAAGGTGTGGAACATCATTAAAGAAAAATGCCTCTAAAAATTAGCAATCACAAAAAGTGACACATTGTCATGTTTTTATATTGACATATGACACTGTGTCACATATAATAAATTTTGTTAATAGATATGACACAGTGTCATATGAAGAGAGTAGGGTTATGCTATGCCAAAACAAACTTTTTTTCACTTAGCTCCGGATAAGCAGGATACACTAATACTTGCTGCTAAAGAGGAATTTTCAAGAGTGCCGCTCCATGAAGCTTCGATTGCAAATATTATTAAAAGCGCAGGTATTCCAAGAGGTAGTTTTTATCAATATTTTGATGATAAAGAAGATTTGTATTTCTATTTATTAAGCGAAACCTCTAAGAAAAATACCGAAAAATTTCTGCTGATATTACAGGAAAATAATGGTGACCTGTTTAAAACGTTTATTGAGTCATTTAGATTTATGGTAAGCAATCATAAAGAAAATGACCAAGCTAGCTTTTTTAAAAATGCTTTCTTGAATATGAACTATAAATTGGAAAATACCTTAGCCAATAATGTATATGAGGAAAAACAAAAAAGTCATTTTGAAAACATTTCTAAATCGATAGATAAAAGCATGCTGAATATAGAAGATGAAAGTGAATTACATCATATGGTAAGGGTAATGACAGCTGTTACCTTTCATAATTTAGTGCAAATGTTTGTGAAGGATCTTACCGCAAAAGAAGCAGAAAACAGCTATTTAATGCAAATGAAGCTGCTAAAAAGAGGGTTTTGCAAAACAGAGGGTTAAGATGAACAATCATAAAGTAGCTGTGATTTAAGCAAACTAAAGGTAAATAACATGATGAGTTAAAAATAGTGAGGAGATAAATTAGATGGATTCAAGTTTACAACAAAAAAAACCCCCATATTTGATGATTGCTATTCTTTTTGTGGGAGCCTTCGTTTCATTTTTGAATAACTCCCTTTTAAACGTTGCGCTGCCATCCATTATGGTGGATTTAAAAATTGAAGATTATTCAACAGTACAGTGGTTGTCAACAGGCTATATGCTTGTGAGTGGTATATTAATTCCTGCTTCAGCATTTCTTTTGACCCGTTTTTCAAACAGAAGCCTATTTATTACATCAATGGCTATCTTTACAGCAGGTACGGCGTTGGCAGCATTTGCGCCTAACTTCGGCACATTGCTTGCTGGACGTATGATCCAAGCTGCAGGATCTTCTGTAATGGGTCCGTTGCTTATGAATATTATGTTAATCAGTTTCTCCCGTGAAAAACGTGGAGCTGCAATGGGTATTTTCGGATTAGTTATGATTACGGCTCCAGCAATCGGACCAACATTATCTGGTTATATCGTAGAGTATTACGATTGGAGACTTCTTTTTGAAATGATTCTTCCACTAGCTGTTATTAGCTTACTGCTTGCAGTATGGAAGCTAAAAAACGTTATGAATCAAAACAAAAATGCAACACTTGATTATATTTCAATTGTGTTATCAACTATCGGATTTGGCGGTTTGCTTTATGGCTTTAGTTCTGCAAGCTCTGACGGCTGGACAGATCCAATTGTGTTGACTACATTGATTGCCGGGGCACTAGCTTTAGCTGCATTCATCGTTCGACAGTTAAAAATGGAAGAGCCGCTGCTTGACTTGCGTGTTTATAAATATCCAATGTTTGCGCTTGGCTCAGTCATTGCCATAGTAAATGCCGTTGCCATGTTCTCAGGGATGATATTAACACCAGCCTATGTGCAGAATGTAAGAGGTATTTCACCACTTGATTCAGGGTTAATGATGCTTCCAGGTGCGATTATTATGGGGATTATGTCTCCGATTACAGGCAGACTGTTTGATAAGTTTGGACCTCGTGTTCTTGCAGTCATAGGCCTTGCTATCACAGGATTATCCACATTTATGCTAGCACATGTGCAGCTTGATTCAACACATACGTATATCATACTTGTGTATACACTTCGTATGTTCGGAATGTCGATGGTTATGATGCCAATTATGACAAATGGTTTAAATCAGCTTCCTACACGCCTGAATCCACATGGAACTGCTGTTAATAATACAGCACAGCAGGTATCAGGTTCCATTGGGACAGCAATATTAGTTACAATCATGAATACCGTTACAAAAAACAACGCAGAAAGCATGATGGCAGGTGTAGATCCTGCAACAATCACACAATCCTCTGCAGCGTTGATTACACAAAAAGCATTGTTAGAAGGTATTCAATATTCCTTCTACGTAACACTTGCAATCAACATTATCGCATTGGTTCTTGCCTTCTTTGTTAAACGTGCTGATACAAGCGAAAGTGCAGTGAAAGAGCTTGAAAAACAAAGCAATGCAACAACAAAGCCTGCAACTAACTAAAGAAATGAAAATAAACCAGGCGAATGCCTGGTTTATTTCAATTTATAGGACGTAAAAATTTTCAAAATGATATTTTTTAACCTGCTAAAAAAGTGTGAGTCATTAATGTTCGTCTAAATGTTTTGGATAATTTCCAACAAGATAAATCGCACTGATAATTCGTTTGTTAATCCATTTGCGGTTTTCGTCTGTATTCAATTGCTCAAAAACATGTTCTCTGCCTTTATCTGTAGTAACATAATGGTGTGGCAGATTATTTAGGCTGTATGCAATTATATCCATTTTACATTTTTCACATTTACAAAAAAGCTGGAAATCGGGACTGAGCAATAAATAGGTTACGAGAGACTCGACGATTTCTTCCATGACATTTAAGTATTTTCTATCCATAGCTATTCCCCCACATATTGCACTATATTATTTATATCGGCAAATTTCGGGATTTTTTCACTCAGTTATAAACATTTGTTTATCGAATCAAAAAAAATATTTTTATTTATTTTTTCAGCGAAGGAGAAGCTATTTTGATTAACCAGGTGAATGTATTTTTACAAAGCCATTTTAAGGATTTAGTATTAGAGCCACCGTTATTTTACAGCTGGAATTATGGATTAAGATTTGAAATCGCAGATCCAATTAAATGGAATGAAAAGGGTGGCATGAACCAAGCTTATGAACGTTCCACCACATTATTCAATGAGGTGTTTGCAAAAGAGGATAACATTATTTTTGTGACAGATGTCCATACTTTCAAAAGCAACAAGTATCTGCAGCAGCGTCCGCTGAATGTATATTCTAAATTCATAAAAAGTAAACAAAAATTATATCAATTATCGCACCAAACACTCCCTGAATTGGAGGAGGAAGAGGGAGTTACCCATCGCTTTAGTCTTATTTGTAAGAAGGCCGAAATTAGATACGCTTCCTTGCTTAAGGCTATATGCCATGAAGATATGGGTGATTCGCAAACTATTCTAAGAGGGGATAGGCGGATTGGCTATAACATTTACTTGATAAATCACACGAAGCAGATGATTTATCATCTATATGATGACCGTGGCTGTGATATTATTGCGGCAAGTAAACAAAACCTGCATGCTATTTATGAGAATTATAATCATTGGTTATTGGATTATGATCGAGAAAAAATGGCTTCCTTGTTTCCACCAAGCAATATGTAAAGACAATCTTTCGAAAAAAGAAAACTTGCCCTTTTTTTTTTCCTCCACAATTAGTGAATTCACCTAGGCAAAATAAGGGCTGGGTGAATATCGTATTAAGGATTACAGGAGGAGGTAATATAGAGATGAATGAGATAGCTGCAAATTATCCAATTAACAGTGCTGATTTAAGAAGACCATTTGGAAGGCCTTTTGGCTATGGCCATTTTGGCTATGGCAGAAGACCGTGGGGATACCGTCCGTATGGATTTGGCTTTCCTTTCGCTGCAGGACTTCTTGGAGGTCTTGCTGCTGGATCACTTATCGGCGGACCATATGGATATGGATATCCATATGGAGGATACCCATACCCATATCCAGCCTACCCTTATTATCCTTATTAATATAAAAGATGCCCATCCAATTGGATGGGCATCTTTCTTTTGTTAGCGTGAATTAGGGAAAATTCTTCTAACTGTTTCGACAAATTCGTCATATAAACCGCTGATTGGTTTTCCATCTTCAATGTCATTAGCATAATTTGTAAATCGATCAAAAAAATCGGGGTTGGAGGATACGTACACGTTATTGATGTCCTTATCTGTATCTTTTACATGATCGGCAATTTTATCCTCTAGCTTATTTGTTACACCGTCTTCTTGATTGCCTTCAAGCTGGACAGCAACAAAGGCATTTTCGTCTGTTTTCATTACAACAGCACGCTTTACTTCTTTCATATCTTTTACTTTATCAGCTGCTTTGTCTGCGACATCTAGGTTGGCTTTTTTACGCTCATCTGTTTTATAGCCAACACTATTATCTCTTAAATTGTTTGCAGTATTATTATTATCATCATTCATGGCTGTGTTATTATTATCGTCATTATTGCCACAACCTGTCATGATTGTCATTAGGGCAGCAACTGCAAGCATATGCTTCATTTTTTTCATGGTGATTTACCTCCTTGTATATGATTCAAATTAAGTTTTCCCGAGAACTTAATTTAATATGTACAAGTAATCACCATACCTGTATAAAGCGATTCTCTAACGACATCCTAATAATATCTCAAGGGTTGAAAATTCCTTTTAAACATCATTTGAAGTTGAAGTTAGATTGTCTGTTGATTTGTCGGCTTGTCATCATCAGAATTTCCTAATTGTAAGAAGCTGCTTACAGAGCGTACATGCTCATCCAAAGCATAATTTCGGTACAAGCTGCTTGCTGATCTTACCGGGTCTCCAAAGAAAAATCTTTCATACTGTGTTTGTCTTGTGCCAAAAGCACTCATCGTTAAATCCCAGGCTAAACGAAAAATTTTATTGCGATCAACTGCCTGTTTATTTGCACCCTGCAGATACTGAAGTAAATCCTTTCTTATCTCAGATTGAAAGGCTGCTTCTGTCGGTAATGTAACAAGTCCGCTCGCCCCGATTAATTGAATGATTTCAACAAATCTAGGGTAATTTTTTGAAAATATATTGCTGGAAACCTGAAGGGGAGTAATGTTGGGTACTATGCCCCCAAAATTATCGTACATTGCATCGTTCTCAGATTTATCTAATAACGCTTTCATCGTTTCAAGTGTAATGATGATTTCTGCCATTTTTTCTTGTATATGAGTGTACTCTCTTATATCAATTGTATCAATGATTAATTCAGCAATTCCTAATAAAAATTCCGTTTTGACGATTTGCCTAATTAAAACTTGATGTAATGCAAAATGATGGAAGGAGCTGGAGTTTAAAAATTCGTTTGCTGCATCTAAATTGTCATAAAAAAATACACGGCTCCATGGAACCAATACATCGTTAAATACGAGGATACAATCCATTTCCTCGTATCTAGAGCTTAATGGATGATCAACATGAGATTTCCCTCCAAAAAATGACTCTCTGCCAATAAACTTAAGTCCGGGTGTATTAGAAGGAATACTGAATGCAAATGCCTCGTTTTTATCATACTTTGGTGCACCAAATACAAGAACCTCGTCCGTTATTCCACCCTGTGTTGCCAATAGACGCGCTCCCTTTATAACCAATCCTTCTGAGGTACGTGCGATGACTTTAGCAGAGATAGGTTCTTTTGCATCCTCTAAAAATATTTGTGACCGATTTACCTGTGGAGTAATAAAAGTATGGGTAAAAGTCAAATCACGCTCTCTTGCTTCTTCATAAAGGCGTACAATGTTTTCAGGAAAACAATTTTTCTTGCCTGTAAGCAGACTAGCTGATGAAGCTAAACTCATTACCGCTGTATTTAAATAATCAGGACTTCTGCCCATCATCCCGAAGCTTGCTTTCGCCCAGCATTCCATCATTTTACGGCGCTTATATAAATCTTCCTTCGTTTTTGGCTGCAAATAGGACATCCCAATACGTTCCCCTGTATCCGGGGAAGGAAATGTCATTAGCTGCTCCAAATCTAAGTTTGTCTGCAAGTCAAATAATGCAGCTTTTTCCTCCAGTATCCCTTTAAATGCTGGATGTGCTGACAGCTTTTGCGTGACTTTTCTGCCGTCCAGCCATATTTCTGAATTCATGTTATCAATTCTTTCCATAAAAGCTTTTCCATTAATAGCCCCCATAAAAATCCTTCCCTCATATGATATTTAGTTAAATATATTTTATTGAACATCATTGACTATTGTTCCACGTTTTTAATGTATAAGAGTATGGATTTAAAGAAATTAATCTGTTGTATAGGGTAAAAGTTAAATTAATTGAATAATTATTCATGCGGTAAATATTACTTGGTTGTCTTTTTTGCTTCAAATAGAAAAAACAGGACAGTAATATTTATTGTCCTGTTTTTCCTATTGTTTTTTATATGCAAGTACACATTATAATTGAACATAGGGAATGTCATAAACATAAAAATATAATTATATGATATGGAGAGGCACATGTTATTGGAGGTGATGCTTTTGGTAAGATTAAACACGCTGTATCAGGATAAAGGAAAAGGCTGGCAGTCTAAACAGATTATCTTTCAGATAGCACCATCCATTGGCGAAACAATTAAAATTGATAAAAGTTTTTACAAAATCACCAATATCATTCACCATGCAGAGGATGGCAGCTTGGAAGTAATTGCCCAAGCAGATTGAGCTGAAGATTAAGGAGATAGTGGCTTATAGTCAATACCTCCTTAATCATCTATAATAATGAGGGATAAACAGGGAAATTGTTTGGTTGCGAGGAATCGTTTCTTATATACAAAAAAGGGACAAGCTCTGTATTATGTGTTCGTTTAGCTATAAGGGAGGTAATTAATGTGGAAACAAAAAATAAAGAGAAACTGTTAATGGCAATATGGGTTGTCTCAACAATTGCCACATTCGGAAGCTTGTTTTTTTCTGAAATTATGAAATTTGAGCCATGTAAACTATGCTGGCTTCAGCGAATATTTATGTACCCATTACCGATTATTGTCGGCTTAGCTATTATAAGAAAAGATTATAATCAAATTTGGAGCTTTTTAACGTTAGCAAGCATTGGCTTTGCTATTTCTGTCTATCACAATTACATTATGCTGTTTCCGCCAGAGCTAGGCTCATGCGGCAGGGTGTCATGCACAACGGATTATTTTCATTTATTAGGCTTTATTACAATTCCGCTTATGGCTCTTATAGCATTTTTCATTGTTATTGCTTTATGTATTATTGGCTTGAAAATGGACAAAAAGTCTACATTTATTGTTGGTGAAAATCAGGAATAAGCATGGGGACTGGGACCAATTAATTTCTAATTTAGACATTGGGCGATGCGATTATATTATTAGTATGGAATGAAAACTAAGTTCGTTTCATTGTGCACATGGACTGGCTCTTTTCGCAGGGAGGTAGGGAGCTTTTTTGTCTTCGCCTGCGGGTACTCATCTCCCGCAGGCGTCCGAGTGACCTCCGTTATTAAAAAATACAAAAAAAACAAAACAGAACTATTTATTGATTTGTAAAATAGTTTTGTTTTAACTTAGGCTTAAATTCTTTTGTGCCACCACCATTTTGCTTATATTTCTAAGAAAATTTCTGAATCAAGAATAACTGCCCTTATTAATATATGTTTAAACACTCCCTTAAGAAGGTAAATAACTCGTACACACTTCCTTAACAGCAAAGGAAGCTGCGAATCTATATTTACATAAAAGGGTGAGGAATTAAATGAAGACTAGTGAGGAACCTGCTTTTGTAAAAACATCCGCAGCAAGCTCAAATGAAGGGCAGAAAAAGCAGAGGTTTTCACAAAAAACATATTTAAAAATGATTACATTTATTTCTACATTCGGCGGTCTTTTATATGGTTATGATACGGGTGTAGTAAATGGAGCACTGCCATATATGTCAAGAGAAGATCAGCTTAACTTATCTCCTTTTACACAAGGGCTTGTAACGAGCTCCCTTCTGTTTGGGGCAGCATTTGGGGCCATTTTTGGAGGAAGGCTGTCTGACAGGAAAGGAAGACGCAAAACAATCATAAGTGTTGCATTTATTTTCCTTATCGCAACAATTGGTTGTTCGATTGCTCCAAATATGGAGATTATGGTTTTAAGCAGATTTATTTTAGGACTTGCAGTCGGAGCAACATCTGTAACAGTACCTGCATTTTTAGCGGAGATGGCTCCAGCAGAAAAAAGGGGAAGGCTTGTTACTCAGAATGAATTAATGATTGTCACAGGACAACTGCTTGCATACATATTTAATGCCGTTTTAGCAAACTCATTTGGCGATATGGGCAATATTTGGAGATATATGCTCGTTATTGCGACTCTTCCAGCAGTTCTATTATGGCTTGGAATGCTGATTGTTCCCGAAAGTCCACGCTGGCTAGCTTCTAAAGGCAACTTAAAAGGAGCTTTACAAGTACTTGAAAAGATTAGGGAACGCATGCAAGCACGAAAAGAACTAGAGGAAATTGAGAATACGATTGTAAATGAAGGGAAAGTGAAAAAAGCAACCTTCAAAGACTTGAAGCTTCCTCATGTTCGCAGAATTATACTTATAGGAATAGGAATTGCCATGATCCAGCAGTTAACAGGTGTTAACTCTATCATGTATTATGGAACAGAAATATTGAAGGATGCAGGCTTTTCAACAGAAGCGGCTTTAATCGGTAATATTGCAAATGGAGTTATCTCTGTTGTTGCAACATTCGTTGGTATAACCCTGCTTGACAAGGTAGGCAGAAGACCAATGCTGTTTTTCGGTATGGTTGGGACAAGCACTTCACTCCTGCTTATTGGTATAATTTCAATGACAATGGAAGGTTCTTCCGTACTTCCGTATATTATCTTGAGCTTAACGGTGTTATTCTTAGCATTTCAGCAAGGAGCTGTCTCACCAGTAACTTGGCTGATGCAGTCAGAAATTTATCCACTTCATCTTCGTGGTTTAGCAATGGGTATTTCTATTTTCTGCCTGTTTATGATGAATTTCCTTGTAGGATTGCTATTCCCTGTGTTATTTGATGCATTTGGACTGGCAACTACTTTCTTCATCTTCGTTGGATTGGGATTAATAAGCTTATTTTTCATCAAACGATATGTACCGGAAACAAAAGGTCGTTCACTGGAAGAGATTGAGCAATCCTTTGCTAAATCACAGAAAAAATATGCTCAACAAGGTTAATAACTATGAAACGTTCCTAATAAAGGAACGTTTTTTTTTTAGTTAACAGCCTGTTTTTTCTATTCCTTGTCGCCAATACCTTCCTCCAATCATTTTATATAAAAAGGTTTTCTGTGAAAAGAGGAGTAATTTAAAGTCGATACTCCACTGTTGACAAATAAAGTTCATTCGTAATAATATAAATTTAGTACCTGATACTAATAGTAGAATATAATAATTGGTTATAAGTATAAAAAGGAGCGAACGGAAATGACTTCAAAAGCAAGGATTTCTGCAATTGGAACATATGTCCCTGAAAAGAGACTGACAAATAACGATCTTGCGAAAATGGTGGATACAAGTGATGAATGGATCGTCCAAAGAACTGGCATAAAGGAAAGACGAATTGCAGGAGAAGAAGAGTTTGCTTCCACATTGGCGATTAAGGCAATTGAAAACTTAGCTGCAAACAGCAACCAATCACTGCATGATGTTGACTTTATCATCGTTGCAACAACTACTGCTGATTATGGTTTTCCAAGTGTAGCAGCACAAATACAATCCCATTTTAAAATCGAGCAGACAGGTGCGATTGATTTAAGTGCTGCATGTGCTGGATTCACATATGGTTTGCATTTAGCGAATAGTATGATTACATCAGGAATGCATAAAAAAATTCTTGTTGTTGCGACAGAAACTTTGTCTAAGGTGACAGACTATACGGACAGAACAACATGTATTCTGTTTGGTGATGGTGCTGGAGCATTTCTTGTTGAATATGATGAAGAAAATCCGAGCTTTCTCGCATCCCATATGGGCACAAATGGAGAAGGAGGCGTTCATATTTATAGAACTGGACTTTCAGAAAAGATGAACGGAGAACCTTTAAACAACAGCGGAAAAATGGTTCAGAACGGCCGTGAGGTATATAAATGGGCGACAAGAACAATTCCAGCCTCCATGGACGCATTATTGAAAAAAGCAAATATGAAAAAAGAACAGCTGGATTGGTTTGTTCCTCACAGCGCAAATTTACGGATGATTGAATCCATTTGTGATAAATCTGGTGTATCAATTGAAAATGCTTTAACAAGCATGGTTCCATATGGAAACACCTCATCAAGCTCGATACCTTTAGCAATCCAGATAGGGCTGGATGAACAAAAAATCAAAAATGGAGACCATTTACTTCTATACGGCTTTGGTGGCGGACTTACACATCTTGGGTTAATTATAAAATGGAATTTAGTTTAAAAAGTTGCAGGAAAGAGCAGGTGCTCTTTCCTGTTTTTTTGCTGCTTTATTAAATGGTACCGTTGTCCGTCATAGACCCACAATTTATACAAATAACGTGATTATAGAAGGGAATAGAAAGCTTAATCATTTAAGTGGGGTGTATATATAAAAGTGAATTTCCACAAAAAGAAATTGATGTATATTGAAAAAAAAGGAAGATTCATGCATAATAAATGGAAATGAGAAATGTTATTTTTTGTTAGTGATGTTGATGTATGCCGTTATAATGGATCACTTTTAAAAAGGAGCTTGTCTGATGAATGGTAAAAAAAGACTTATCCAAGCAAAATACAGGGCTAAAAAGAAGGAAATGCAGGAAAATAATAAATCAATTGCAGTTTTTTATCTTTTGGCTTTAATAGTGCTCATTTTGCTGCAAAGTGATTTTGGAAGTAAGTCTATATTTCCTTTCGATGGAAATGGCAATTATACATATTATAGCGAGTAATGAAATCAATAGAAATAAATAAGTGAGTCCTATACAAAATGTACAGGGCTTTTTTGTCGGGTATTCCCTTAAGCTTTAATGTGCACAATTATTTACTACGCAAGAGCTGAAAAAGTGGATAAGGAAGATGTTTGAACATACCATTTCAAACCCTCTCTCATAGTATATAAAAGTAGTTATGAAATGGAGGGAAAATAGCTTGGATAATCTTATTACAGTCCTAATCCCGTTTTACAATCCTGGCAAATATATCATTGATGCTATTAGCAGTATTTACGCACAAAAGTATTTCTCCTGGAAAATTGTTTTGGTAGATGACTGCTCGACAGATGAGAGTACAGAGTTAGTAAAAAAATATCTTGTTGATCCAAGAATAACATATGTACGACATGACGAAAACAAGGGGCAATCAGTTAGCTTGAACACTGGACTTCAGCATATTGACACACCCTTTTTTGTTCAGCTTGATCCAGATGACTGGCTTTATCCAGACACATTGCAAAGTTTAGCTGATGAAGCGTTGAAGCAGCCAGAGGATGTTGCGGTAATTAGCGGCAATATTAATATAAGTTTTGAAGATGAATATGGACAAGTTTATTTATCGCGAATAAAAAAAGGCAAGCATTATGATAATCCATATGCTTTTTTATTGGCAAATACATCTATTTGGCCGAGATGCTACAGAACCTCTGCTGTACGAGAGGTAGGAGGCTGGCCATTGGATGATCCTTATGGCGGCAGATATGTGGAAGACATTAGAATACTGCTTTTGTTGATTATGTCTTATCGTTTTTATTGGATAGATCAGCTTATGCTTTATCATCGCAGACATGAAAAAAATAATACAAATGAAAAAGATGAAACAGCTTCTTCCCTAAGATTGCTTATAGAAGAAACATTAGTCAATTGGGGAGATGTATACAAGCCTGTATTTAAATATGAAGATGGCTACATGATTCTGCATGGTCTTGAGGTTAATAAAGAAAGTCAAGATGATAATATAGCAGAAATTATTACGGAAATACCAGAGTCAGAGTAAACATAATAGTTAATGAAAAAAGGGAAGATGTATCGCATCTTCCCTTTTTCAAAATAGATTAAAGTGCACCTTTACCAAAGGAACCTTCAAATAGTGACTCACTTAATGCACGTCTGTTGCTTGGCTTTTCACGCTCTTGCAAATTTGCAGGGAGCGCTTCTTTTTCTCCTTGATAACCTATTGCAATAACAGCGTGTAGTTCATATTGCTCTGGAATGTTTAACACTTGACGAGCAAGCTCCTTATCAAATCCTCCCATTGCATGTGTGACCAAGCCTTTATTATGTGCTTCAAGAGCAAGGTGACTCCATGCAGTACCAGCATCAAATGCATGCCAAGCATTGGGACCACGTTCTGTTAATGTTTCTGAAAGTATAACTGCTATAGCAGGTGCATGCTTAGCCCATGCCAGATTTCCAGGTACAATAAAGGAATGGAACTTCTCTAAATCTTCTTGCGTGCGGGCGATAACAAATCTCCAAGGTTGAATATTGGATGCAGAAGGAGCCCATCTTGCAGCTTCGAATATACTTAATAGCACATCCTCAGGTATATCCTTCTCCAAAAAGGAACGGGGAGACCAGCGATTGATAAATTGCTGTGAGATTTCGTAATCAGCATTGCGGAAGTCTTTCATATCAGCCATAAATAATCCTCCTAACTAGTAATATTAGTTAAAATATACCATAAATAACCTTGGATAAAAAGTTTTGCAAGTAATTGTTAGAAGATAATGATATTTCTAAAAGATGTGTAAATAAGGAAATATATGTTAGCATATAGTTAATATTATAATGGAGGATAATAATGTCATATATTACTGGTTTTTGGCAAATAATGATTTTTTTATTGTTAGTCTTATTGGTGAGAGGGGTATATAGATTTATAAAGGTAAAACGGTAATGAACTGAGCAATATATCTGCACACAGCTACTAAAAAGGCAGCTATTTTTTAATAGGAAAAACATTTGCAAAAAAGTAGGACAGTGTTTAGGTTAAGGAAAGAAATTCTTACCTGTTTCTTGTATAATAGATAGAGAAAAACATGAAAACATTTAAATTGCTTTAATGAGGGGTTAAATTGAAAAAAAGAAGAAAAATGAAAAAACTGCCAATGCTAATCTTAATCGTTATTGTTTTATACGGTGGCTATTTAATTACCGCTAAATCTATTAAACAAACAGCTGAAACAAGATTAGCCAATTATTTGCCAGAGATAAAGGATGAATTGGAAAAAAATGAACTGGATGCAGATGAGTTTGCACCTGTTTTGCTTGCCATTATGGATCAGGAAAGCCATGGGAAAGGCAGTGATCCAATGCAATCATCTGAATCTGCTGGTTTAGCGCGAAATGAAATCGGTGACCCCGCAGAAAGCATTAAACAAGGAGTGTATCATTTTTCCGAAATGTACAAATATGGTGAAGCAAATGATGTAGACCTTGAAACAATTATTCAAAGCTATAATATGGGTCCAGGCTATATCGATTTTGTTGTTAATAGTGATACATTTCATAGTGAGGAAACCGCTAAATCCTATTCTGAGCTTATGGTAGAGAAATCGCCTGATTTGTATACATGTAATAACGATAAATTAAATTTCCGCTATCCTTATTGCTATGGTGATTATAGTTATGCAGGAAAAGTCACTGCAAAAATTGATGCGATGAATAAGCTTGTGAGACAGCATTTATAGAATTAGGTAAATAAAAATCTAAAAGTTCTAAGACCAGTGGAAATCACTGGTCTTAAAACTTTTAGGTTATTTTTTTCTGTACTCATGCTTGTGTCGATTGAAGGGTGTAAAATAGGAGACGGAATAATCTAAATTAATCATTTCACTATATTCAAACACCTTGCCATTTTCTAATATACCTCTATTAATAATTTTCATGGCTGCACTCCCTTTTTTACAATTAAGCAGGTCTGCATCCTCTTTAGAGATGTTAATAGCACGGTATGTTGTGATGAAATGGGAGATGATAAGCCCGCATTGCTGTACATAATCATGAACAGATTTTTTAATTTCTTCTTCGTTCAGATCTGGAAAATAAGAACAGGGAAGTACAGATGTTTCAATCTGCATCTTTTGAAAGTCGACAATTCTTATCCGTTTAAACTCCCATAATTTCTTATTTGGAACCATATGTAAATCAAAAATTTTTTCCAGCTCTTGATTAGGCTGGATTTTTTTAAAGTACATAATTTTTGAATGGATATCCTTGAATTTTTTTTCCGTAAGTGAATTATAAATTAAAGGACTTTTATATCTAGTTTCAGACACAAAGATTCCAGAGCCCTGAATGACTTTAATGCATCCAATGTTGACAAGCTTCTTTAACGCTTCTCTTATCGTATACCTTGAAACAGTATACAGATCGGAAAGCTCCCTTTCTGTCGGGAGCTTTTCTCCAGCTTTGTACTTATTCTGATAAATTTTACTGAGTATATCCTCTGCGATAAAATCTCTTTTTTTCATTATTTATACCTCGAAAATTAGTATCTCTCCTCGGTTCATTGTAGCATGCAAAGGAATAGAACGCTTGTTATGGTGTGTGGATTGCACCGTTCGGCAGGCGGGACTCTGTCCACTCGTGTTTACGGTAAATAACAGGATAGCTGGCTGCCATCTCTTCGTCAAAATCTACACCAATGCCGATTTCTTCAATTGGATAAATATACCCATCCTGTACCTTCACATTACCAGGAAACATTTTTTTTGTTGTTTCATCAGGTTCTTGAATTTCCTGAATTGCTGCATTATGCAGATGGATATTTAAGTGCGTATTGACGGCAACACCAATTGGTGTCATATCAGATGGGCCGTGCCATGCTAGACGAACACCAAAATTCTCACAAAGCGCTGCAAGCTTTAAGGCTGGTGTAATCCCACCTATTTGTGAGACATGACAGCGAATAAAATCAATTTGCCGATTAACAATCAGATTTCTCCATTCTACGGGATTATTAAATAATTCTCCTGTTGCAATTGGGGTGCTGCATTGATTTCTTAAGGAAACAAGCCATTCATTTTGGTCTGGAGGAAGAATATCCTCTAAAAAGTATGGTTTAAATGGCTCCAAATCCTTCGCTAGCTGCAATGCTTCATTAGGAAATAGTCTTTCGTGAACATCATGCAGAAAATGGATAGAATACCCATATTTCTCCCTGAGCGCCTGAAACATTGTGATAACGTCCTGCCGATAGTTATGCTGATCAAAATATTCACCACCAGCGTCCTTTCTGGCGCAATGCATGTTAGGGTTTTTCCCACCGTATTTTCCCATTTGACAGCGGATATGCCGATAACCTTTTGCAAGCAGCCGATCCACATCCTCTAAAAGCTGTTCGATTGTTAATCCATCAGCATGTGTATAAGCAGCAATAGCATTTTTTGATTTTCCGCCAAGTAGTTGATAAAGAGGCATGCCAGCTAATTTTGCTTTTATGTCCCATAATGCCATGTCAATGCCAGCAATAGCATTATTGATGACAGGACCGTTTCGCCAATAAGAATTAACCATCATTACTTGCCAAATGTCTTCTATATGATTTGCATCACGATTAATGAGCAGCGGTTTTAAATACTCTTCGATTATTGTTTGAACAGCTAATGGTCGTTGTTGAAATGTGGCACAACCGTAACCATAAACACCCTTATTCGTTACAACTTTAACAACGACAAGATTATGCCGATGCGGATTTGTTACAAATGATTTTATGTCAGTAATTATTGTCGGTTCCAACTCTTATTCTCCTTTTCTCTCGCTTTTTTCGTCAAATCAAAGCCTTATAATGACTCCATTAAAGCATATCGAAAAACAACGAGTCAATTTGGTCAGGGAAGTACTTCATATTTATCAATTTACCGTACCAATTTATTAACTCATAGATGGTGAAAGCCAGTAGCAGCAACGGTCTACATAATAATGGGTGCTTTTTTAACCGCTTTCATTGTAAGCGGTGCTATGCTATTATGACCTTGTCAAATCAAGGTTCTATAATTATTGTTAATCTGCATTTACTTGAAAATGAGAGGATGCTTTAGGATGAAGGAAAAAGAAGCTGTTAAAAGAATCATAGAATATGTTGGCGGAAAAGATAATATTAAGAAGGCATGGCATTGCATGACAAGATTGCGGTTTGATTTAGTCGATCAAGCAAAAATTGATCATGAAAATGTTAAACAAGTTAACGGAGTTATTGGAGAACAGCTGCAAAATGATCAATATCAAGTTATTATTGGTACAAATGTGCAAGTCTATTATAATGCTTTAATGGAAGAATTAGAGGTAGATGAAAATACAATTAGCACAACAGCAGATAAGAGCAGTAAAGGAATGTTTGGCAGATTGTTGGATATAGTTTCAGGTGTGTTTGGACCAATTGTGCCTGCCATTGCAGGAGCGGGAATGATAAAAGGGGTTCTGGCTGGTTTAATAGCTTTAAACATTTTGTCAAAAGAAAGTGAAACGGTTGTTATTTTAGATTTAATTGCTAGTGGAGTCTTTTATTTTCTGCCATTCTTTTTAGCAGCATCTGCAGCAAAAATCTTTAAAACAAATCAATACTTAGCGATAGCAGTAGCAGGAGGGCTGATGTACCCGACGTTGCTTGATGCGGCTAAGCTTGGAGAAATTACCAAGTATTATTTTCTAGGGTTGCCGATACCTGTTATTAATTACTCAGGTACTGTTATTCCCATTATTTTATCTGTGTGGGCATTAAGCTATATACATAGATGGGTAGATAAATGGATGCCAAGTGTATTGAGGACCGTATTTACGCCAACCTTGACCTTATTCCTCGTCATTCCAGTTACACTTATTGTAACAGGTCCTTTAGGCAGCTATGTTGGGAAGGGCCTTGCATATATGGTTGAATTTTTGTTTAATGTGTCTCCGATTTTGGCAGGTGTTGTCATGGGTGGGGCGAGACCAATTGAAATCGTTTTTGGTGTACACCATGCTATCACACCGATAGCCTTGCAAAATTTCGCGGATAAAGGGTACGACATGCTGATGCCAATGATGTTTATGACAAATATGGCGATTGCTGGTGCGACCTTTGCAATGTTTTTCAAAGCGAATAGTAAAACAGAAAAGTCAGTGATACTATCTGCAACCATTTCGGCCATACTTGGCATAACTGAACCTGCTTTATTTGGAGTTTTAATCAGAAACAAAAAGGCATTTATTGCGTGTACAATCGGCAGTACGATTGCTGCGACATTCTTTGCTGTCATGGGCGTGAGAATATACGGGTATATTCTTTCAAGTATTGTAAGTCTTGTTGCATATGTCGGACCGTATTTTCCGTATGCAATTGCAGGTATCATCATCGCAATTGGAACAGCCTTTTCCATCACGTTTTTGACGGTAAAAAAGAATTCATTCGGGGCGGGCCATAAAGATACTCCCGTTCAGAAAATAAGTGGATAATAATAAGAGAGGTCCGTCCCTTTAGGGAAGGACCCTCTGACTATTAAACAAATGCCTCTATTGGTGATCTTTGATTAATTAATTTTTTTACGATAGATAAGTACCTTTGCATAACCTCATTTTTTGCCACTGATTTCGGATAGACAGCCCATATTTCCCGGTACAAATAATCGGGGCTTTTAAAGGGCAATACAATAATATCTCCTGATGCATAATCTTGGTGATTAATAAGGGAAAAATCATCGAGTGCACAGATGGCATGGCCATCCTTAACGACATTTCTTATTAGCGCACTATTATTGGAGGTAACAAAAACAGGGTTGTTTTCCAAGCCTGTTTTTTTCACAAGCTCTTTATGTGTGGATGTTTCAAGGACGGCAATACTTTCATTAACTAAATCTTCCTTCGTCAGGAATTTTCTAGTACATAAAGGAGAATGCTTACTTAATGCAATACAGACATAGCTTCGATAAAATGGCTCAATATGGATGGAACTGCTATTATCTAACAGATTTCTGTTCTCAACAATTAAGGATAGGTCTAGTGATCCATCATTTTTTGTGATTTTTGAGACGATATCCTCATGCATACCCTCCTGTATTTCAACCTTCAAATCCTTATGTTTCTCCTTTAAGGACATAAGAGCAAGATAGCCTACATTTCCAAATGTCGGCGAAAAGGCGATTCTTAAAGGCAAGCTTTGCTGTCCATTTTCCATTCTTTGCACTTCGTCATATAGCTCTTTATACTTACACTGCAGCTCGTATGCTCGTTTAAGGACAATTTTTCCTTCAGGTGTAGGATTAGTCCCTTTGTTGGAGCGCTGAAAAATAGTCACCCCTAAATTTAATTCTATTTGCAGGATGGATTGGCTGATTGCAGAAGGCGTTATATGCAGATTATCTGCTGCTTTCCTGATAGATCTTTCCTTAGCCACTTCCAACAAATAATCAATTTGTTCTATATTCATTTTCATCCTCCTACCATAAAGAATACTTAAATGATATTCCAACTTTATTACTGTTCTTATAGTACTTAATATTTGTCCTTTAGTAGTCTCAATAATAAAATGGAGAATTTCAATTTAGAGACAAAAAGGAATTAACTAGCTAATGTTCCTATTTTCGACTATTGATGTTTTCATTAGCAAACAAAGCAAGGGTTTTTCGCAGGAAGTAAGAAGAGGCTGGTGATTGATATGAGCAATAAAAAAAATTGGAGCACGGATGAAGTGAAATTACTGCAATCCTTCGCCGGATTCAAACCGAACTCTGTCTGCTCCACTGACTGGCCATTGCTGCAGAAGTCCTGCCAAGTTTAGAAGTGGGGGAAGCAACATAATACTTTGTTGCAATGACTATAGCTGGGTTAAGCATACGAAAAGAATATAAAAGGGAGTTCTATTAATTGATCGGAAGGACTTTAAAGCTTGGGCATTAAGCAGTGATTTTACGAAGCTAACAAACAAAATTCTTCCACATTCCTCATAGGGGTTATTGCAGAAATAAACAAGAGCGTAAAGAAACGGAAATATCGGCATTTCATAACAGGCGAATTAAACCTCCCGAAGGATTAACAGCAAAGTTTTAAACAGAACAGAATTGAGTATTCCAAGCTGACCAAAAAGGTGTAAAAAGGAAGTAAACAGACTGCCGATTGGCAGCCTGTTAGCTTCCTTTATAATATTTTACAAGCTTGATTTCAAGTCCATTCACTTTTTCGCTTTTTAACCGTGGTGCAGTGCCGCCAATATTCGGTGCGTCAATTTCGAGGATTACTGTATCTGTATATGTATCGCCATCAGGCTCTCCGACAAGAATGGACAGCTTTACTTCATACCAGCCATTGTAACTGTTTTTGCCTGTTTGCTTCTGCATAATGGCGACATCTTCTACCTTTAATGGATTAACAATCATTTCCTTCCCGTATTGATCTTGAACTATTTTGATTAATTTTGGCTCAAATATAGAGAAAAGAATATCCTCTGTTGTAAAGTAGCCCTCGACTCTTTCTGCCTTTGTTTCCGTTTTGGCATAAGTATAATGTCCATTTGCGAAAATTATTCCACCTACCAATAAAATTAGTAGTTTTTTCATTCATCATCTACCTTCCTTCCACATTTATGTTGTCATTGATTTGGAGCTTTATTATATGTTGCCACTTGTAGCCCTTTATCTTCCTGCCATTCAGCATAAAGGACATCTTTATAATCTGAAATTTGCTGTTGGGATAACTGCTTTTTCAGCCAGCCTTCGTTAAATTGGAGTGTTTTTAGATTTTGTTTATTTACTTTACCATCAAGCACTAATGCATATGCAAGCTGTACTTTTTTTTCTGGAATCTGTAAATCTTCTTTAGTAGGAGCACCATATGAATGCTTTGGTGCAACACTAATATTACCATCCTGTTCCAAAATGACATACTCTGCGTCAAATAAAGAAAAATAGCCTTGTTTTCTTAAAAGATGCTGCAACTGGCTTAAATCAATATGATTTTTTTTTAACGCTTTAAAATCAATCTCTCCTTTATTAATAAGCATGGATGGTTTTCCTTCAAAGAAGCCGCGCAGTATAAAGGACTTTTGTGTCAGTAACTCAACAAGGTAGATAAGTAGACCCCAAAGTAAAATGCTGTATACGATATCAAGCACACCTGTACGCTCATCAAAGATAGAATCTCCTACGAAATTCCCTAATACCATTCCAGTTATAAAGTCAAAGGGAGTAATTTGCGAAAATTGAATCTTACCTAGAATTTTCAGCATCAACAGAAGTGTAATAAACCCGACACATAATTCCACTGTGATATCAACTAACATTTTCTTCACCTATAATCTTTTAATTAATTTGCATAAAGGGATGTTATACTATACGGAAATTTCATCCGTTTATATCATGTGGAAAACTCCCTGAAATATACAAAAATTGGTCACTTCTCAATAGAAAATCGAAAAAACAGTATAGCCGCCGAAAATTAATAGATTAGTTCTGGTTTGAATCATTGTTATTTGCTTATGTCAGGCTTCCTTCACTCACGATACGCAAAAAATCAACTAATCTGTAATAGATAGAAAAAAATTTTATTGAAAGCGTTGACATGAAATCGTTCTCATGATAAATTAAACCTATCAAATAACAACTTAATAAGTTCCTTGATGGAATGTTACCTTAAGTGGGCATAACCTGAACTGACTAGAACACGCTTATATAGTGTGATTTAGTGGGCTCAGGTTTTTTATTTGGCAAAAACCAAAAATAGATAAAAGAAGGAAGGGTCAAAAATGAAATATGAGCAGCTGGCAAAAGACATTATTGCTAATGTGGGCGGAAAAGAAAACGTTTCCAATGCGGTCCATTGTATTACACGCCTTCGCTTTAAGCTAAAGGATGAAGGAAAAGCAAATACAGAGGTATTAAAAAACATGGATGATGTTGTTACAGTCATGAAAAGCGGCGGTCAATATCAAGTCGTTATCGGAAACCATGTACCTGATGTATACAAAGCTGTAGTTACAGTTGGTGGCTTTCAAGGTCAGGAGCAAGTTGAGGAGGATGAAGGACCTAAAGGTTCTCTTTTCAGCCGCTTTATTGATATGATTTCTAGCATTTTTACACCAGTCCTTGGCGTGTTAGCCGCATCAGGGATGATCAAAGGCTTTAATGCATTATTTGTCGCACTTGGCTGGCTGGAAAATACATCTGGCACATACCAAATCTTAAATGCTGCCGGTGATGCGCTATTTTATTTCTTGCCAATCTTCTTAGGATATACAGCAATCAAAAAGTTCGGCGGTACACCGTTCATCGGAATGGCGATCGGAGCAGCGCTAGTATATCCGACCCTTTCGACCTTAACAACAGGAGACCCGCTGTACACAGTATTTGCAGGTACGATGTTTGAATCACCAATTTATGTTACATTTTTAGGAATTCCCGTTATTTTAATGTCTTATTCATCATCTGTTATACCAATTATTCTTTCTACATTCTTTGCAGCAAAAGTAGAAAAATGGCTTCGTAGCTTTATTCCAGATGTTGTTAAAACATTTGTAGTGCCATTATTAACATTATTAATTGTTATTCCAATTACATTTATGGTCATTGGCCCGATTGCAACATGGGCAAGCAGCTTGATCGGTGCAGGTTCCTTATTCCTTTATAACCTAAGTCCATTAATTGCAGGGATTTTGCTTGGCGGTCTATGGCAAGTAATTGTTATTTTCGGGCTTCACTGGGGCTTAGTGCCAATTGCGATCAACAATGTGGCGACAATGGGCTTCGATACAATTCTTGCAACAGTATTTGCCGCATCATTCGCTCAAATTGGTGCAGTTCTTGCAATCTTAATTAAAACAAGAGATAAAAAGTTGAAATCATTGAGTATACCAGCATTCATTTCCGGTATCTTCGGTGTTACTGAGCCGGCTATTTACGGAATTACATTACCATTAAAGAAACCATTTATCATCAGCTGTATTGGTGCAGCAGCAGGTGGAGCTATTTTAGGTCTTGCTAATGTAAAGGGTTACATCATTGGCGGTCTTGGAATTTTTGGAATCCCAACATACATTAGTCCTGATGGTCTTGGCATGGATTTATGGGGTGCACTAATTGCAATCGTTGTAGCATTCATCGTTGCTTTCATCTTAACGTACTTGTTTGGCGGAATTGGCAAAGAAAAAGCTGCAAGTACTAATACAGAAGTAAAATCTGCTTCAAATGAAGTAGCTGCAACAACAGCAGTACAGCATGAGGTTATCATTAGTCCATTAAATGGTGAAGTGAAAGCATTATCAGAAGTAGAAGATGCAGCATTTTCAACAGGTGCATTAGGTCATGGCCTTGCAATTGAACCAACAGAAGGGAAGCTTTATGCTCCAGTTTCTGGAACAGTATCAGCATTATTCCCAACAAATCATGCTATTGGTATTACGACTGATTCTGGTGCAGATATTTTAATTCATATTGGGATGGATACTGTACAATTTGAAGGAAAATACTTTAAAGCATATACAGTCCAAGGTGAATACGTGGAAAAAGGCCAATTGCTTATTGAGTTTGACATCGAAGAAATTCGCAAAGCAGGTAAGCTGTTAACAACACCTGTAGTTGTAACAAACTATAAGGATTACAGCATGGAGTTAACGAATAAAAAGCAAGTCACTACAGTAGATGAGCTGTTCAAATTAGATGTAAAATAATAGGGAGGTAGAAGATAAGGAGCATAAGCTCCTTATCTTCTACAATGAATATAAAGGAGGAAAAGAAAATGGCATTTCAAAAAGGATTCTTATGGGGCGGCGCAATCGCTGCAAACCAAGCAGAAGGTGCATATCTTGCTGACGGAAAGGGCTTAACAACAGTTGATCTACTGCCGACAGGTCAAAAAAGATGGGACATTATGATGGGGAATTTATCTTCATACGAACCATTAGAAGGAGAATTCTATCCATCACATGAAGCAATTGATTTTTATAACCGCTATAAAGAGGATATTGCATTATTTGCGGAGATGGGCTTCAAAGCATTGCGACTATCGATCTCTTGGGCAAGAATTTTTCCAAATGGGGATGATGCAGAGCCAAATGAAGCAGGACTGAAATTCTATGATGATTTATTTGATGAGCTGCTGAAATATGGAATTGAGCCTGTTGTTACGATCGCCCATTTCGATGTGCCAGTAAATCTTGTTAAAAACTATGGAAGCTGGCGAAGCCGCAAGCTTGTAGGATTCTTTGAGAAATATGCGACAACTCTTTTCAACCGTTATAAAGATAAAGTAAAGTATTGGATGACATTTAATGAAATTAACATGCTTCTTCACCTTCCGTTTGTTGGAGCTGGTCTTGTATTTGAAGAAGGGGAAGATAAGAAGCAGGTGAAATACCAGGCAGCACATCACCAGCTTGTTGCAAGTGCATTAGCTGTTAAAGCATGCCATGAAATCAGTCCTGACGCTAAAATTGGCTGTATGCTTGCAGCTGGACAAACCTATCCATACAGCTGTAATCCTGATGATGTTCTCGATGCAATGGAAAAGGATCGCGATTCTTTCTTCTTCATTGATATTCAATCTCGCGGTAAGTATCCTGGCTATGCAAAGAAATTCATTAAAGACCATAATATTACAATCGAGATGGAAGCAACGGATGAGGAAATTCTGCAGAATAACACGGTAGATTATATTGGCTTCAGCTATTATGCAAGCAGAACGACAAGCACAGATCCGGAAATCAATAAGACGACTTCCGGCAATGTATTCGGCTCGATTGAAAATCCATTTTTAGAAAAGTCAGAGTGGGGCTGGACAATTGATCCTAAAGGGTTCCGCATTACAGCAAACCAATTATATGACCGTTATCAAAAGCCGTTGTTTGTTGTTGAAAATGGATTGGGTGCCATTGATATCCCTGAAGAGGATGGGGCTGTCACGGACGATCATCGCATCGACTACTTAAACAAGCATTTACAGGAGCTATCTCAAGCAATCGATGAAGGTGTCGAAGTACTAGGTTACACGAGCTGGGGCCCGATTGACCTTGTGAGTGCATCAACTGGAGAAATGAAAAAGCGCTATGGCTACATTTATGTGGACAAGGATAATGAAGGAAATGGATCATTAGAGCGTTCACGCAAAAAAAGCTTTGATTGGTATAAAGAGGTTATTGCGACAAATGGAGAAAATTTATAAAGAAAACACCTTTAGGAAAGCGAGTCAGTTGCTTTCCTTCTTTTGAATTTTCGAAAAATAATCCTTTTAGATTCCTATTTTCCATTATATTATAAGTAATAGAACGATAATAAACGAATAGGTGGTTACATGAGAATAGCCAAAGTATTTAATAATAATGTCATTAGCGTAATGGATGACAACCAGGAAGAGCTCATCATCATCGGAAAAGGTCTTGCATGGCAAAAAAAGCCAGGAGATATTGTGGACGAAGAGAAAATTGAAAAGATTTTTGAGCTGAAAAACAAAGACATTTCACAGAAATTTAAAACCCTTCTATATGAAGTTCCCCTTGAATATATGGAAGTGACCGAAGAAATTATCAAGCTTGCAAAAAGCAGACTTGGCAGAACCTTCACGGATAGTTTTTATATTTCTTTAACAGATCATGTTCACTTTGCTGTGGAAAGAATTCAACAAGGACACATAATCAACAATGCATTATTATGGGAAATTAAAAGGTTTTACAAAGATGAATATACAATCGGCAAAGAGGCATTGCGTTTGCTGAATGAGAAGTTCGGTGTCGATTTACCTGAGGATGAAGCGGGATTCATTGCGATGCATATCGTTAATGCTGGTCTTAGTGAAGAGATGCCAGATGTTGCGAACATCACAAAGGTC
Organism: Niallia taxi; assembly: GCF_032818155.1. NCBI lineage: Bacteria > Bacillati > Bacillota > Bacilli > Caryophanales > Bacillaceae > Niallia > Niallia taxi. The sequence continues at coordinate 2,061,334 of NZ_CP102589.1, forward strand.
ATGCAAGACATTCTTAATATCGTGAAATATCATTATAAAATGGAATTTGATGAAGAATCATTGAATTATTTTCGGTTTCTCACTCATTTGAAGTTTTTTGGTCAAAGATTGTACAGCAAAACGTATTTGCAGGATGACGATCCATTCTTGTATGATGCCTTTAGACAAAAGCATCCAGGAAGCTTTGAATGCACAGAGAAAATCAGTGAATATATTATGAAGCAATTTGACTATAGCATTACAAATAATGAAAAGCTGTATTTGGCAATACATGTCCAACGGCTGGTCAGCAGATAAGATAGTCATGCAAAGTAGGAAGGCGGAAGCCTTCCTATTTTGCATATTCAGCACTATTTTCCTTCAAACGAAAATGATAGGTTAAAGTGATGATAACAACAAGAATACTTAGTACTGTATATATATTGCTGTAGCTAATTCCATTCTGTGTCAGCAGGAGTGGATTCAGCTGCATGCTAAGGTCTTTTTTCTCAAGGGATGCACTCATCATCGTTGTAAACACTGCCCCGGAAATAAAATTAATCATCATCATTATCCCCATTCCGACACCTACATCAGCCTTAGGCAAAGTGTTTGAAACAGTGTTTGCCATGGAAATCTGCATAAATGTTTGGCCGATACATGCAAAAATAAGGATAAACATTGTCATATATGGTGAATATCCTGCAAAAATGGACAAAACGCTAAAGCCGATAAAGAAACCTATCAAAGCTAAATGGGTTAGAGAGCGATTCCCCTTCCTATCGGCAAGTCTTCCACCGCTAATCCCTAATAATGCTGCTATTAATGCGCTTGGGAACATGTATAAACCACTTAAAAGAGGCGACAATCCATTAACCTCCTGCAATAATAGCGGCGTCAAATATGGAATTCCAAAGCCTATTCCTGAACAAATACCGGAAATGGCAATTCCTAATGAAAACTGTTTGTTTTTGAACAAGGAAATCGGTATAAATGGATTTTTTACTTTCATTATCCTCCAAATGAATAAGACAAAGCATAAAGCAAATAAAGCAGCATAGCTTAATGCACTTAGTGTGATTGCTAACAGAAGGAAAGCAAGAGCACAAGCCAAAAATGCCGCTCCAAGTAGATCCGTTTTCCCTTTTTTCTGTCGTTTTTGTTCCTTTAAATATTTGCGGAAAAACGGCAATGTAATAAGAGAGAGCAGAGAAATAACAAAAAGATAATGCCAGTTAAAGAAGCTGGTGACACCTCCAGCAACGATGGGGCCAATTGCTGTTCCTAATGCCATTCCTGCAGATGTTAAACCTAAAACACGCCCTCTTGTTTCCTTAGGGAAGAAGCGGGCAGGAATGATCATTGCAACAGTCGGCATAACAGATGCTCCTGCTGCTTGCAGACATCTGCCCGCAAGCAGCAGGGGAAAGCTGTTAGCAGCAAACCCCAAGATACTTCCAGCAGCAAAAGTGCATAAGCCGATAGTCAGCAAGGTTTTTAGCATATATTTGTCGGCTAGCTTCCCATAGAGAACAGATCCAATCGCATAAATGATAATATAAGCAGTTATAATCCAGCCTGCTTCTGTTGGCAAGAGCTTGAATTCCTTAGTGATAGAAGGGACTGCCATATTGAACATTGTTGAATTCATAACACTTATTACTAGAGCAAAAGTAAGTACCGCCACTAAACGGTTACTGTTTAGCTTTTCCAATTTTAAATCGCCAGCCATTTTTCTTCTCCTTTATAAACTTATAGGTTGCTAGTTTTTGCTCACGACCTTCAAATCTAACATTTCCAAGTTTTCTATAATCCTGTCAAAACGTAAGGGCATTGGTTGACTTGGGAACATACAATGCTCATAAGGATCACCTAAAATGCGGAAGAAAGGTTCAAATAATCCGGAGGCAAGCAGACCGACCATCTTCGTATAGTGGGAGTCAAGGCGATAGGAATGAACGATACCTGCAGGAACATGCAGAAAATCTCCAGGGTGCATCTCGATTTCTTCTCCCATTGCCCACATCGTCATTTTACCCTCGAGACAGAAAAAGGTCTCTGTATGCTGTTCATGATAATGCTCTACAATTCTGTCCCCTTTAGGTCCATCTGAAGCAACGATGATAAATTGGCCATCTGTATTTTTTTGTGATGCGATAATACGGTGAAGCTGGTCACCTGTCAATAAACGGTCACCTTCACCGGAAAGGATAACATAGGGGCTAAGTGTATCAGGAAGCCTTGTTTTATTTGGCAATGTCCATTTAGCCGTTGGTTTTTGCCTGCTTAATTCGAAGTCTGTTTTTGCCTCGGCTTCTGCCAGCAAGACAGCAGAAATGTCTTTATTAACATGTGGAGGATATTCAGCATGTGAATAGGGACTACCGATGATGCGATAAAGGTTTGTCACGTCACCATTTGAAGTATAAGAGATAAATCTCGTTCTGTGGGCAAGCATTTTGTAGCTATGTACCGTACCAGCAGGAATATGGGCATAGTCTCCTTCTGTAAGCAAATAGCTCTCACCGCCAAAAGAAACTTCCAATTTTCCACTAAGAACTAAAATTCCTTCATGTGTTTTTTCATGAAGATGGGAAGGAAATGAATCGTCTTTTCCGCCTGTAATCAGCACCATTCCGAAAATATTATCTGTACTTGCAGCATTAGCCATAATTGTTGCGACTTGTCTGCCGAACAGCAGGTGCTCTCCATTTCCACTTCGCAGTAAATAGGGTGTTTTTTCGGTTGGTAAGTAGTCATTTAATTTTTTCATTTTTTTCGCTCCTTTACAAAATAACTAGACCAGTCTGTCTAGAATAATAATACAAAGGGATAAAAAATACTACCCCTTAGTTTTTAAAATTTGTGGAATTGTTTCCATAACAGCGATAAGTGGGGCTTTATCCTTACGAGTTATGGACTGCATAATCCCTCCGCCAATCATAGAATTAATCAGCATCCCCATTTTTAATGCATGCTCTTCTTTCTCCCCATGTTGGATTAATTTATCAGCAATGATTTTCTCCCATTTTGAAAATGCATCTATACAAGCAAGGCGTAATGGTTCACTAATAAGTGCTGTTTCGCTTGCAAGCAGGCCGACAGGAATTCCTTCAATGCTTTCAGGGGAATCAAACTGGCTTGATGTATCCTTTATAAACGCTTGAATTGCTTCAACCGGTTCTGATATTTCCTCCATTATTGCAAGCAGCTTTCTTTCAATAAAGCTGCTTGTAAAATGGACAGCCTCAATGGCGAGAAGCTCTTTGCCTTGCGGAAAATGATGATAGATAGACCCTTTCGGCAATCCGCTTTCACTTATGATTTGATTCATACCTGTTGCATGATAGCCTTGCAGCTGAAAAAGACGAGAAGCTGTTTGCAATATTTTGTCACGAGAATTCAATTTAGTATCCATTGTAAGTTTCCTTTCCTTCAAATGTGAGGATAGTCCTACTTTACTATAGGAAATAGATAGAGTATTGTCAAAGAACTGTTATGGATTTTCGAAGATAATCTTAATAGCTTCATAGAAACTCATTTCTTCTTGTCTTTTTGCTCAAGCAGTCCTTTACGGTAATCTGCGGGAGTACATTTATAATATTCCTTAAATTTTTTATAAAAATGATTAAAGTTGGTATAGCCAGTTTCATCTGCAATTCTGTTTATTTTCATTTGTGTATTTTCTAGTAGAAGCTTTGCTTGACGAAGTCGAAGCTCTTGAACCATTTCACTAAAGGTTTTTCCAATATTCTCCTTCAGCAGCCTGCTCAAATAATTTGGGTGAAAATGAAATATGGAGGCAACCTCTTTTAAGCTTGTTGTTAAATAATGCTCTTCAATATATTGAAGGATTTCTAAGATTACTAGATTCCAGCTTTCATCCTTAGCTACCACCTGACTTTGTTTCTTTGATATTCTCATCAGCTCTGTAAATAGGAGAACAATATTACAGCTTATAACTTCCTGGCTGGCTATATTGGGCTTATAAAACTCATATAGCCCTTCATTAATATATTGGCGGATTTTTTTATTTCCAGAAGACGGGAAGTAAAGGTAACGGCCCTTCATTTTCGGCTTGTATATGGTGTCAATAACAAATTTGGATATTAAATCATTTTCTGTTAAGCGGGCGAGAATATCGTGATTAAAGTAAGTTTTACGTAAGAGGATGTTGATAATGATTGTGTCCTTGTCTGCCTTTTTTATTGTATGCATCACGTCTGTATCTAATATTGTTAAGTCACCCTCCTGCATTTCAACTGTCTCTCCATCTATCCACTGTGTAAAGCTGCCAAAATACGCATAGCTGATTTCTAAATAATCATGTTTATGTACTTCTATGTCTACATAACGGGGATGCTTCATGAAGGTTATTTTCTCGTGTTTTTTCATCAACAAGTCTGCTGACAGGACAGAATCCAGGCCTGTTACTGGTGAAATCCGATTAATAGTCGATAATATTTCCTTCAGGTTATATACACCTGATGATAAAGCGATTGCTTCAATTTCATTTTCAGCAAGCAGCTTTTTTTTCAAGTCCTTCACCAACATAGCCTCACCATACCCTTATCTCTAATAGGTTACTAATTGTTATAGAATAGCCGTTCATTTGACATAAAAATATAACAGTTAATTATATAAAATGATTATGACACCGCTTACAACTATTAAGCAAGCGTTTTATGAAATAGTCAGTCTTTTTTTGTGGACGGTTCAATGATAAGAGGAAAAGGAGTGGGGAAAATGGCGAGCAAAGCATATTCTAGCATTTTACTCAGGGAGAAGCTGGCTTTTGGCGCAGGTGCATTTGGTAAAGACTTTGTTTATATTTTTGTTTCGATGTATTTATTGTACTTTTATACAGATGTATTAGGTATCTCTGCTGCAACAGCAGGATCCATTCTGTTAATTGTCCGGTTTATTGATGCAGCATTCGATTTGCCATTCGGTTTTATGGTTGACAAAACAAATTCAAAATGGGGGAAACTGCGGCCCTATTTGCTTTTTGGAGCAGTTCCATATGGGGTTACAGCGGCGTTTTTATTTTTCGCACCAGAGATAGGGGAAGGAGGAAAGGTTTTTTACGCCTTCAGTCTTTATTTCCTTATCAGCATTCTTTACAGTGTTGTCAGTATTCCGCATGCAGCCCTTAACACAGTAATGACAGATAATCCTGAAGAAAGGGCTCAATTAACGAAGTATCTGATGCTTTTTTCCGGACTCGCTGCAGCACTTGCTGGCAGTATAACAGTTCCTGTTGTTGGTATGTTTCCTTCTGAAAGATCAGGCTATTTCTTTATGGGAGCTGTTACTGGTGTAATGGCAATCCTGCTACTATTCCTGTGTTTTAAAGGTACTAAAGAGCAAGTAACAACGAGTGAGCTAAATGAAAATATTCCCTTTAAACATGCCTGGAAAACAGTGCTCACAAATAAACCGTTTATTATTCTTTCTGCATCCTTTTTAATGATGCAAATAAGCCTTGGAATCCGAGGTGCTGCGGGTATTTACTATTTTATTTACAATGTTGGCAATGCAAATCTTTTCAGTGTCGTCTCAGCAGCGGGCGGTCTTGCCGGGTTGGTAATCACCTTCCTCCTGCCGGCAATTGTCCGCCGCATCGGCATGAAAAAGTTTTATATTGCAGCAGGCCTGTTAACGCTCCTTAACTTTTTGTCCATCTATGCCGCACCAGTCCATATAATTCCGCTTGTATTAATTTTGAATATTGCTGCGTCCGCGTTAACTTCGGTTGCTTTATTTGCTGCATGGGGTTCACTCCCAGATGCGATAGCCTACCAGCTAAAAAAGAATGGATTACACATTGAAGGCGTGTATTACGCATTATATAACTTTATCCAAAAGGTAGGCTCGTCGATTGCAGGCGGTCTTGCCGGATTTGTTTTAGCTGCATTTGGTTACAAATCAGGCATGACACCAACAGCTCGAAGCTTAGAAGGAATCCTCGTTACATCTGCGATTATTCCAGCAGTATGTGCCTTATTGTTTACGATATTTATGTTTTTCTATCGTACAAAGGACAAAAACAAAAAAGAATCAGTGGAAAAGGGTGTTATCAATGGATAAAAGCATATTTGTAAAAAATTTAAAGGTGGAAAATCAAACTAATCCTCTCGGCATTGATATCCCATCACCTCGTTTTAGCTGGATGATTAATTCAGAGGAGAATAATGTGCTGCAATCTGCCTATCATCTTATCGTGGCAGATGAGGATGGGGAGGAGGTTTGGAATACAGGAAAAACAGACAGTGATCAATCTGTGTGGATTCCATATAAAGGACCAAGTCTTAAAGCAAGGAAATGTTATTTCTGGAAAGTGAGGATTTGGGATAATAAAGGACAGATTTCTGATTGGAGTAAAGCATCATGGGAAATGGGACTGCTTCGTAAAGACGACTGGCAGGCTTGTTGGATTGAACCGGAACAGAAGGAAGCAGTCGAGGAGCCTTTTATTACAGTGCAGGAAATGTTTTCAGGGGGTTTCAAGGATAAAAGCTTGGAAGAAAAAGCAAAGGACCTTCGTCCACCACAGCTTTTGAGAAGAAAATTCACGATAACAGGTGACATAAAAAAGGCAAGGCTGTATGTAACAAGCCATGGTGTTTACCAGTTGGAGCTGAACGGCAGTCGTGTCGGGAATAATGAATTCGCACCAGACTTTACGGCCTATAATGTCCGTCTTCAATACCAAACATATGATGTGACAGATTTGCTTACTGCTGGAAATAATGCAATCGGAGCAGTTATTGCAGACGGCTGGTATATTGGCCGCATTCAGCTGACAGGGCACAGCTGCCAATTCGGGAACAAACTTGGTTTGCTGCTGCAGCTGGAGGTAGAATATCAGGACGGAACGACAGAACGCATTGTTTCAGATGAGCAGTTTGTTTCAAGTACAGGTCCATGGGAGTATGCTGATTTATTTATTGGAGAAAAATACGATGCCCGCTTAGAACAGCAAGATTGGAGCTGTTTTGACTTTAATGATCAAAATTGGAAGAATGTAAAACAGGTAGATTATTCCTTCGATAATCTAGTTGCACAGTTTGGACCAAATGTGCGCGCAATGGAGGAAATTGTTCCACTATCCGTTCATCGTGAAACGGATGGTGCCCAAATTATTGATTTCGGGCAAATCATTGCCGGACGCATTCGGATTGCAATCGAAGCGAGGAATGGGGACATAATCACACTTCAGCATAGTGAGGTGCTGGATAAAGACGGAAAGTTCTTTATGAACATTATCGGCCGAAATAAGGATCAGACAGATATATTTATTGCAAAAGGGAACGGTTCGGAAGTATATGAGCCGAGATTTGTTTTTCATGGCTTCCGCTATGTAAGAATCACAGGTCTTAAGGCACCTATAAAAAAAGACGCTGTGCGAGCAATTGTTCTTTACAGTGATATGGAGACAACTGGCCATTTCGAATGTTCGGATCAACGCTTGAACAGGCTGCAGCAAAATATTCAGTGGAGCCAGAAAACAAATATGCTGTCCATTCCGACAGATTGTCCGCAAAGAGAAAGAGCTGGCTGGACAGGTGATTTACAGGTTTTTGCACCAACAGCTGCTTTTAACATGGACGTATATACATTTTTGGAACGCTGGCTAGGGGATGTCAGAAAAGAACAGTTTCCAGATGGTCAGATTGCCAACTTCGTGCCGACTGGAAAATACTATGTAAAGGAATGCTCAAGCATGGGGCAGCTTTCCAGCGCAGGCTGGGGGGATGCGATTATTATCGTTCCATGGGTGCTGTATGAGCGCTATGGCGATGTACGTGTGCTGGAACAGAACTATGAAGCAATGGCAAAATGGCTGGAATATGTTCAAGACAAGGCAGAAACAGAGATACCAGTTTCGATGACAGAAACGGACCCGATTGTTTTAGAAAGACAAAAGTATTTATGGAATACAGGCTTTCATTTTGGCGACTGGCTTATTCCAAGCATAGTCGAAAGTGCGAATGAAAATACAGGACCGATGGACAGTGCAATACTTACAAAAGAGCTTGTGGCAACTTGTTTTTATGCAAATTCTGCCTTGCTTTTCGCTAAAATAGCAGAACTTCATGGAGACAAGGAAATTAGCCAGACTTACTACACTTTGAACAAACGTATACGCAAAGCCTTTGAGGAGGAATATATAGAATCAAATGGCAGAATTAGCGCTCACTTTCAAGGGATTTATATTTTGGCACTGCAAATGAACATGGTTTCAAGTGAAAAACGTCCGCTGGTTGCAGCGCAATTAGCACAATTAATTAAAGACAATGACCATAAATTAGATACAGGCTTTTTATCTGTTCCGTATTTAATGGATGTGCTAATTGCGGAAGGATATGAAGATATCGCTTATCGTATCCTCTACCAGACGGATTGTCCTTCTTGGCTTTACGAAGTAGAAAGGGGTGCAACGACCATTTGGGAATCGTGGTCAGCTATTCAAAAAGACGGAACAGTCGGGCATATGTCCTTTAACCATTATGCCTTCGGGTGTATTGGCGATTGGCTTTACCGCGAGCCCGGAGGCATCAAGCATATCTTACCAGGCTATAAACATAGTATTATCGAGCCAAATGTGAATGTTGGGTTGAGTAGTGCTAAAGCGGTTTTGAGAACAGGATATGGAATCCTGTCATCTGCTTGGGAAAGAAACAACGACTTCATAAAGCTGGAAGTAAAGATACCGCCAAATACGACAGCAACAGTTATATTGCATGGGGAAAATCGAGTGGAAATAGGAAGCGGTACACACCAATTCCAATATAAAAGTCCTTCCGTATTAAATGGAAGAGCATAGGAAAAAGCTGGCTTAATAAGCCAGCTTTTTTTATGACGTCCCTGGAGGGAATCGAACCCACGACACACAGCTTAGGAGGCTGTCGCTCTATCCTACTGAGCTACAGAGACATGTATGATTGTTTAACTGCTACCATAAGAGGATACATCATTGCCTGAAATCTGTAAAGTAATTAGCACTGGTAAATTCCAAAGTTTTTCCTTTTATTAAAGCAGGGATAAAGACGCTTATACTTGGTTGACGTTGCCGATGTTCATTTCGATTAAAGAATAGATGTAAATGAAAAGCAATCGCGTATTTTAGAGAAGCACAATATATTAAGATTGTAATTATTATGTATACTTTTTAAATTCTGATTCACAGGTCTACTATATTATTGCCTACGTTAACGATTAACACATATAATAAACCTGTATTAGAGACGTACCTTACATAAAATATTAAAGTATCTAACCTAAAACTAGAGGGAGGATTATAGTGAAACCTCTTTACATGTTAATAAAAGAAAAAATTGAGGCAGACATGCATTCAGGCAAACTAAAGTCAGGTGACAGGCTGCCTTCTGAAATAGTGCTAGCAGCAGAATTTAAAGTCAGCCGAGAAACCGTACGTTCCGCTATCCGCCTTCTTGAAGAAAATGGAAAGCTTTATGTTAAGCATGGGGTAGGGACATTTGTTGTTAACCCATTGCCTAAGACACCGAATAGCTTAGAGCAGCTAATGAGTGTTACCTCCATGATAAAGTATGCCGGCTTAGAGGACGGGGAAAAACGGGAAAAAATAAAGCTGGATAACCCTACAGAGGAATGGAGAAATCTTCTACAACTCAAGGAGGAAGAAGAGGTAATCATTCATGAAAGAATCCGAACGGCGAATGATGAACCTGTTGTGTTTTCTCAGAATGTCATTGCGGAATCTCTTGTTAAGAAAAAAATGATTAATCAAGGCTCAATCGGCTCTCTATTCGATTACTTAAAAAAAGAATGCAATATAGATATCGCTAGAGCTACAACAGAAATTGTTGTTCCCCTTCATACAGATCGTAATTGTCATAAGCTGCTTATTCATCCAGAAACGACTGTTTTATTATTAAAGCAACTTCATTACGATCATCAAAATCGCCCAGTTCTCTATTCATTAGATTATTTTAGGAATGACGTTTTTACATTCACTGTAAATAGAACAAGATAAATTTAATAGGCTCAAAGAGTTGGATAACCAATCTATCATTTTAATAGATTGGTTTTTTGTTTTTTAAAAGAAGTCTAGACAACCTAACGAAAGATAAAGGAAAGTTATGAATATTTACAAGAAAACAACAAATAGATGAAAGATTATTAATAATCGTTTGTTAAATTAAAGCTAAGAGGTATAGACTTCTTATTTTTAAAAATCTTTATCTTAACAGGAGAGGAGAAGAGATATTGTGGTATTTTAAAACACTTGGTAAGGGGAAAGTAGTTGAATTCATTCTACTTGCGATTTTCCTGCTATTCTTTTTTGGCCCCTTATTGAATTTACTGTTACTAGCGTTTTCTGGTGAGTGGCAATATCCTGATGCTTTGCCAAAGTCTTGGTCATTGGAATGGTGGAGCTTCGTCTTAGCAGATGAGTCAATCGTAAGATCAGTGTGGTTATCTTTTCTTATTGCAGCAATAGTTACCATGATTTCCCTTATTATTTGTATTCCTGCAGCATACGCGTTTGCCCGCATCAGTTTTCCATTAAGGAGGTTTTTTCTTTTCTCCTTCTTGCTGACTAATGCTTTTCCGAAAATGGGATTATATGTTGCAATCGCCGTTTTATTTTATCAATACAACCTTATGAATACATTCATTGGGATTATATTAATACACCTAATTAATACGCTTATGCTCATGACCTGGATTCCTTCTGCTGCATTTGAGAATGTGCATCGTTCACAAGAGGAATCTGCTCGCGATGCTGGGGCATCTCCGTTAAAGGTATTCTGGTATATCACTTTACCGATGGCTAAGCCGGGAATTATCGTGGCGTCTGTTTTTACCTTCCTATCTTCCTTAGATGAAGCACAAGGAACCTTATTAGTAGGAATACCAGACTATAAAACGATGCCAGTTATCATGTATTCCATCATAGCGGACTATCCAAGTACAGCAGGTGCAGTGTTTTCAGTAATATTGACACTTCCAACGATCATTTTGCTATTTGCCGCTAGAAAATTTGTTGGGGCAGATTCATTTGCAAACGGAATGCGTCTTAAATAATGGTTGCAACCAAAGGAAGGAAGGTAATCAAGCGTGTCAATTAGCTTATCAATAACTAATTTAAGTAAAATTTATCCTACAGGAGAAGGTGTAAAAAGCTTTTCCTTAGATATTCAAAATGGAGAAATGGTTACGTTGCTTGGGCCTTCAGGCTGTGGGAAATCTACTGTCCTTCGCAGTGTTGGCGGATTTATCGAGCCTAATGATGGTTCCATCATAATCGATGGGCATGAGGTGAACCACCTTCCGCCTGAAAAGAGGCCAAGTGCAATGGTTTTCCAAAGCTATAATTTATGGCCGCATATGACTGTATTTAATAATCTGGCATTTAGCTTAAAGCTTAAGAAAATGAAGAAAGCTCATATTATCGATAAAGTGAAATGGGCATTAAATCTAGTACAGCTTCAAGGCTATGAAAAGAAGTTTCCAAGTGAATTATCTGGAGGTCAACAACAAAGGGTTGCCTTGGCACGTGCATTGCTACTTGAACCGAAAGTGCTGTTGTTGGATGAACCGTTTTCTGCTCTTGATGCAAAATTAAGACACGAATTACGGGAAGAACTGCGAGAGATTCAAGCAAAACAGCAGCTTACCATGCTATTTGTGACACATGATCAAGAAGAAGCATTAGCCATCTCTGATCGAATTGTTGTAATGAACAAAGGAGAAGTGGAGCAAATTGATTCTCCGCAAAATATTTATAATTATCCTGCATCCCTGTTTGTTGCTCAATTTATTGGAAAGATGAACTTCCTAACAGGTTATGCAGAAGGAAATAAAATTCATATCGGTTCACTTAACTTTCCTAATATGAATCGATATAACAAATCGGTGACTGTTGCTGTTAGACCAGAGGATGTTGTGCTTGCAAGTGAGGTGGAAAATGGCCTTGAGGCAATGATTGAAAAAGTGATGATGTTAGGTCATTACGCAGAGGTCAGCTTGAAAACAGAGTTTGGGATTCTAAAAATGTTTATTGATCGCAGTGAAATAAGTCAATTTAAAATGCACCAAAACATCCGCATAACGTTCGCAACAATTCAAACCTTTACAGATGAACAGGACATACATACTAATGGTTATTCAAAAATACAAAATCTAACTAAAGAGGAGATTGAAGTATATGAAAAAGTCTAAATCATTAAAAAGAATGCTAACAGGAACAATATTAGCTGTCAGTACCTTTTCATTAGTTGCATGTAATTCTAGCGAGACAAACAGTGCGGCAAGCGGAGGAGAAGATGTAACTAAAATATCTCTATACAGTTCAGGCTCTCAAAATGTTGAGACTTTCTGGGAAACAGTTATTCCTAAATTTGAAGAAGAACATAAGGATATTGATGTGAATTTCGTATTTGTTCCGTCTGGGACAGGTGGACAGGCTACAATTGATCGAATTGTTGCAGCTAAAAAAGCAAATAAAGATTCTGAGATTGATATTTATGAAGGAGCACTTGCTGATATTATCCGCAGCGAAGAGGAAGGTGGACTGTTTTATGAACTTTCAACAGAATCTATTAAAAATCTAGATAATGTTCAAGCAGAAAATCTAGAGGGTACACAAAATCTAGCAGTTCCTTATCGTGCATCATCAGTTGTTCTTGCATACAATTCAGACAAAGTAAAGGATGTGCCGACAACGGCAGCAGAATTGAATGCTTGGATAGAAAATAATCCAGGCCGCTTTGCTTACAATGATCCAAATACAGGTGGAGCAGGAAGCTCATTTGTTCTATCAACTGTTTATAACGAACTTGATGAAAATGCTATGAATGTTCAGGATGAAAGTATTATGAAAAGTTGGGACAAAGGAATTCAAATACTAAAGGACATGGCACCAAACCTTTATAAAGCAGGAGTATATCCTAAAAAGAATCAAGGAACGGTTGACCTGCTTGCTAATGGTGAGGTTGATATGATTCCAGCTTGGTCTGATATGGCTTTAGAACAAATAAATTCAAAATTATTGCCAGATACTACTAAATTAACACAAATCGATCCAGCTTTTACTGGTGGACCAGCTTATTTAATGGCTGTGGATAATGGTAATGATGAACGTAAGGAAGCCTCTGAAACGTTCCTGGATTATGTTCTTACTCAAGATGTGCAGAAGCTGGTTATAGATACAATGTACGGCTATCCAGGTATTAAGTGGGACCTATTGCCAGCAGAGGATCAAAAGAAATTTGAAGCAGTCAGTGGCGGTTACCGTACTTTTAACGGCGGCGATCTAGCAAGTGAATTAATGAAAGTTTGGCAAAAAGAGGTAGCGAGTCAATGAGTAGGGAAGTGGCCTTAAAAGAGAGTTTTGTCATTCAGAAAAAAACAAAATTAGCAGTGTTAGGAATAGGGCTTGTTATGCCCTCTTTCCTAACGTTGCTTGTTTTGGTCATCTATCCAGTCGCACTTGCCATAATGGAGAGCTTTCAAAATGAAGAGGATGCCTTTTCACTTGAGAACTATCAATATATTTTTACAGAGCCATTAATCTTGCAAAGCATTCAACATACTTTAGTAATTACATTTATTTCTTGTTTATTAACTTTAGGATTAAGCTATATATTAGCTATTTATCTTAACTTTAGTAACAGTATTTTTTCTAAAATAATCAACAAGCTGTATTTTATCCCATTGTTTATTCCGGGCGTCATCGCCATATATGGATTTTTAAATTTTTATCGAGATAATGGCTGGGTTGCAAGAATCATTGGTGAAAACAATATGCCCTCCATTATTTATGACATGAAAGGCTTATTAATGATTAATGTGTGGTTTAATATTCCCTTTACAACCATGCTGTTATTATCGGCTTTACAAGCTATTCCTCGGTCTGTCATTGAAAGTGCAAAAGATACGGGGGCATCAAAGCTCAGGCTGTTTATTCATTTCATACTTCCTCTTTCCTATAAGACAATGCTTGTTGCATTAACGTTTCTGTTTATGGGCTTAATTGGCAGCTTCACAGCACCCTTTCTTATCGATCGGAATGCGCCGCAAATGCTAGGTGTATCCATGCAGCAGCATTTTTCCGTATACAATGAGATCGGCCAATCAAGCGCACTTGCTGTTTTTATGTTTGTACTATGCTCTATTGTAGGCTATGTATATATTCAAAATAATATGAAAAAGACAAAGAAGGATATGTTCTAATTTTAAATTAGGGAGATGGTTAGGATGACGGTATTAAACCCTGCAAAATTAAAGCATTTAGAGCGGTATCAATCTAGCTTTATTATTGAGGAAAAAGGCTATTATGCTGTTAATCTTAGGGCATTGGCATCTACCTCTTGGCAGGAGGAAAATAATGAATCATTAATGCTGAGATTGTCTGTGAATCAAGTGCATCATCAAGATATTATATTATTTTATGGAAGCAATACCTTCACATATAAGCGTCTGCTTGGCTTAATGGAGCCTGGAACATACGAAATGGAATGGCTTTGTGAAACACCTCGAAACAGTGAAGCATTTGCTCAGCTTGAAGGCTGTACGCTAGAAAAATTAGCTTTATCTGATCGGGAAGCACTTGCAGTTCAATATGCTCCTAAGCTTTATGGACGTGCAGTGTACAGCCAATTTGATAATTTGTTTACGGACACTCCTTTAGAAATGATTTATTTTTTTGATAAATGGGAAAAAGGCGCGGTAATTGAATATCATATGGTTTTTAGTCATGAAGATGAGGGGACACCTGCGGTTCTGTTAATGTCAAAGTGGGGGCGTTTATTAGATATTGAATATATGGCAAGTATTTTTTTGAATGAACAGAATGAAGTGGAATATGTTGAATATCAAGGGGCAGAGCATCAGGTGAAATCATATCAAGTAGATGATAACCAAATAATTCTTCAAACAGCTACCTGCAATGGGAACTTTACGGATGAAATTACAAGTTCCTACCATTTCTCCTTTATTCCAAGCTACGAATGGAAAATAGAAAACGAGGCTCGAGAAACAGTCATGGTGCGTTTTCCTTATATCAATCATGTCATGAAATGGGAAGCGGAGAGACAGTTGAAGAATTCTCCTTTGCCTTATAATAAAATCGAAAATGTGAATCAGTATATTTATATTCAATCCTCAGTATGGGGCATGGAGCTTGGCAGCCCAAGCGTAGATTTTCTTTGCCGGATTAAAGGTGATAACGAGTGGTACTCAAGTTCTTTACATAATAAAAAGCTAGGCGAATTCTCGGCAGCATATACTGGTCCCTACAATCACTTTGGAACAGCTATTTGTCTGCCAGATGGGAAATCAATGGAAGATATAGTCGAAATAAAGATTGCTCTTATTAATGAAAAGCTGCCTCAAGTCAACGTGAGAAATTTGCAGGTTTTCGCTTACGATGAAAATAACGACATGAGAAAATATATAGAAAAAGCCTTTGACGAAAATTTAAACTGGATAGAATCGGAAATGACTATTTGGCGAAAAGAGATGTAAGGATGGTGTAAAACAACAAGATGAGAGAAAAAGAGGATCATATATTATTTGAAATCAATTCAACATTAACGAATAAAAGTACACAATCACATATCCAACACAGCTTTTTTGTGCCGGAAGATACGGACGAAATTTATGTGGATTTTTCTTTTGACCCACCACATCAAACAGATATAAATGAAAATAACCGATTAAGTGAAGAAGCTGCTACCTATTATGAAGCAAAGCTTTCACAAAATGAATTAATTAGAAACCTGCTCACAATATCCATTGATGATGCTGATGGCTTTAGAGGGGCGCGTCATTATCATTCACCTATCCAACATCATATGCTTAGTGAGTTTAATTCAACTGCAGGATTCCTTAATAAAAGAAATCCTGCCGGGCTATGGTCTGTTACGGTAAGCATTCATGCATTGGTAACAGAGAGCTGTACATATAAGCTTCGTATATATAAAAGGCACCATTTGGGATCCGAAACGGTGATACCGTGGCAAGATAGGCCGTTAAATAAACAAATAATAGATAATGACTCAAGTATTCCAGCATATCCCCCTCTAGAAGGTCCTGTGAGGTGGGTACCATCTGAATTGCATACACATACATTTCATAGTGATGGGAAACAGTCACTGTTGGAAATGGTAGAAGCTGCTAAGGAAATGGGCCTTAAAGCAGTCGTTATGACAGATCATAATACTATCAGCCCTTTTGAGGGAATCGAACAAGCAGAAGATCAAACAGGTCTGAATATTCTGTATGGTTTGGAATGGACGACATTTTACGGACACCTACTAACGATAGGATATGATTCGCCAGCCTACACGGATTGGCGAGTAATTGGACCATTAGATATTGAAAAAGGTATTAAAAGCATTCGGCATCATGGTGCCTTGGTTGGAATAGCCCACCCGTTTCGGATCGGTAACCCAATCGGGACAGGCTGTCACTGGGAATTCCCTGTCGAATCCATTAATGTCGTTGATTTTATAGAAGTTTGGAATTCCACAAGACCAGGGTCGAAAGCCTATAATCAGCGGGCCTTTTTATATTGGACAGACTTGTTGAATAAAGGCTATAGAATAACAGCAACTGCAGGAAGGGATTGGCATCATAATGAAGAAATAAATCCTTTACCTGCAATTACGTATGTACAAATGTCTCAAGGCAGTGCAGCAAAAGATACGTTCAGAACTGCTTTTTTACAGTCTATCCGTGGAGGGCGAATCAGTATTTCATATGGAAAACCACTTGAACTTATCGTAAAGCACGAGGACATGACTTATAGTGTTGGTGATGTACTTGATAGAGTGGAAAATCAACCGTTAATTGTACAAGTTTCATCAGAGGGATGGGAATATAATAGCCGCATTGATAGTAATAATGCTGTCTTGGTTATAGTAACAAATACTGGAGAAATACTACATGGCAGCCCTGGGCTGTTACAACTTCAAGCTGAAATAAAGGAAACAGATGTAAAATGGATTCGATCAGAATTATATGCTTCCATTGATAATGGCACCCCAGAGCTGGTCGCTTTTACTAATCCTATTTATATAAGGTGAAATACCTGTAGTTAAGAAATGAGTAGGATGAGTCCGCTAGGGAGCCAGACTCATCCTATTCATTTCCAGTTTCGTTTAGAAAAAATAGTCTGCATACTCCCGTTCTATTTCCTGCATGAATCCTATTCAAACTACAATTCCTTCTTCAAAAATATCATTTTATTATGCTTACAATTAAGTGTTAGGACAAAGTCTACTTCTTTGACAAAATAAACTTACTAATGGTAAGTTAGTTATTATATACAATTTGTAAATATACATTATGAGGAGTGAAATAAAAATGTCACAATTAGAACAAGTTATAAGAAGCCGCAAATCAGTTAGGGCCTATGACCCTGAATTTAAAATAGAAAAGAAAGAACTGGAAGAAATTTTAGAAATTGCTTCTAGTGCACCTTCCTCAAGTAATTTACAAGCTTGGAGATTTATTGTTATCCAAGATCAAGAGAAGAAAAAGGAATTAGTACCATTTGGAAACAACCAAGCTGCAATTGATGCATCCTCGGCTATTATCGCAGTAATTGGAGATGCAGAAGCATATAAAAATGCTCAGGAAATTTATGCACAAAACGTTGATCTAGGCTATATGGAACAAGCTATTGCTGAGACATATGCTACTAATACATATAATTCCTATTCTAAGCTTCCACAGCAAGTGTTATCTCAATTTGCTAGCTATGATGCTGGATTAATCTCTATGCAAATTCTTTTATTAGCAAAAGATCGTGGATATGACACGTTAGTTATGGGCGGATTTGATAAAGTGGATTTTGCAAAGCGATTTGAATTACCAGAGAATCAATTCCCAATCGCACTTATTGCTCTTGGAAAAGCAAAAGCGCCTGCATTTAATTCTAGTCGTTTACCTCTCGAAAAAATTGTGACGTTTTATTGATAATAAAGAAAGGCTATTTGCATGAGAAGACTATTCTGAGTAAATAGTCTTTTTTTTGTAAAATATTGTTGTTTTTACAGTAATCACACTTTTTACTGTTCATAATTTGTGGCTCAGTCACTTTGGCGGGAAAGCCTGACATGGATTTGTTTATGAGTTTTTAGAAAAAGAAGGTAATTTAGTTTTTGTGAAAGAAGTTATAGAAAAGGAGGTAATCGTGTGGGCTATGTATCTGATTTAAGAAAAATAATTGGTAAACACCCAATTATTACGGTCGGTGCGACCATCATTATTGTGAATGAGCAGGGAGAAATTCTATTCCAGCATCGGTCCGATACACTTGATTGGGGATTGCCGGGAGGAGCATTAGAGCTAACTGAAACACTAGAAGAAACTGCATTGAGAGAGTTAAAGGAAGAAACAGGTCTATTGTCAGAAGAGTTTGCGTTAATTGCTGCTTTTTCAGGGCCGGATTATTACTACCGTTATCCAAATGGTGATGAGACATATAGTGTGATTCATTTGTATCACGGAAAAAGGGTAAGCGGCCAGCTTGAAATGACTGATGGAGAAAGCTTGGACCTTCAATACTTCGCAAAAGATAAACTACCTGAAAAAATAGAAAAGCGGGCGAAAGCTTTATTAAGTGCTGCAGGTGATAAGCTTTGGAAGCTTGAATCTTCTTTTTCAAAAGGTGGTAGGAAAACTGAATAAGTTAAATTTATTATTAAAAATGATTATCACTGTATTAGGAGTCTTTTTAATCATCAAATCAGATCATCATAGTTCCTTGTATGTGTTTTTTGTTGTTATTGTAATTGGATATCTTATCTATGATTCTATTACAGCTCCAAAAAGTAATAGTAAATAATCAGTACATAATAGTTCATTCAAGAGTCTTATAAAGGCTCTTTTTTTGTTTCAGCTTGATTAGATGAACATGCGAAATTAATATATAATAGTAAAAAATACTTTATACATCGCTTAGGAGAATAAGATGAAT
Source organism: Niallia taxi (assembly GCF_032818155.1). Classification (NCBI taxonomy): domain Bacteria; kingdom Bacillati; phylum Bacillota; class Bacilli; order Caryophanales; family Bacillaceae; genus Niallia; species Niallia taxi. The sequence continues at coordinate 2,080,292 of NZ_CP102589.1, forward strand.
TGGAAAATAAAAGCATTTAATGAGTTAACTGCAAATGAGGTCTACACTATTTTACAAGAAAGAACGGCTGTATTTGTTGTCGAGCAAAACTGTCCTTATTTAGAGGTGGATGGGAAAGACATAGAGTCCTTTCATCTTCTTGCTGAAAAGAATGGAGAAATTGCCGCATATTGCAGAGTTTTGCCTGCCGGAATTTCTTATGAGGAAGCATCAATTGGCAGGGTGCTTGTAAAAAAAGAATACAGAGGACATGGTCTAGCATATGACTTGCTGAATAAGGCGATTGCGTTTATAAGAGATGAATTAAAGGAGCCTGCCATAAAAATTTCAGCACAAAGCCATTTAGAAAAATTTTATGCTTCCTTCGGCTTTAAAGCCACCTCAAGTGAGTACCTGGAGGATGATATTCCTCATATTGATATGCTGCTTTTCTTTGCAGAATAATAGATTCCTGTTTAGAAGAGGAGGGAGAGAGTGTGAATCTTGGGAGCTATATGATCCTAATGACAAGAACTTCTCCCCGTACGGAAGCCATTTAATCAACAGCTATTGTCACGCATGGAGCTGTACACCGACATATTTAATCCGAAAATATGATTTATAAGAGGACAGAGACAATCACTAGTGATTGTCTCTGTTTTTCATAGAAAAGTAGATAAAGTATATCTTATCTTCCGCTATTATGGTAATTTAAAATATAGAAAAATATGCAATTTGAGGTGGAAAATGGATTCGGAATGGAAGGCGATTTTACGGTTTTTAGGCATTTCGTTTTATGCTCTATATTATACAGGCTGTTTTATTATCATTAAAGCGTCTCAATCAACCTATAATATTGTAAATATAACAATAATAGTTTTGCCGATACTTATTGTTTTGATTATGAATTATCTTAGGAAAAAACGCCAAAAGACAACTACATTTAAATATATGAAAGCGGTGCTTCTATATAGCATTGCTCCAATTATTTGTCTTTACCTGCTCACAGTTAATGAATATAAATCTATTTTCACTACTGAAAAATGGCTGGAGCAGGAGACAGAAAGAACCTTTATGATAGATAATTTATTAAAGGAGCATCCTTTAAAGGGCGAACAGAAAAAAGACATAATTTCCCTGTTAGGTCAAGAAACAGCAGAAGCAAATTTTAAAGAAAAGGATAATATGGTTTACCTGCTCGGTGCTGAACGTGGTTTTATTTCAATGGATACTGAGTGGCTTATTATTCATTTTAATGATGAAAACATTGCAGATAAGGTGGAGGTTGTTTCCTCTTAATAGAACTTAAAAAATATTAGTTTTTCTGCATCTGAGGCGCTGCATATGTTCCCTATATATAAGTCTGTAAAGCATGGTTTAATAGTTGACCATGCTTTTTTGTTTGATAAGTATTAAAGCGCATACATTCCGTGCTGATATTAATCGTTTTTTTAAAATAAAGCGCTAATCACATGATATACTTAATAAAAAGCGGGAAGGAGGCAGATAACCAATTTGCTATGCTGCCAAACAGAATAACATGAAAGCGTTTTTTTGCAACTTAGTCCATACATAGGCTGTAGCATTCATTCCTTTTAACTGAAATTACATGTATCTGCTTCAAGGCCAATACATACTTAACACATCTTTTCACTGGCAGGGGGTATATCAATGGCAATAGAACGGGGCCGATTGCTGATTGTAGATGATGAAATATTAATACGGCAGGGGATTAAGCATTACATCAATTGGGAACAGGAAGGTTTTGAGATTGTCGGGGAAGCTGCACATGGGAAGGAAGCACTTGAACTGATCGAGGTTGTTAAACCAGATATAATCCTTACAGATATTGTTATGCCAATTATGGATGGCGAAGAGCTGACGAGAATATTGAAGGAACAATATCCTCAGATTGGAGTGATTGTCTTAAGCAGTTTTGGGGATTTTGATTACGTCCGCTCCACTTTTCAAAATGGTGTGCTCGATTATATTCTAAAGCCAAAGCTTAATTCGGACAGCTTACTAACGGCTTTAAGAAAAATGAAGCAGCAAATAGCAGGACAAAAGCTGCCGGAAAAGAACGAAGGAAATTCTTATATAGAACAGTCGATTCGTAAGATGCTGTCAGGCTATGACATAGAAAAACATTGCGACAAAATAGCTGCCATATTTCCAGCCGAAAATTACTGGTTAGCTGCCATTCAAACTACGGGCGAGCAAGTACACATGGATACTTTCAAAACAGAAATAATCAGTGGTTTGAAAGGACGCGGCTTTACATGCTTTATGGAAAAGGACATTGCCATTATTAATGGCAATAATGTGCAGCAATTACAAGCTTTTTTTGAAGGAATGGCTAGCGAGCATATGGAGTTACGTGTTGTTTTAACAGATTCATTCGATGACTTTACATTAATCGGCAAGCATTATAAAGATACATTAGTGAAATTAATAAATACTAGATTTTATTTTCCAGAGATTCCTGTTTTAACAACACAAGTTTTTTCTGAGAAAACCCCTGAATTAGAAGCATTTCACCTAGATTGGTTTATAAGTGAGTTTAAAGGTAAACGCTTTGATACGGCTTTATCATATGTAGAGGAGTATGCTGCAAATATTTCTAGTAATTTCATGCTTGATGTCTATGAATACAAGTCTTTTTTCAGCAATATTATCTTTAATATTACGATTTTACTTGGAAACATGGAATATGATGTAAAAAAACTGGAGCAGGAAAAATATACGTATTTGCGCGGAATCGAGGAAGCAGCAACTGCTGATCAAGTAGGGCTACAACTGCAGCGATTTTTGATAGAAGCGAAAAGAACGATTGATGTGTTGCTTGAACAACCAGACAGTATAAATATAAAAAGAATTATTTCCTATCTAAATGAACATTTTCAAGAACAGCTGACACTAACAAATGTAGCAAATCACTTTCACTTTAATCCATCCTATTTGTCCAGTTATTTTTCCACACATATGAAGGAAGGCTTTAGCGAATATCTTAACAGAATCAGGATCGAAGAGGCGTCTAAGCTTCTTACGGCTGGAACGGAGCCAATTTCAGAGATTAGTGGCATTGTCGGTTATTCCGATCACAGTTATTTCTGTAAAGTATTCAAAAAAATGAAAGGGCTATCACCAAGTCAATTTAGACGTAAACAATGGGTGGAGAAGTGATGACTAAACGATGAATCTTATACCAGAACGATTTAAACACAGCAATCTATTCATCACAATGTCACTAATTACGGTCATTATCATTATCATCGTTTCTATAACGATAACATGGACAACAATCCGCATGAGTGAACAATTCTTTTTTGAAAAGTTCAGCATAACAAATGCGAAGGTTATGGACCAGGTGAAGGATAGTTATGAGAAATATCACTATTCTGTCGTCATTGCTTCAAATAATTTGCAGCAAAGCATTGCTATCAGAGACATGCTGACAGAAAAAAAAGAATCTAATATCGAGCGGTTTCAGTCCATATACGGACTGAGTGAGCTTATTCGGCGTATTGAACCTAATTTAGCTGCATATGAGGTTGGGATAATTGTAGCAGGGGAAAACGGTTTAAGCTACGCAACAAATGACAGGTCCTTTTGGCCAATTACAGATGAAGAGCTGGATAAAAGCAGTTTAGCAAAACAAACAGCCCAAACTCCATTTAAGCTGCAATATCATTATGATTGGCGTCCTAGCAATGATTCAGGCAGTTATCTTGTTGCTTCTAAGGCATTAGTGAATCGTGCTGGTGAGCAGTACGGGGCAGCATATATATCTATACGAGAAAGTGATTTTCGCAAGTTTTATTCAACCTATACTTCTCCAGGTAATAATGTCTTTTTAGTCGATAAAGCTGGCGTTATTGTTTCAAGCAGCCTCACAGAACAAATCGGCCAACACTCAAGTGAGCTGAAGGATTATGAAAAGCAGATTGGAACCACTGAAAATAATGATTACGTAATTGGCGATTTCCTAGGAAGAGAACAAATCATTATGATGGAATATATACCTTTCTTTGATATGTATATGTTTAATATTATCGATAAAGATACTGCATTTGGGAATTTAATAGATAAGAAAAAGATTTTGCTTATTTCGATGGGGATTGTGATTGTTGCACTATTTATAGTTTTGCTTGCTTCAAGACGGCTGACAAACTCTCTATCTAGTCTTGTTAGACAAATTGAAAGTGCATCAGAATACGATTTTGATGAATATGTATCCGTTTCTGGCACATATGAAACACGCAAAATCGGCATTGCCTTTAATTCGATGCTCGATGAATTACATGAATATGTCGATCAGCTTGTTCTGTCACAGAAACAGCGCCGAAATGCCGAGCTTGCTGCATTGCAGCAGCAAATCAACCCTCACTTTCTTTACAATACGTTAGCATCAATAAAATTTATTGCAAGTAAAGGCAATATCGCTGAAACAGATGCAATGATTAACTCCTTGATCTCATTATTACAAAACACGATTGGAAATGTCAGTGAGACGATAACAGTAGAACAAGAAATGACTAATTTGCGTAACTACGTTTTTATAAATGAAAAACGATACGGTAATAGGATTAAGGTTAATTACTTTATAGCACCAGGCTGTGCTGATATTCTTGTACCAAAGCTGATACTGCAGCCATTCGTTGAAAATGCTTTTTTTCATGGATTTATTGAAAAGCAGGAAGGCTATATCCATATTCTGATTTGGCAGGAGGATGGCAGCTTAATCTGTGAGGTGGTTGATAATGGTGATGGTATGGAAGAGACATACAGCTTAAAACAGCAAACAAAGCGGAAGCAGCAGCTTTTTTCTGGAATAGGGATAACAAATGTTCATGAACGCATTAAGCTTATTTATGGGGAGCCGTATGGTGTAGAAATTTCAAGTGAGCTTAAAGAAGGAACAAAGATAAGAATAACCATGCCGATACAAAAAAAATCATAAAATCTAAAAGAAATCCAAATACAAAAATGAAAACGAATTCATATTCTTAAAATAATACAAAAACAAAAAAATATCTTCCTAACGGTTTTCCCAAGCAGGATGCTAACATAATAAGTGTAAGTGATAACGCTTACAAAAAATGAAGGGTTCTTGGGGGGAAATGGATGAAAAAGCTACTTGCATTGATTTTAGCCAGCATCCTGCTTTTGGCAGCTTGTTCTTCTGGAGGCAATACAGAGGATGCATCTGGAGACGAAAAGGATACAAATAAAATTACGGTATGGGCATGGGATCCTAACTTTAATATTAAAGCAATGAATTTGGCGGTTGATGCATATGCATCCGAAAATTCCGACCTTGATATTCAAGTAATTGAAAATGCTCAAGATGACATTATTCAAAAGCTTAATACGTCTTTAAGCTCTGGCACAACAAAAGGTTTGCCAAACATTGTATTGATAGAAGATTATCGTGCACAAAGCTTTCTTCAAGCATATCCAGATATGTTCTATGAATTGACTGACAGCTTTAAGCAAGACGATTTTGCTCAGTATAAAATTGCTCCTACAAGTGTTGAAGGAAAAAATTATGGTTTGCCATTTGATACTGGGGTTGCAGGTTTGTATGTCAGAACAGATTACTTAGAAGAAGCAGGCTATACGGTTGATGATATTAAGGATGTTGACTGGAATAAATATATTGAAATTGGCAAAAAGGTGAAGGAAGTAACAGGCAAAAACATGATTACACAAGATCCTAATGATCTTGGTTTAATTCGCATGATGATTCAATCTGCTGGTTCTTGGTATACGAAGGAAGATGGCGTAACACCTAACTTAGCTGGTAACGAAGCATTGAAAAAGGCTTTCGAAACATATAAAGCCCTTTTAGATGCAGATATTGTCACACCTGTTTCAGACTGGAGTCAATTTTTGGCAGGCTTTAACAGTGGTGATATTGCTACAGTACCAACAGGCAACTGGATAACTCCATCTGTTAAAGCAGAAAGCTCTCAGTCAGGAAAATGGGGTGTAGTTTCCTTACCGCGCTTGCCTGATGTGGCAGGTTCTGTGAACTCTTCAAATCTTGGCGGAAGCTCCTGGTATGTTCTGAACGTTCCTGGTAAAGAGAAGGCAGCTGAATTCCTTGCCAAAACATTTGGCTCTGATGTTGATTTCTACCAAACGCTTAATAAAGAAGTAGGTGCAATTGGAACTTATTCTCCTGCTGTTGAAGGGGAGGCTTATCAAGAAGCAGATGATTTCTTTGGCGGACAGCAAGTAACGGCTGATTTTGCGAAATGGACAGAACAAATTCCGCAAATAAATTATGGTTTGCACACGTATGCCATTGAAGACCTACTTGTGGTAGAGGCACAAAACTACTTGAAAGGCAAAGACATTGATAAAGCCCTTGAGGATGCACAAGCACAAGCAGAGGCGCAAATCAAATAAACTAGAGTAGTGATGAAAAAATGCAGCCTTACTTGGATTCAAAATTCCGTTTAAGGCTGCATTTTTATCAACTAGATGCAAGGAGTGTTGAGTTGTGATTCCAGCAAAAACCAATCAGGGTCTCCAGCCAGTAAAAACGTCAAGAAGCCTGCGAACAAAAAACACGGCAATAGGCTGGTCTTTTATTACGATTGCATCTGCAATGATTTGCTTGTTTTATTTTTATCCAATGGTTCAAGCATTTATTTTGTCATTGCAATCAGGAACAGGCACAAATTTAACTTTTGTCGGCTTTGATAATTATGCACGCTTACTGAAGGACCCGACCTTTTTGACAACAGTAAAAAATACAGTTATTTATCTCATTATTCAAGTTCCAGTGATGATTTTGCTGGCATTATTCATCTCGGTTTTATTAAATGATAAAACATTAAAGTTTAAAGGTGTTTTCCGAACAGCTATTTTTCTACCGTGTGTCACATCATTAGTTGCTTATTCTGTTATTTTTAAGTATTTATTTGGACTTGACGGCATTATTAATCTATTTTTGTTGAAGGTCTCCATTATTTCAGAGCCGATTCAATGGCTGACAGATCCTTTTTGGGCAAAAATCGCCATTATTACCGCCATAACTTGGCGCTGGACTGGCTACAATATGATTTTCTATTTATCTGCATTGCAAAATGTCGACCAATCCATTTACGAAGCAGCAAAAATGGATGGGGCATCAAGTATCCAAACCTTTTTCAAAATTACTATTCCGATGCTTAAGCCTATTATTTTATTCACTTCCATTACCTCCACAATTGGTACACTCCAGCTGTTTGATGAGGTCATGAATATTACACAGGGCGGCCCGGGGAATGCCACGATGTCGATTTCCCAGTATATTTATAACCTTTCATTTAAATATACTCCAGACTTTGGTTATGCAGCGACCGTCTCGTATGCGATTGTGATTATGATTGTAATTTTCTCTATCATCCAGTTTAAAGTGGCAGGTGATAAAAATGATTAAGAAAGTATTCAGCTATGGTTTTTTAACAATTGCATCCATTGTTTCTGTGTTCCCATTTTTGTGGATGATTGTCAGTTCCACAAATAAGTCAGTCGACGTCACACAGGGACGACTGTTGCCAGGAAGTCATTTTATGGATAATTTAAACAGTTTGCTTGAAACAGTAGAAATTGTTCCTGCATTAATTAATTCTGGCAAAATATCCATCATTACAACAGTGCTTTCCCTGCTCATTGCATCGCTGGCAGGCTATGGATTTGAGGTTTATCGAAGCAAAATGAAGGACATGGTCTTTAATATTCTTTTATTGTCGATGATGATTCCGTTTGCAGCATTGATGGTTCCCTTATTCAGAATGTTTGGCATGATTTCACAAACTGCACCATATATAGGAATTGACACAGCGGCGGCTGTTATATTGCCAACAGTAACAACAGCCTTCTTGATTTTTTTCTTCCGTCAAAGCACAAAGATGTTTCCAAAGGATATTTTGGAGGCTGGCCGAATTGATGGTTTAACTGAATTAGGTTGTTTTTTCCGAATTTATGTACCAACGATGAAAACGACGTATGCGGCGGCTGCGATTATTACATTCATGGCAAGCTGGAACAGTTATTTATGGCCATTGGTCGTATTACAGTCACCAGAAAACCAGACAGTGCCGTTATTGATTTCTGTTCTTGGATCAAGTTACTCTCCAGATTTCGGTGTTATCATGACAGCAATTGTCATTGCAACATTACCAGCAGCATTTATCTTCTTCATTATGCAAAAGCATTTTGTTGCGGGCATGATGGGATCAGTGAAGTAGTAAAAAATGGAAGGAGTTAAAAAAATGCCAAAAATTATTCCGACAACAGATTGGCTCGAGGATGTTAGTGTGTTCGCAGTTAACCGTCTTAAAGCACATTCGGACCACTTATACTATGAAACAAAAGAAGAGGCAACAGCTCAAGCTCCGATGAAGCTCCGCAGTTCTTTAAACGGAGATTGGAAGTTTCATTATGCAGTAAATCCTAGTTTAAGGCCAAGCGAATTTTATAAACAAGATTTTGATTGTTCAGGCTGGGATTATATATCTGTGCCTGGCCATATTCAGCTGCAAGGATATGGGAAGCCCCAATATGTGAATACGATGTATCCTTGGGACGGCCATCATGATATCCGTCCGCCGGAAATTCCGACAGACCACAATCCAGTAGGAAGCTATGTTAAATACTTTACAGTGCCTGCAAACTTGGAAGCATCACCACTTTATATTTCCTTTCAAGGGGTAGAATCTGCGTTTTTCGTATGGCTGAATGGCTCATTTGTCGGCTATAGTGAAGACTCCTTCACACCTGCTGAATTTGAGTTGACACCGTATTTAACAGATGGAGAAAATAAGCTTGCAGTAGAGGTGTATCAGCGCAGTACAGGAAGCTGGCTGGAGGATCAGGATTTCTGGAGATTTTCAGGGATTTTCCGCGATGTCTACCTTTATTCTGTACCAACCATCCATGTTGCAGATATTCACGTCCGTCCAGAATTGAACGACACCTATACATTAGGTAGTTTGGCAGCAGATGTGAAGCTTGAAGGAAAAGCTGTGTCTAAAGTAGTTGCAGAGCTTACGGACAAGAATGGAAAAACAATATCTTCAGCAGCTGGAACCGAGCAAAATAACAATTGGACAATTCAAATGGAAGTGGAAAATCCAGAACTTTGGAGCGCCGAAAATCCTCATTTATACACTTTATATGTTAGTGTCTTTGATGAATCTGGCGAGCTCATTGAGGTTGTTCCGCAGAAACTGGGCTTTAGACATTTTGAGCTGAAAGATAAAGTGATGCGATTGAATGGGGAACGAATTGTATTTAAAGGAGTTAATCGCCACGAGTTTAATCCAAGACACGGAAGAGCGATAACAAAGGAAGATATGCTCTGGGACATTAAAACATTAAAAGAGCATAACATCAATGCAGTCCGCACCTCCCACTATCCAAACCAAAGCTTATGGTATGAATTATGTGATGAATATGGTGTTTATGTTATTGACGAGATGAATTTAGAAACACATGGCTCATGGCAAAAGATGGGGGCAGTTGAACCTTCCTGGAATATTCCAGGTAATAAGCCAGAGTGGCAAGACATTGTAATGGACAGGGCGATTTCCATGGTAGAACGTGATAAAAATCATCCATCGATTCTAATTTGGTCCTGCGGAAATGAATCATATGCCGGCGAAGTAATCTTAAATGTTGCCAATTATTTCAGAAGCAAAGATGCAAGCAGGCTTGTCCACTATGAAGGTGTGTTCCATAATCGTCAATACGATGCTGCAAGTGATATGGAAAGCCGCATGTATGCAAAGCCTGAGCATATTGAGAAATACTTGACAGACAATCCAGAAAAGCCCTATATCAGCTGTGAATATATGCATGCAATGGGAAATTCCCTTGGAGGCATGTACAAATACACAGAATTAGAGCAAAAATATCCAATGTACCAAGGCGGGTTTATTTGGGATTATATTGATCAGTCCCTCTATAAAAAGGACCGGTTTGGCAAGGAATATTTGGCTTATGGCGGGGATTTCGATGACAGGCCAACAGACTACGGTTTTTGCACAAATGGCATTGTTTATGCTGATCGTAAAGTATCACCAAAAATGCAGGAAGTGAAATTCCTGTACCAAGATTTCAAACTTGTTCCAGATCAAAATGGAGTCTTGATAAAAAATGAAAGCCTGTTTACTAATACGGAAAACTATCACTTATTATATAAGCTGTTTTTGAATGGAAATGAAATAAGTACGAAAAAATTGACTGCTTCCGTTCAGCCACAAAGCTCTAGTTATGTCGCAATATCGTTTCCTGCCAATCTTACAGAAGCGCCAGGTGAATACTGTATTCAGGCATCATTCGTTTTGCAGGAGAAAACACTGTGGGCTGATGCAGGTTATGAAATTGCATTTGGGCAATATATTTATGAAATAGGGGAAAAACAACTAACACAACCACTAGGAGAAATAAAAACAGTCCATGGTGATGTTAATATTGGTGTACATGGCAAGGACTTTACGGTTATGTTTTCCAAGCAATCTGGCAGTCTAGTATCCTTGTCTTATGCAGGTAAAGAAATGATTTCCATGCCTCCTGCTCCATTATTTTGGAGGGCAACAACAGATAATGACAGAGGGTATTCACAAAGCTATCATTCTGGATTATGGTATGCTGCAAGCCTTGCAAGGCAATGCACGGACATTCAGGTGGAAGAAAGCAGCAGTCAAACTAGTGTTGCCTTCACATATGCTTTTTCTGTCCATGAAGACATAGAAGTGAAGGTGATATATACGGTTTTGGCTAATGGAAGTATTCATGTGAAGTCAGTGTATAAAGGTGCTGACAAATTGCCGCAGCTGCCGATATTTGCCTTGTCCTTCAAGCTTCCAGCCGAATACAGCCAGACCCATTGGTATGCTCTTGGACCTGAAGAGAATTATTCCGATAGAGCAACGGGTGCCAAACTAAGCCGTTTCCACCAAAAGGTATCTGATAACTTATCAGGCTATGTAATGCCACAGGAATCAGGAAATCGCACAGGCGTCAGGTCTGTATCTGTAACGAACGAGCACGGCCATGGCATCAATATCTCGTACGTAAATAAACCGCTAGAATGTAATTTTTCTCCATATAATGCATTTGAGCTTGAAAATGCACAGCATGTGTATGAGCTTCCAAACATTCATTATACTGTGGCAACAATCGCAGGCAGGCAGATGGGCGTCGGTGGTGACGACAGTTGGGGTGCACCTGTTCATAAAGAACATTTGCTTAATGCGAGTGAAGACATAGAATTTGAGTTTGTTATAGAAAGAAGATAGTCAAAAGCCTTATTGTCCTTCACTATGGTGGGCGATAAGGCTTTTTAAATGGCGGCAAAAGGGTGTCAAAAAATTTTTATATATTTCAACATATTGAAGCTCTTACACAGAAATAAATAGAAAGAAGATTATCATTGATCACGAAAAACATACATACCGATTAACATCGGCACAATCATCAACATCCCGATAGTGAGTGTAGGGTAAGGAATTTTGGGGGCAAGTAATGAAGCTATTTCTCCCAAAAAGCCTGCAATAATAAAAGGGATAGCGGTTTTAGCCTTGTCTCCCCCCTCGCGTGCATAAAACCAAGAATCCCATACTGCATACACATAAAAGCCAGGATAAAAAAGCATTACTTCAAAATTGGTTGCGTCTATTGCTTGTTGGTGAAAGCCATTAATGTCAAGGGCTATCGCTTGATTGATTCTACCAAGCATATTATCAAAATGTTCTAAGATAACAAAGATAATACCTTTAACTAATTCTCGATTGTAGATTTGACCAAAGCCAGGCATGATGATGGAAAATAGGGCTGGGATTATTCTCATGCAATTACCTCTTTTAATAAAGCTTTTACTTAGTATAAGTATTTCCTTTCGTCACTAATTGGATACAAAATTTGTAAAAAACATAAACAACCTCTTTAAGAGATTAAATATGAAAATTCAGTCATCAGCGTTTATAATAGTAGGTAGACAGACAATTTTTTTAAAGAGAGGATGGAATGTCAATGGAATACCGTTTAGAGAAGGATACGATAGGAGAAATTAAAGTCCCAGCTACTAGTTATTGGGGTGCACAAACACAGCGAAGCAAGGAAAATTTTCCTATTGGTGAAGAAAAGATGCCAGTTGAAATCATTCATGCTTTTGCTATTTTGAAAAAAAGCGCGGCTATTGTTAACAATGAACTCGGGCTTTTATCAACTGAAAAAACGGAAGCGCTTTGCTTTGGTGCTGATCAAATACTCACTGGCAGTCTAAATGAGCATTTTCCTCTTGTTGTTTGGCAAACAGGCAGTGGCACACAGTCAAATATGAACGTAAATGAAGTAATTGCATTTGCAGGGAATAAATGGCTTGCTGAAAAGGGAACAGAAACCCGCCTACATCCGAATGATGATGTTAACAAATCACAAAGCTCCAATGATACATATCCAACAGCTCTACATATTGCAGCAGTTGTACAGCTAGAAGATGTTGTACTACCTGCTATTACTAAGCTTAAGCAAACCTTCGCGGAAAAGGTGGAAGCATTTTCTGACATTGTTAAAATCGGCCGCACCCATTTACAGGATGCGACACCGCTAACATTAGGGCAGGAAATCAGCGGCTGGCACCGAATGCTTGAAAAATCAGAAAGCATGATTACAGCAAGTTTACCTTTCTTACGAGAGCTCGCAATTGGAGGTACAGCAGTTGGAACCGGGTTAAATGCTCATCCGGAATTTTCAGAGCGAGTTTGTCAGAAATTAACAGAATTCACAAATAAACAATTTTCTTCTGCTAAAAACAAATTTCATGCATTAACAAGTCATGATGAAATAACGTTTGCACATGGAGCGTTGAAGGGATTAGCAGCAGATATGATGAAAATTGCCAATGATGTCCGCTGGCTTGCAAGTGGACCAAGATGCGGCATTGGTGAAATCAATATTCCTGAGAATGAGCCAGGAAGCTCTATCATGCCTGGAAAGGTAAACCCAACGCAAAGTGAGGCAGTAACAATGGTGGCAGTGCAAGTGATGGGGAATGATGCAGCAATTGGGTTTGCTGCAAGTCAGGGGAATTTCGAACTGAATGTATTTAAGCCAGTCATCGCTTATAATTTCCTGCAATCAGCCCGCCTGCTTGCCGACAGCATCTTATCCTTCAATGACCGCTGTGCAATTGGAATCGAGCCTAATTTAGAAAAAATAGACAAAAATCTAAATGAGTCCTTAATGCTTGTGACTGCCTTAAATCCACATATAGGCTATGAAAATGCAGCAAAAATTGCCAAAAAAGCATTTGCCGATAATTCAACCTTAAAACAGGCAGCATTAGCATTAGAGCTGTTAACAGAAGAAGAATTCGACAGCTACATCCAACCGAAAGAAATGACTTATCCTAAATAAAATTTTTGTAAGCTGAGCCTATTTGCCAATGGGTTCAGTTTTTTTAGGTGGACTACGATTTTATTTGTTAACTTCATGTTAAAATAGTAGTATAGTCTTATGATTAAAGTCTCATTTGGTTTATTATAGAATCATAGACTTGTTTTCTAAACAAGCAAGCTTTACTACTCAGGAGGTCATGTTATTGCTTTTTCAACACATCATCGATCACTTTCATACACAATATATGATCTTAATTCCGATAATGTCTGTAATAAGCTGTGCAATAGGGCTATGGATCAGCAAGAAGCTAAGAATGGATGGAAACAACAAAACCTCCATTCTTATTGGCGGTTCTCTGTTGCTAGGGTTTTCTTTTTGGATTACATTTATTCTTATTTCTTATATGGTCCCACTGCCGTATTCGTCAAAGGATTTTTCATTATACTTTTTCATCATCTTTATGTTTTGCTTTATCGGTTCTTTAGTCATTCTCTCCCTCTCACAATCGAGAGCAGTGAAGGAAACCCATTATTTATGGGGGAGTCTAATTTTGGCTGTATGTTTAATAGCATCAGATACATTTGGTTTTGCGTTGCTATTCAGTCAGCATATTAAATTTAATCTCATTCTTTATGTGACTACCTTCTTGCTGACACTAGGTTCGTCCTTTTCTGTATTCAGGTTTTTAATTCAAATAACAAGTGATGATATATTTCAAGGAGCTTCGAAAAAATGGGAGTATATTGGTGTTATTCTTGCAGGGGTCTCACTAGCGAATATTCCCTATATTGTTTTAATATCGATTTTGAAATTTAATTTAGGATACATGTATAGTGACTATGAAATTTTCATTCCTTTTATACTAACAATCGGAGCCAATTTCCTCTTAATGCTGCTACCATATTTTTTAGGTGACACTATTTTGAGTACAAAGGCAAATTTTTATACAACATTATTTGAGCATAATCCTGTGGCAGTTATTGGTATTGATTTGCACGGAGCAATTAATAGTGTTAATTCCGAAGGCACTAAACTCCTTGAATTGGAGGAGAAAGAATTGCTTGGCAAGGATGCTTTTGAGATCTTTTCTAATATTGACAAAAATAAAATGGACGCTTATTTAGCTGGTTATAATAAAAAAATGGTACATAAGTTCGAAACAGAAATTACAATGAAAAATAATAGTAAAAAGGATGTTTATATTACTGCTGTTCGAATTATTACAAATGATAAATTTATCGGCGTTTTTGCATTAGTGGAGGATATTACAGAAAAGAAAAAGTCAGAAGAGCAAATTAAACATCTTGCTTTTCATGATGATCTTACCCAGCTTTCTAATAGACGGGTTGCCAAAATGACGATGAATGAATATATCAAAAACAAAATCCCATTTACACTTATGCTGCTCGATTTTGACCGTTTCAAAAGCATTAATGACACACTGGGCCATTCCTTCGGTGACAGTTTGCTGCAGAAAATTGCGCGAAGATTAGACAGTTTAGTGCTCGATAAAGGGAAGGTTGCAAGGTTTGGCGGAGACGAATTCCTTATCATTATTCCAGATGATTTGGATAAAAGGGACTTATATAAGTCCATCGCTCAATCTATTAACCAAGTATTCAGGCAACCCATTCTTATTGACGGGTATGAGATTATTTTGACAGCAAGTGTAGGTATCAGCAGATTTCCCGAGCACACAACAGATGTGGACGATCTCGTGAAATATGCAGATATCGCCATGTATCAGATGAAGGAAGCTGGTGCAAATGGGTACAAGGAATTTAATAACGATATGTCTCTTCATGCAAATCATAAAGTCGGTTTGGAAAGTGATTTGCGTAAAGCGATGGAATACCAAGAACTATTTGTTCACTATCAGCCAAAATACCAAATCGAAAGCGGGGATATTATAGGTGCAGAAGCATTAATTAGGTGGAAGCATAATAAAAAAGGCTTTATTCCTCCTAATGAATTTATCCCGTTGGCTGAAGAAAGCGGTCTGATTGTCAAGCTTGAAAAATATGTGTTTACAGAAGTATGCAAGCACATACATAGGTGGAATAAAGCTGGTAAAAACATTGGACGAATTTCTATTAATATATCGATTGTAACCTTACTAAGAGAGGATTTTATAACGTTTATTGCCGAACATTTGCAGAAATTTAAGATTGATGGAAGCGTCATTGAGCTTGAAATTACTGAGCGAATCGTCATGAAAAATGAACTTGTAGTCAATCAAACATTAAAGAAAATAAGTGAATTGGGCATCAGCATCAGCATGGATGATTTTGGTACTGGCTATAGTTCCCTTTCTTATCTTCATAAGCTTCGAGTCGACTGTATTAAAATTGACAAATCCTTCATCGACCAGATTGAAGGCAATATAGAGGTTGTGTCAGCCATCATTTCCATGGCAAAAAATTTAAAGTTAGAAATAATCGCAGAAGGTGTTGAAACAGAAGCACAGGTGAAAAAGCTGATTCAGCTTGGCTGTGATCAGGCACAAGGCTATTATTTTTCCAAGCCCATTTCCATGGCTAAATTTGAGGCAATACTTTAACTAAACACCCCGCTTATTAGTCTTTGCTCTAATTTAGTGGAGGTGTTTTTTTTATAATAATAACAAGTTGAATATTTACAAATTATAGGAGTGGTTGATACGATTAAGATGGAAGAATTGGTAAAACAAGGAGGTGTTTTCTTATGGATAAAACAGAACAGGAAATCATGAAATGGATAAAAGAAGATGAATGGATGATGAACATACTGCAAATTGTCCAAAAGCTTGATTTGCCTGACTGGTGGATAAGTGCGGGCTTTGTCCGTTCGAAAATTTGGGATAAGGTTCATCAATATTCAGATAGGACGCCACTACCAGACATTGATGTTATCTACTATGATGCGAATAATATCGAGGAAGAAGAAGAAAAGCAACTGGAGAAAAGGCTAAATCAGCATTCACTTTTACCTTGGTCTGTCAAAAATCAAGCTAGAATGCATACGCTTAGTGGCTTTTCGCCTTATACATCTGCGGTCGATGGTATTGCTCATTTCCCTGAAAGAGCAACGGCATTAGGAGTGAAGCTTGCTGAAGATGGCAGCCTTGTTTTAGCAGCACCATGGGAAGTGACAGATGCTGTATCCCTTAAAGTTAGGCCAACTCACTATTATGAAAAAACAAATAAAAGAATCATTTATGAAAATAGAGTAATAAAAAAAGCTTGGCAAAAACATTGGACAAGGCTGGAGATCGAAGGAATAGAGGAGAGTGTCCTTTAACAAGGAATCGGCTAGTTCTTTTACCATGATCTAGCTGATTTTTGCGATTATAATGATTTTGTCATAAACATGCTGTTATCATCCTCTATGTAACCTGCAAATGGACTGCAATAAGTGAAGCCTAGTGCTTCATATAATTTTCTTGCTGGCAAAAAGGCCTCCATTGACCCAGTTTCTAAACTTAAGCGTGTATAGCCTCTTGTTTTAGCGACTTCTAGAATATGCAGCATAATCTGTTGTGCAACTCCTTTGCGCAAGTGTGCAGACGCAGTTTTCACAGACTTCACTTCAGCATGATTTTTATCCAATTCCTTTAATGCCCCACAGCCTAAAAGCTCATCATTTTCCCATGCGCTCCAAAACGTTATTTCAGGCTTGCGAAGTCCCTCTAAGTCAAGGGCATGAATACTTTCAGGCGGAGAATGAAGTGTCATACTATAGAGATGGTCCTCAAGCAGTGCGGCAATTTCAGGACCGCGTAAGTCGTCAATCTTGATTATCATTAATTATACTTCCCTTCTGATAACAATGTGAGTGTGTTTTTCCTATGCATATAATAGTATCATACGGAAATTGAAATAAAAGATGTATTTAGAATATTCATATATTATCAGTGGATATAAATGGGCAGTGTAACAGATGCTTCTATTTTAGTAAGCGCTCATATACAAAGGAGTTTTTGACTTTGGTATTTTTTTATTGAGTAGTTCGGTTTTTTTTTTGGAGTTTTCGGTTTTAATGCAATATTTAAAAATCCTAGTGGAATGGAGCGGAGGCCACTCGACTACTAAGGGAAATAGAGGAAAGGATGAGCTCCCGCAGGCGAAGACGAGGAGGCTCCATACCTCCCCGTGGAAAGCGAGTGACTATAGTGCAATGAAACGAACTAGTACTTACATCTATTTATATTCTTAATTTAAAGATCATATAGGAGTATTTTCCTATCCCCCATCATCCTATTAAACATGCAGCTTATTATTAACAGACGAATCTGTTTTTGTTTTATCCTTCATGCGGCTGAAAATGTTGGCAAGAACAGAACCTGATAAATTATGCCAAACACTGAAAATAGCACTAGGAACGGCCGCAAGTGGGGAGAAGTGTGCTGTGGCAATGGCAACACCTAATCCTGAATTTTGCA
Source organism: Niallia taxi (assembly GCF_032818155.1). Lineage (NCBI taxonomy): Bacteria > Bacillati > Bacillota > Bacilli > Caryophanales > Bacillaceae > Niallia > Niallia taxi. The sequence continues at coordinate 2,098,089 of NZ_CP102589.1, forward strand.
TGCCGACCTCCATGGCAACAGCCTTTTGCTTTGCAAGGTCCATACCACATAGTCGTGCAAAGAAAAACCCGATTAAAAAGCCAAGAACATTATGAAGAATGACAACTCCAAAGATTAATAGACCAGTTTCTGCAAGTCTATCTGCACTTCCAGCCACAACTGCAGCAACAATTAAAACAATTGCAATAACAGAAACTAGAGGCATTGCCTTTGCACCAGCTTTTGCTTGTTTTCCAAAGAAGCGTTTCACGATAAATCCAAGCACTAGTGGAATAATAACAACTTGTACAATCGAAAGGAATAAAGACCCTACACTGATTTGAATCCATTTGCTAGCAAACAAAAGGATGAGTAGCGGTGTTACAATTGGTGCCAAAATAGTAGAAACAGACGCTATGGCAACAGCTAGTGCGACATTTCCTCTCGCAAGAAAAACCATCACATTAGATGCTGTACCACTTGGACAGCAGCCAACCAAAATGACCCCAACGGCAATTTCACTTGGCAGGTTTAAGCCGACTGCCAACAAAAATGCAAGAAGTGGCATAATCACAAAGTGACCGATAACCCCTAATGCAACATCCTTAGGACGTGTAAATACTTCTTTAAAATCAGATAATTCAAGGGTAAGGCCCATACCGAACATAACAATACCTAAGAGTGGCACGATATAATCGCCAATCCAAACAAAATGCTCTGGCATAATATACGCAACTGCCGCAAAGACCAAAACCCATAATGTAAATGTTTTTCCTGCAAAGCTGCTTATTTTCTCGATGAATCCCATAAGACGAAACCTCCAAAGAATGATAATTCAGATTTTTTCAAATAAAATTACTTTACTATATTAGATGAAATATTTAGAAAAATCAATACGCGATGATTCCGATATAATGGGTCTAATTTCTTATTTTTATGGAGGTTTAGAAGGGGATATGATAGGGGAAAAAGCTGGGAAATATGTCTATTTTTAAAAATATGGTTAATAAGCCTTGTTTTTACAGCAAGACTTGTTATAAATAAAGGAAGACACTATTTCCCTATTAATCTTATATTTCGACAATGATAGCATTTGGAAAGCTTGTTCTTTTTGCCATACGATTTAGCTGCATTTTTAATACAGGGCTTCTTGGAATAATGATGATCATACTAACAAAGCCTAATTCCTGATAAAGTCTAAATGAGTTTTCCATATATGGCATCATTTCCTGTGTGAGAACATCCATGTTTTTGCAGTCAATGATTAATTTAAATTGCTTGGCATTAGCAATAGAAAGATTAGCAACTTTATTCCGGTAATCACTTGCGAATTCTGCAACAGTTGCTGGGTCAAAAGTTCCTTCTATCAGCATATCAATCGTTTTAGAGGAGCGATTCACCTTTATGTCAAAACATCCTTTTTCTTCCATAATGATTAGATCTCCTTATGTTGTAACTATTCAGTTGAATTTTTTGTAATTATAGCACAGTGTTAAAGAAAATAGGATATTAAATAATTGAAAGCAGTTGGTTTTTGCATAAATAGAGACGGGAATAGTAAAATTAACAGTCTTATTCAGCGAAAGCAGGTGGGAAAGTGGAAATAAAATCCTACTCTTATCGAAAAAAAGGTAGTATGGAATTTATTTATGATAAATTTGCCCATTCAAGGGTTATTCTATATCCAATTAAAAACTACTACTTTATAAAATTTGTAAAATGGAATTCGAAAGATCCATATGTAACAAGACAAGATCTAGAAGAGATGGAAGAACTGGCGAATGAAGAAATGGGGACACTTGAATTTTATATGCAGCGCAAAGGCAGTTCATTGGCATAGGATTAGCAAAGTCCTATGCTTTTTTATATAGTGGAGGAAGCTGAATAAAGAATATCAAGGAGTTATGGATCAGATTGGCGAAATAAAAAAAGTAGAAACGAATAAAGGGGGAATTTTGGTGGAAAGCAAAAAGGAATATTATGCAGTTATTTTCACATCAAAAAGAACAGCTGGTGATAAGGGTTATGGAAAAATGGCAGAGAAAATGGAGGAGCTGGCTGAAAAGCAGGCTGGCTTTATTGGGGTGGAAAGTGCACGTGATTCAAGCTTAGGAATAACAGTTTCTTATTGGGATTCTCTAGAAGCGATAAAGCAGTGGAAGGAAAATTCTGCACATAAGCTTGCACAGGACCAAGGAAAAGCGCGGTGGTATGAAGATTATCATGTCCGTATATGCAAGGTAGAAAGAGAGTATAGTATGTAAGAATGGAGAATATTGGACATTGATAAAGTTAAAGGGTTATCTTGACATATAACCAAAAGGTGTTATAAAATCCGAAGTATAACCAAAAGGTGTTATATTAACTGAATCTTAAGGAGCTAACAAAAGCATATGACAATCAATCAGAACCAGGGTAAAGTGCAAGACATTAATCAAACTATTACGATTGACGCAAGTATTGAAAAGGTATGGAACTTTGTTTCCACAGCAGAAGGGATCGCAGCATGGTTTATGCCAAATGATTTTCAGGCAGAGCTTGGCTATGAATTCCACCTTCAATCACCGTTCGGACCATCTCCTTGTAAGGTAACAGAATTGGAACCACCACATAAACTGTCATTTGATTGGGATACAGATGGGTGGTTTGTTACGTTTTCTTTGAAAGAGCTTGACGGAAAGACGGAATTTACTGTCGTTCATGGTGGCTGGAAAAATACAGAGGAACTGATCGGCAAGGCAAATGAAAAGTCTGCCATTATCCGTGATAGAATGAATCAAGGCTGGAGCGGTATTGTTCAAAAGTTAAAAAAGGTAGTAGAAGCATAATGACAGCTGCGGCTGGAAAATCCGATGTTTTTCAAGCAATTGCTGACCCAACGAGGAGAAAAGTACTAAAGCTGTTATCTGAGAAAGACATGCCGATAACGGAAATCTCAAGCCAGTTCCCAGTCAGCAGAACGGCTATTGTAAAACATCTGCAAGTCCTTACAGATGCTAAACTTGTCTCTGCCAGAAAAACAGGTAGAGAAAAGATATATACTCTTAGTCCAGAGCCTCTCGCTGAAGTACAGGAATGGATTGCCTATTATGAACAGTTTTGGTTTAACAGGCTTTCCGTGCTTAAGCATTTGATGGAAGAAGACAAAAAGTAAAGGCGCGAATTTTGCGTCTTTTTTATATGGATATATTTATTTGAGATAATTGTCCTAGGAAAATTACTAGAAAATAATGTATGATAGAAGGTAAATGGTAGCGGTGACAATATTAACAAATTCAACTAAATATGTCTCAGATCACAACTAAAGAAAGTAGGGACTTGGGATGGCAACGATTACTGCTAGACATATTATACAGCCTGAAGCGGCTTTGAGTAAAAATACAATCATCACAAATGGAACACATATCTCGTATGTCTCCACAGAGTTTAATAAATACATAGAAAACGCCCTTTATTTTATAACAGCAGGTATCGAATTAAATCAAGAAATCCTGTTTATTGATAGTAACAAGGTCCTCAAGCTTCTTAATGAGCGCCTTAAGGAGCAGGGGACTACCCAAGCACAGCTGGAGAAAATTAACTTTATTGATAATATGGAGTTTTATGAAGCGAATACTCCGCTAGATCCTGACAAAATAATGCACAAATTTGCATCTGCGTTAACACCTCTCTTAAACACTAGAAATCCAGTCAGACACTGGGGAAAGGTCATTTGGCTTGAGGGGCAGAAAAATCTGCTTGAAAGGCTATCTAAATATGAAGCAGCTGCCAACCAATTTATAAAAAAGTCAAACAGCTTTGGTATTTGTGCGTTTGATGGCATGCAATTGCCAGCATCTGTCCATATGGAAATTATGAAATTCAATCATTATATTATGTCAGATAATGAACTGGTCGTATCGAGCTTCCAAGATAGTGAAAATCTGCATCCTTCCATCAGAAGGGAAATGAATTACAAAAATGCCCTTTCTACTCTGAAAATAGCTCAATCACATTATGCTAGAATAATAGAAGAAATGCCTGATGCCGTTTTTATTACGTCACGAGGAAATATTGCATACACAAATAAATCTGCATTAAAATTAATGGAGTCAGACTCTGCCCAGCTTCACAATAAGGTAGTGTGGGAGATAATTGACCCTGCCTTTCATGAACAAATTAAAGCGAAGGCAGTCGGCGTTTTAAAAAGGGAGCGTTTTTCGACTTGTGAAATTCAGTTAATTGCTTTGACTGGGAAAAAGGTCGATGTCGAGGTTTTGTCGTTTCCTTTTGTTTTTGAGGACAAAAAAACAATTATTCATATTGCACGAAACATTAAAGAACGAAAAGAAAATCATGACCTGATGATTCGCAACGAGAAGCTAGAGATTGCCGGCCAGCTTGCCGCAAGCATCGCTCATGAAATAAGAAACCCACTAACTGCTATAAAAGGCTTTATGAAGCTCGCAGAACAAGGCTCCTTGCATATTAAAGATGTTTATCCAATTCTTGATGCAGAAATAAATCGAATTGAAACGATTGCGAGTGAGTTATTACTACTCGGAAAGCCTGTCTCAACAGAAATAAAAGTGATGGACCTATCCAAGCTTTTATATGATATTTGCACATTTATGCAATCACAAGCAAACATGGAAAATGTAATTCTCCATTTCAACATACCAAATAAACCGCTATATTGTAAATGCAATGGTGACCAAATCAAGCAGGTATTTATGAATATAATTAAAAATGCGATTGAAGCAGTTCCTTCAAGTGGGCAAATAATAGTTAATGCCAAGGAAATAGAAGGAGATGCTATGTTTGAAATAATCGACAATGGAGTTGGAATCCCAATAGATATTCAAAACAAGCTGGGTGAACCTTTTTATACAACAAAGGAAAAAGGCACAGGTCTTGGCTTAATGGTTTGCTATAACATAATTGAACAGCATAATGGCAATATTCGCTTTCATTCCATAGAAGGAGAAGGAACTACTTTCATTGTAAGTATCCCCTTAATAGTAGAATCATGAGTATAAGCTTGTATTAAAAAGTAAGAGCAATGTGTATATTTCTTTATAATTTCTGTCTATCCTTATAGAAAAGGAGGGGACAGCTTTTGCTTTTTTTGGAATTAATAGCAGGTATTCTAATTGTGCTTGCCTTCATCCATTTTTTCTGGACAAAAAAGCAGGATGAATATAAAGGCAGATTAATTATGCAGCATCTACATACAAGTCAGGACATGAAAAAAACCCTTGCACTTGGCTTATATCTCCGCTTCCTTCCCACAGGAAAGAAATTGGAAAACCATTCCCTTTTATTAAAGGATGACATTACATTGGAAGCCTTTACAGCAAGCTTGCTTGAAAAAACAAGGGGAGGAACTGCATGGGTTCTGGCAGATGCAGATCGGTTGGGAATCAATTTGGAACACCAAACGAAGGAAGGTTTGTTTTTAGGGCAAATCGTAAGAACTGAGTATGAAATTGGTTTTGAACAAATTGCTCTTGTTCATTCAAACGTTGTAAAAAAACGTGCAGCCGGCGGATATGTCGTGACAGCAGGCATTTTTTCGGAGGATGCCATTGTTTATGCAAAAGGGCTGAATATAGAGTTAATAGATGGTGTTGGCTTAACCGATTTATGGCTTGCCAGTCTTGGAATAGCAGAAAAGGAAATGCAAAAAATTCTGCCGCAATTAACGTAAAAAAGTGGAAATTCCTTTTGAAAATGGAATTTCCACTTTTTTTATAGTTTTCTGCATGCTGCTAAATGTGTAGAAAGGTATATGGCTACAGCATTATGCTTGGAAAAAATGCTAACAGAGCCGTATTAAATTAACGATATATGCTGTTTGTATAAAAGTCACGCTTTTTATTGATGGTACTGTAACATGCTCCATTGTATAATGGGGAAATGAGCAATTCAGATCAATAGTTTTTAAGGAGAGAGAAACATAAATGGTGAAAGTACTTGGTTTTACAGTAGATGACCAGACAAGGTGTAAGCATTATCATAGTGACATTGATGTTATCGCTATTAAATTTTATTGCTGTAATACATATTATCCTTGCTATAAATGCCATGAAGAGGCTGCAGATCATCCGATTAAAGTATGGCCACCGCAGAAATTTGGTGAAAAGGCAATTTTATGTGGGGTGTGTAAGACGGAGCATTCCATTGCTGCCTATAAGGACATGACGTCTTGTGCAAATTGTGGAGCGAAATATAATGACAGATGCTCTTTACATCATCATCTGTATTTTGCAACAAAGTAACAGATGAATTATTAGTTTAGCAGTTTGGCAATAGCTCTAATTAGTAAGCGTGTTAGCAGGTAGAGAGGCTCTACTAGTTCTATGGCTAGTTCAGCTAATTCGGAACGGTCCTTTTTTTCCTTCTTCTTTTTCAGTTTCATCTTTTTTGGCCTGCCCTTCGTATTATCATTATGAACTCTTATTTATATAAGTTATACGGAGGGAGATGGCAAAAGTTTCATAATGGGAAAAAGTTGGTGGGGACATAAGTCTGTAAGCATTATTCAAAACCAAACTATTTAATTGTTTAATAATAGTTTGGTTTAATCATTCATTAGTTCGTTACATTCTGCTTTCCGCGGGGAGGAAGCTTTAGCCTCCTCGGCTTTTTCTCTATTTCCCGCAGGAGGAGTGGCTTTCGCTCCATTCCACTAAGACTTTTAATTATTATTTTTTACTGAATAAATAAAAAACCAACTATTTATAATTCCACGCTTTAGTTAGATGTTGAAAGGATATTATATTTATGTCTCACACACTTTGTACCTATCTCAAAGCCCCGTAAGGTAATACTGCATGCACGCCTTTCACGCCATTAACAACTTGGGTAATTCTTAGGTCAACAACTGTACTTGATAGGGCAGTTGCTTCTGTTCTGCTTATAGCATAGTTGTTTTGCATAAAGGTTATCATTTCATTTAAGGCATCCTTTGCGGCTTCGTTCAAGTCCTCCTGAAATCCGAATGTAATCCATCCTGATGGTGTTTTGGCAAGTGGGGATTGCAATTTCATATCGTCTCGGGCAATTAATGTAATGTCTACTAGGTCCATTGGACATTCAATCGCTGTTCCAGAAATCTCTCCATCTCCTTGGAGTGCATGACCGTCACCAATGGAAAATAACGCACCTTCAACAGATATTGGTAAAAACAGACTACTTCCTTTAACCAATTCTTTACAATCAATATTGCCACCACAATATCGTGGAGGTGGGGTAGGATGAACACCATCCTCCTTTGGAGCTACTCCCATTACTCCCATAAAAGGCTGGAGGGCCACAGAAAAAGTTCTATCACCAATAATAGTGGATCCTGTCATCTGATTGGCATCCAGTTTCCAGTCAAGCTGAATTTTTTCTTCCTTGGCAATTCCAAGCGCAATGTTCTGCCAGTTTGGCAAGCCCCCGCTCCAATTCCTTCCATACCAGCCTGGCACTATATCATTTATTTTAATTTCCAGCACCATTCCTGGCTTTGCATCTTTTACAGCAATTGGTCCAATCATGGGATGACCAGCCTTTTGTTCCGATTTATTTGAGGTGAATTTTTCGTACACTTCAGCTTCTGAGGGAGAATAACCCCACTCAATATCCAATGTTTTCATTTCAATCGAGTCTCCAGATTCGACGGTTAAAACAGGAGAATAGTCTCTGCTAAACGAGCCATGAAAATTTTCTTGTTTTAATGTTAATATATGCTTCTTCATATGATCACTCCTTTATTAGTTTGTTTATTTCTATGTACAAACGAAAAAACCCTTTTTCAAATATATGAAAAAGGGAGTGTTAGTAATATTTCTTTTCATCTGGTGTGAGAATTCTTGTCAGAGAATGTACCTTTGTCGAAATTAACTTAGAGCTTAACCGCTGTTTTAATGTTGGAAATACATGACCAACATAGTCATCTATCGAACGGCAATAAGGTATTTCAGTGAGTTGAATATCAAAGGAACAGGAAACTCGTACATGAATATCACCATCTATATCAAAAGGTTCAGAAACAGAGAGTACTTCATAGTTATCTGAAAACTTATTTTTTAACCCATTTATTTTTTTCGACACATGCATCTTATAGTTGGAAGTTTGTGTCGGCTTAAAGTTAAAGTCTGCTATACCAATTGCATTTATCATTTTTTCCTCCAATAAAAATAAACTATGTATGATTATATCATTTTTACGTAAAAAAATAAGAAAATTAAATCGCAATAATAACGGAAAAATCAGGTATATAAATGGAGCTCCACCATATATATAAATGGTATGGCTTAAAAGTGAATTATTTTTGTCATTTATTCATCTATTTTCTTTGGCTCTGTGACACCAGATGATTATTTTCTTAAGAATCTACTCTATTACGTATGTAATTAAACGAGAGTTTGAATGCTTCGTCCAGAGCTTATTCTTTTGAAGGTTGGCAGTCATTCCTGACATCATAAGAGGAATGGAAAAAATTTTTTTCATAAAGGAGACTATATGAAAACTAAAGCAAAAATCAAAGGTGTAAAGTATAAGCCAGAGTATACTCATCCACGATATAAAGTAAAATTAGAGACGCCAGCTGGAAAAGAACTGATTATTGAGTTTGATTACAGTAATACAACAGGAAAAAAGGGGTATAAACCACTTGGTGTACAGCATGATGGTGAAGATATGGGTGTAAAATTATCGTGGTATTCCCGTCAAGTAGAAGGGATGACAGTCTCAGAGTTTTTAGGCATACTAGCATTTAAGGTTGATAAAAAATATAAAGTTATTTCGTAGTAACATAGACAAAAGCGGCTGATGGTCAGCCGCTTTTGTTGATTTTTTAATGTAATGTTTTTGAAGCAAGCCATTCCATTATAGTTGTATTTTTTCCATTTATTTTGGATACAGGATCATTATTAAATACATAAATCCATGACCAGTGACCATCGTATTGATAAGCACTTCCGTCCACATTTTTGTATAAACCTGATGTGTCATGAACATCATTATATAATGTTAAGTGAACATCCTTTGCATTTGCAGAAATGAGACGTTCGTATGTTGGCAATGTGTTTAATTCCGGAAGCAATGTTTTATCATTTTTTGCTGTCACAAACCATGTTGGAGTTTTCGCTAGCTTATTAATATCAGAATCTGAGATATATTTATCATTTAATCCTTCACAAACAGGGAAGGCGCCTGCGAAGTAATCAGGATGATCACGTGTCATCAACAGCGTCATATAGCCGCCATTAGATGCTCCGCCGATATAAATACGGTTTTTGTCAATATCACGGTTGCTGTTCACATAATTTTCGATAAGAGACATTAAGGCTTCTGAATATTTAGAAGTTCCATCAGCTCTTCCTGTTAGACCATCCATCCAGTAAGTTGGAGCTTGAGGAGCTAATACATATGCCCCATTAAAAATAGATTGGATATCCTCAGAAGCGAAATTCACTGCTTTATTTGCAGCAATTGGAATAGTTGCATCTGTTCCACCTTCACCACCGCCATGCAGCCAAATAATCAGCGGATTTTTGCTCTTATCTTTTGCTGGCTCGAAATCAGCATAGGATAATGTAGTTCCTCCAGCTGAATGCTTACCTAAAGAGAATTCGCCTACCAGTCCATTTTGCGAACCATTGTTCTTCGTAATGGTTAAACCAGTTAGCTTAGTTGACTTTGAATTAATGTCTTTTACTTGTTTAATGGTATAGTCAAAGTTTACCCAATTATTCAGTCCTGTTACAAAGTCATAATTTAAAGCAGCGCTGATAGTTAAAGTCGGACTATTCTCAAGTTCTAATACTACATACTTGCCAGATTTAACAGCCGTACCATTTTTATCGGCAACATATGCATTCGTCACATTATTATAGCCTTCCTCAAGCAATGGGTTAGCAAGCCTGCTGTCTGTTCTTTTCACATATACTTGAAACGTATCCTTATTGACACTGCCTTTTGTAATATTTTTGTCAATATTGACAATCAGCTTTGTAACAACCGTTCCCCAATCCTTAACTTCCGTAACTGTTTGATAAGATGTTTTGTCCTTTTGTTGTTTTGCTGCGCTAGCACCTGTGCTGTAAGAGAAAATCAAGGCGAAGCCTAAAACAACCAATAAAGCTGATCTTATGTACTTATTCATTCTTTAACTCCTCTCTCTTTGTGTTTAAGCGCTTACAAATTAAATGCTATCATGTTCTAAAGGTATATATAAGGGAAAAAATGCCTATTTTAGTTGTTTAATACATTAATATCCTAAAATTAATAAGCAGTATTCAAATCTTGACCACTGTTGAAAATTTCAAGTAAACTAATAGGTAGAATAAGAAAAGTGAGTGATACCATTGGGTGTAACAATTAAGGATATTGCCAAATTAGCTAATGTTTCCCATACAACCGTTTCAAGGGCTCTTAATGGAAGCCCGCTTATTAAGCCAGATACAAAAAAGAAAATACTGGAGCTGGCCGAACAGCTGCATTATGTGCCAAATTATAGTGCCAAAAGCCTTGTCCTGAAAAAGTCATATACGATCGGCTTGTTTTTTACAAGCATTTCAAACGGGACTTCTTCAACTTTCCTTGCGAATGTAATAAAAGGGGTTAACGGGGAAATAGATGAGAATTATAATTTGTTCGTCAGAGGCATTGATGATTTTAAGGATTTTGCTGCCATCAATGGACAAAGGTTTGATGGAATTGTATTAATGAGTCAAAGCGATGAAGATGATGCTTTTATTGAACATGTGAAGCAGCAAAACATCCCGATAGTCGTTCTCAATCGGGAAATAGATGATCCGTCCATTACAAACATTCTTTCAAATGATGAATCTGGCGCGATGGAGGCAACTAATTATTTAATTAGTCAGGGCCATGCAAGAATTGCAATAATTGAAGGAAAAGAAAGCTTTAAAACAGCTTTAAAGAGGAAAAATGGCTATATGCAGGCATTAATGCAAAATAGTTTAGCGATAAACAAACGCTATATTGTGAAGGGCAGCTATGATATGGAAAGCGGCTATAATGCAATGGAGCAGCTATTAGCTTTGAACAACCCTCCAAGCGCTGTTTTCTGTTCAAATGACGATATGGCAATTGGCGCAATCAATGCGATTTTTGCAAACGGCTTGCATGTACCTAATGACATCTCCATTGTCGGTTTTGATAACAGTGCTTTTAGCCAATATGTTATGCCGAAGCTTACCACTGTGCAAAGACCAATTGAACAGATCAGCCAAAAAGGCGCAAAAAAGCTGTTAGAGCTTATAAACGATTCTAATGAGACAGGTGAAAGTGTGTTTGTAAAGACAGAACTAATTATTCGTGATTCGGTTATTCCGCAACTTTAAATAAAATGTTAACGTGAGCATAATCGGATGATTATGCTCATATTTTTAAAGGAAAAGGTTGATAGAATGGAAAACGAACGGTATATTAAGTGTGTAGACGTTTTGTTTTGGCCACACAAAATGTTAACGTGTGCATAAAATAATAAGGAGGCGTTTCCCTTTGACTAAAAGCATAAAAACCAGTTGGATTGAAAAAAGAAATACGTATCCAGAAAGAATTGTCCAGTTTGGTGAAGGAAACTTTTTGCGAGGCTTTGTCGACTGGCAAGTTGACAGGATGAATAAAACTGCTGGATTCAGAAGCAGTGTGGTGATTGTTCAGCCACGTGCAAACGGAACGGTTAGTAAGCTGAATGATCAAGATGGACTTTATACGTTGTTTCTTCAAGGTTTAAAAAATGGTAGCGCTGTCAGAGAGCATACAGTGATTGAGGCGATTTCCAGAGGGATTGATCCATATAAAGAGTATGGAGAATATATAAAGCTCGCAGAAAATCCAGAGCTTCGCTTTATCGTTTCCAACACGACAGAGGCAGGAATTGCTTTTGCCCCTGATGATAAATTGACCGATTCCCCGCAAAGCAGTTTTCCAGGCAAGCTGACAGCATTGCTTTATCATCGCTATCAATATTTTAATGGCAGTAAGGAGAAGGGAGTTATTATTATTCCATGTGAGTTGATTGACAGAAATGGCGATGAGTTGAAAAAAATCGTCCTTACATTTGCGTCTTTATGGAATTTAGGAGGTGAATTTACAAACTGGCTGGAAGAATACAATGTTTTTTGTTCGAGCTTAGTGGACAGGATTGTTCCTGGATATCCTAAGGATTCCATTAGCGAAATTACAGAGGAGTTAGGGTACGAGGATCGCCTTGTTGTTGTTGGTGAACAATATCATTTATGGGTAATCGAAGGTCCAGCTTGGCTGAAAGCAGAGCTTCCTGTCGAAGAGGCCGGGCTAAATACATTAATAGTGGATGATATGACACCATTCAGGAGTAGAAAGGTCAGAATCCTGAATGGAGCACATACAGCAATGACGCCAATTTCTTATTTATGCAATAAGGAGACGGTCGGTGAAGCGATGCTGGATGGGCAAATTGGCGAATTCGTGCGGGAATTGATTTTTAATGAAATTATTCCAACACTTGACCTTCCAAAAGCAGAGCTGACTGCTTATGCAGATGAAATTATGGACCGGTTCTTAAATCCGTATATTACCCATTATGTTATGGATATCTCCTTAAATTCCATTTCAAAATTTAAAACAAGGGATTTGCCGTCATTGCTGGAGTTTGTTGACCGAAAAGAACATCTTCCCCAGAAGCTAGTATTTTCCTTAAGTGCGCTTATTTTCTTTTATAAAGGTAAACGTGGTGATCAACAAATAATGCTTCGAGATGATGATTCTATTCTTACATTCTTTCATGAGCAATGGAACACAGTGGATGGGTCTCAGTCTTCCATGCATACTTTTGTACGGAACGTATTGCAGGAGAAAATGTTATGGGAGCAGGATTTAAGCGAATTAGCTGGCTTAGCTGATACTATTACCAACCATTTAATGATGATGGAGCATTCAGGCATGAGAGATGCACTTCAAGCATGCTTAGTTAATACTCACTAGTAACTATTTGGATTTGACTTATGCTAAAGTCCGATATATTTGTTTCATATATTAGAAGTTTAATGGAGGGTTTGAAACATGCGTGAATTTATAAAAATTAACCAAAAGGACAATGTGATTGTCGCTTTAAAGAATTTGCAAGCAGGTACGAAGCTATTGGTTGATGAAAAGGAGCTTGAATTGAAGGAGGATGTTGAAAGAGGCCATAAAATCTCCACTACATCCATTCTTAAAAACAGCGATATTATTAAATATGGATTTCCAATCGGCCATGCGACAACAGATTTACAAGCTGGTGTTTGGGTGCATACCCAAAATACGAAAACAAATCTTTCTGGAATCGAGGAATACAGTTATTTACCTCAAATAAGTTATATCCCTGTTCAAAACGAGAAACGCACATTCAAAGGGTACAAAAGAAAAAATGGCAATGTCGGTATTCGGAATGAATTGTTTATCGTACCAACAGTTGGCTGTGTGAACGGGATAGCTGATTTAATAGTGAAGGAATTTATTCGTGAAGTGGGGGATATTGCACCATTTGAAAACATTCAAGTTATTAAGCATAACTATGGATGCTCACAGCTTGGGGATGACCATGAGTATACCAAAACAATCCTTGGAAATGCGGCAACACATCCGAATGCGGGTGGAGTATTAGTATTAGGACTAGGCTGTGAGAATAATATAATTGAAGATTTTAAGGAATCACTAGGGAGTATTGATGAAAGCAGGGTGAAATTTCTATCCTCTCAGTCGGTCTCTAATGAAATAGATGCAGGAGTTGCGCTTTTGAAAGAAATTTATACTAATGCGAAAAATGATGTAAGAGAGGACGTTCCTTTATCTGAATTAAAGGTTGGGTTGAAGTGCGGAGGTTCGGACGGTTTTTCGGGCATCACCGCAAACCCTCTATTAGGCCGGTTTTCAGATTTTCTGATCGCACAGGGAGGGACAACTGTGTTGACAGAAGTACCTGAAATGTTTGGCGCAGAAAAAATTTTAATGGAGCGTGCAGAAACAGAAGAGGTATTTCATAAGACAGTAACATTAATCAATGACTTTAAAGAATACTTCCTGCGCTATAACCAGCCTGTTTATGAGAATCCTTCGCCTGGTAACAAGCTTGGCGGAATTACCACACTTGAAGATAAGTCACTCGGCTGCACACAAAAAGCAGGAAGTGCTGCTGTTGTAGATGTCTTGAAATATGGGGAAAAACTCGCCAAGCATGGCTTGAATCTTTTGAGTGCTCCAGGCAATGATCTCGTAGCAACATCAGCATTGGGCGCTGCAGGCTGTCAGCTTGTTTTATTTACAACAGGAAGAGGCACTCCATTTGGCAGCTTTGTGCCAACAATTAAAGTATCGACTAACACACCGCTCTATCAAGATAAATCCCACTGGATTGATTTCAATGCAGGCAGCCTTCTTGAGAATGTAGAGGAAGAAGCTGTCCTGCAAGAATTTATTGATTACATCATAACCGTTGCGAGCGGTCAGCTTGTTAATCATGAGAAAAATGAGTTTAGAGAGATTGCTATCTTTAAAGATGGTGTTACCTTGTAATTTGAAGGGTGTGATGTGTTCACACCCTTTAAAATATTTTGTGACAATAATTTGAAAACGATTGCTCAACGTTGAGCAATCCACTATAATGATTTTATTGTTAACGTTAACATAAAGTGCATCATTCATTAAGAAGAAAGCAAATCTTTAGTTCATTGTTAGGAGAGAAGGAAATATGGCTAGAAAAATAGGTTTGACACATCAACTTGCATATGGAAGCGGCAATTTATTAGGAAGTGGAGCTTTAGCAATCAGTGGCGCTTGGCTCATGTACTTTTTAACAACCTTTTGTGGATTGTCTGCAGTTCAAGCTGCTTCCATCTTTTCTATTGCAAGTATGGTGGATGCGATAAGTAATCCTATCATGGGATTTATTACAGATAATTTCCACAAAACAAAACTAGGCAGAAAATTCGGTAGGAGAAGATTTTTTATTTTGCTCGGTATTCCCCTCATGCTTGTTTATCCAATGATTTGGGTTGAAGGATTTGGTTACTGGTATTATCTATCAACCTATATTTTATTTGAACTGATCTATACTGGAATCATGGTTCCTTATGAAACGATAGCGACCGAGATGACAGATAGTTTCAGTATGCGGACGAAGCTGACCGGATACAAGGCTATTTTTGGTAAAATCGCAGGATTCTTGGCTGCATTTATTCCTGGCCGATTTATTGCTGAATACGGACAAGATGTGGCCACACCATTTCTATACACGGGAATGGTATATGGAGTCATCATGATGCTCGCAATGATAGCGCTATATTTCTTCTCATGGGAAAGACCGTTTGAAAGTATTAAGAATGAAGAAAGCGGAGGCAATCTTTTTGAATCTTTAAAAAAGCTTGTAGTTGATATGCTGTCTACTTTCAAAATAAGGACATTTCGTCATCATTTAGGAATGTACTTGTTTGGATTTGGTGCTGAGTGGCTGTTTGCTTCCATGTTCACTTATTTTATCATTTTTGGTTTAGGTCACAGCTCAGAAGTGGTATCAAATCTCAACAGTATGAATTCTATTCTCCAACTGATTTTCACAGCCATTTTTATTGGCATATGCTTAAAGATGGGATTTGCCAAGCCATACAGAATGGCATTAACGGTTGTTATTATGACAGTAGTTGGCTACGCAGCTTTATATTTCACTGGTTCATCCAATTTGATGATACTAATAATCGTTATAACCGCTATATTTGGATTTGGAACTGGCGGAGTTTACTATATTCCATGGACAGTTTATACTTTCCTCGCAGATGTAGATGAGCTCGTTACAGGAAGGAGACGAGAAGGGATTTATGCAGGAACGATGACGTTTGCAGGAAAGCTTGTACGCGCAGTTATCGTTTTCCTGTTAGGGTGGATTTTAGAACAGTTCGGTTTTGTGTCAGGCAAAGCAGTCCAGCCTGAATCGGCTGTAAATGCAATAGTTTGGGTTTTAGCAGTCGGCGTTATAGGATTGGCGTTAATTGCTATCTTTGTAACCTACAAGATGAAGCTCGACCGCAAAACACATGCGATGATAATTAAAGAAATTGAACGTATTAACAATGGTGGTTCAAAACTGGAAGTTGACAAAGAAACGAAGGAAATGGTGGAATATCTTACAGGATTTAAGTATGAAGAGTGTTTTGGCAATAAAACGCTCGGATACCAAGCGAGAAAGACTGTTTAGTTAAATGGAAGGAATAATGAGTTTATTCTTGAAAAATAGGTTGTAAACCCTTACACTTATTCATATAAATGTTAACGTGAACATTTCAGCGGATGTATAAATAACTTTTCGAGGTGATAAAATTGGAAAAAGTATTTGAAAAGAAGCAGACGTATAACAACTGGGGGGCAAAAGCTGCCAAAAGCGTGATGGAAAGAAAGCCGAATATCAATCCGAGAATGAGGTGGGAATATGAGGATGGCGTTGTCCTTGAAGGCATGTACCTATTATGGAAACAAACTGGTGACAGGGAGTATTTGGATTATATAAGAAGAAATCTAGACTTATTCGTTGATGGGGTTGGCAATATACCGAAGTACAGCTTACAGGAATTTAATATTGACCATGTAAATAACGGCAAAATTTTGATTGATCTGTATAACGAAACAAAAGATGAAAGGTATAAAAAGGCTGTTGATTTGTTGAGAGAACAGCTTCGTCGACATCCACGTACTATGGAAGGCTCATTTTGGCATAAACAAATTTATCCTTACCAAGTATGGCTTGACGGTTTGTATATGGGATCTGTGTTTTACGGAAAGTACATCCATACTTACGGCGAAGAGGAGAATTGGGATGACGTAATCAATCAATTTTTACTTTGTGAAAAGAATACGAAGGATGATAAAACGGGATTATTACATCATGCCTATGATGAAACGAGAGAGCAGCCATGGGCTGATAAGGAAACAGGACTTTCACAGCACTTTTGGGGACGCTCTGTTGGCTGGTTTGCGATGGCACTTGTAGATGTTCTCGACTATTTGGACGGAAATGAACAGAAACAAAGATTAATAGTGATGCTAAAGGATGTACTGGAAGCGGTTATGAAATTCCAGGATAAAGAGACGGCACTATGGTATCAAATTCTTGACCAAGGAACTAGAAAAGGAAATTACCTTGAATCTTCCTGTAGCTGCATGTTTCTTTATGCCATTGCCAAAGGTGTGCGCAAAGGTTATTTAGAGGAAGCATGGTATGAGATTGCTGAAAAAATATATGAAGGAATCCTTGATGAATTTATAACAGAAACAAAGGAAGGTTATATCAATGTTAATAAAATCTGCTATGTCGGCGGACTTGGGGGTGCAGATAAGCGTGATGGCACCTTCACTTATTATATAAGTGAACCAATTGTAACAAATGACCATAAAGGCTTAGGACCATTTATTTTGGCAAGTGCAGAAATGGAATGGCTTAATAAAGGGAGAAGGTAGGGAAAAACATGAAGCGATTTATGGATGAAGAAACGTTTCTGCTAAACAATGAAACTGCTAAACTACTTTATCATGACTATGCAAGCAATCTTCCAATTATAGATTATCATTGCCATTTGGACCCGCAAGCAATCGCAGAGAATAGAGGCTTTGAGAGTATAACAGAAATATGGCTAGCTGGTGACCATTATAAATGGCGTGCAATGCGTACATTCGGAATAGAAGAAGCGTTTATAACAGGAAATAGGACAGATGAGGAAAAGTTCCAGGCTTGGGCGAAGACCTTGCCGTATACAATTGGTAATCCGCTTCTCCATTGGTCTGCGATGGAAATGAAAAAATACTTTGGTGTGGAAGAACAGCTCTCAAGCGACAATTGGCGGGACATTTATGATGTTTGTAACAGACAAATCAAAAGCGAAGGCTTCCATGTCCAAAAGCTCATAACAGATTCGAATGTGGAGTGGATTTGTACAACAGATGACCCAACGGATGTGTTGCAACATCATAAAGCTATTGCTGGCAGTGCTTTTTCTACATCTGTTACCCCAACGTTTAGGCCGGATCGGCTGTTAAGAATTGACAGAGAAGACTATAACGAATATATAGATCATTTAGGGGAAGCTGTGGGCTTTTCGATAGACAATTTCCCACTGCTTGTCGATGCAATTATGATGCGGATGGATTATTTTCATGCAAACGGCTGCTTTATTTCTGATCATGCCTTTACAAGCATTCCATTTGCAAGAGCAACAGACAAAGAGCTGTCTGCCATATTTACTAAAAGACGTGCAAATATTTTGCTGTCAGAGCATGAAGTGGAGCAATATACGACAGAGCTGCTGCTTTTACTTGGACGGAAATATGCAGAACTAGGCTGGACTATGCAGCTCCATATAGGTGCAGCAAGAGATCCTAACACAAGAATGCTGCAAAAGCTTGGATCTGATTCTGGCTTTGACTTTATTGGTGACTGGAACTATGGGGAGAAGCTTGCCTTGTTTATGAATGAGTTGGAATATGAGGATAAACTTCCGAGAACAATTCTTTATAATTTAAATGCAGTTCATAATGACATGCTGGCAACATTGGCAGGTTCTTTTCAGAAGGAAGGTATTAAAGGGAAAGTTCAGTTTGGAACTGCCTGGTGGTTTAATGATCAGAAGGATGGCATGGAGAAACAGCTTAGCTCCCTTTCTAATTTTGGGCTGCTTAGCACATTCGTCGGTATGCTGACAGATTCCCGCTCCTTCCTGTCCTATCCTAGACATGATTATTTCAGACGGATTTTGTGTAATCTTATCGGCACATGGGTGGAATCAGGGGAAGCACCTAATGATAAAAAGCTTCTCGGAAAAATAGTGCAAGACATTTCTTATAACAATGCATTTGAATACTTTAGGCTAGGCGAGAGAAAATAGAAGCAATAGGAAACGAAAGCTCTTGCTGATATTAGCAAGAGCTTTCGTTTTTTTGTATTGCTTCCTTATAAGGAAGCAATAATATCTTTTTTTATCTTTTCTTGGCAGCTTTGAACAGCTTTAATCACCTTTTGCTCAAACTCCTCTGATACTCTGTATTTTGGGGTACTGACACTGATGGCACCATAGTTTTTTTCATTGATTGATATGGAGGCACCTATACAAAATACTTCCTCTTCATGTTCACAATTATCATTGGCATAACCAAGGCTTCTGATGCTTGCAATTTCCTTGCGAAAGCCAGCTTTTGTTGTAATGGTGTTTTCTGTCATTTTAACCAAATTATTTTTTTCAAGGTATTCTTCGACCTCGTCATCGCCGCGTTCAGCAAGGACCGCTTTTCCCATTGCAGAACAATAAATGGGAATACTTTTGCCGACTTTTGAATAAAGGCAAATCGGGTTTTTGCTTTCAATTTTGGCAATATACACGATATTTGTTTTATCCTGGATACCAAGGTGAACAGTTTCGCCTGTTTCTGCTTGTAATGCTTCAAGATGAGGCTGGGCAATCTCTTTTATATCAAGATGCTGTATGGCTCTATTGGCATATTTAATAATTGTCGGACCAAGAGAGAACTTTTTTAATTCTGTGTCTTTTTGAACGTATCCAATGTAATTTAGTGTTTCCAGTATCTTTAACGCAGTAGAATTCGTTAATTCGGTTTCTTTTGCGATTGTGTACAATGCTTGCGGCTCCTGACAGTCTGCCAAGTAGGCTAATATTCTGTCTGCTTTCAGCAAAACAGTTCCATATAGTTGTTTTTCCATTGACTTCCTTCCTTTTTCACGCGGAAAGGGAAAAATTCACTCCCTTCCATCAGCTTTAGTTGATACTATTGTACACGTTTCTTATGAAATCCGCACTTTCCTTGATATGAGGTTCTGTGGTCGATTCCATCAAATAATACATAAAAGGCTTCTTTTTCTTGAAGCATGTAAACAGCTTTTTATAGTCAAGCTGTCCTTTTCCTACAGGAACCGTCATTATTTTGTTGTCTTCTATCATAAAATCTTTTAAGTGGACAATGGCAATTCTGTCGCCAAACAGCTCGGCAGATTCCAAAAAGAGTTTTTCCTGGTCATGATAGTTATCAAGTGTGATGAAGTTAACAGGATCATAGATAACTTGCAGGTTATTAGAATCGACAATATCCAATAATCTCTTCATATGAAATGGAGTGTGGATAGGGTGGTTAATGCCACCTTCAATTCCGACGATAACCCCAAACTTTTCAGCTTCAGCAACAAGCTCTTTTACACTAACTGAAACTCTTTGAAACGCTTCTTCGGTGAAGTTTTCCTCCGTGTATTCCATTACTTCCAGAATATTGCCAGTTTCAGTTCCGACAATACTGCAATTGAAATCTCGTGCATATCTTACATGCTCTTTAAATCTTGTTAATTCTTGCTGCCGAATTTCAGGATTAGGATGAATCATATTAATATAACAGCCTAGCACCGCAATTTGTATGCCAGCTTGGTTGAAGGCTCCACTAATGTGGGAAGCGAGGCCTGTGGAAAGGCTGCCGTTTCGTATGTTCAATGAAGGGAATGATTTTGCGAGAGCTAATTGGACAGCAGAAAATCCTTTATTGGCAGCTTCATTTGCCAATTCTTCCAGTGAATGGCTAGTTAAATCATGCGCTCTAATACCTAAATTAATCATTTTCCTTTTCCTCCCTTAAATGGCGAAATTAATTTTAATTAGCAAAAATTTGTTTTTTCTTGAATTCGTTTTCAATAGAAGCTATAATGAACTTGTGTTTCCAAATAATAAATGGAGTTTCCTTATAAGAAATTATATAACGTTATTTTCGGAGGTGCAAGATGAATAAAGCAAATACTTTGAAAAAAGTGACAGATTGTGGGGTTGTTGCAGTAATCCGGGCAACCACACCTGAAGAAGCCGTTAAAACATCTCAAGCATGTGTTGAGGGAGGAATCACCGGGATTGAAGTAACCTTCACAGTGCAAAATGCAGAAAAGGCTATTAAGGAGCTGGTAGAAAGCTACCAAAACTCAAACGATGTTGTCATTGGAGCAGGAACAGTGTTGGATGCTCATACAGCAAGGCTTGCTATTATGGCAGGTGCCCAGTTTATTGTCAGTCCATGTTTTGACAAGGAAACTGCTAAACTATGTAACTTGTATCAAATTCCGTATATGCCAGGATGTATGACGGTGACAGAAATGAAACAGGCCCTTGAATATGGTGCCGATATAATCAAGCTCTTTCCTGGAAGCGCCTTTGGACCTGATTATGTAAAGGCTGTGAAAGCACCACTTCCACATGTGAACATTATGCCAACTGGTGGTGTAAGCCTGGAAAATATTCATGAATGGATTGGGAACGGCTGTGCAGCTGTTGGTGTAGGCGGCAACTTGGTAGCACCAGCTAGTGTGGGCAATTTTGAGCAAGTTACCGCCTATGCGAGGCAGTATGTAGAAAAAGTAAAGGAAGCTAGAGGCAAATCTTCATGAAAAAGGTTGTCACATTTGGAGAGATTATGCTGAGGCTTTCTACTAATCAAGGCGAGCGTCTTCGTACAGCAAACACTCTTCACATGCATTATGGAGGCGGAGAAGCAAATGTCGCCATTGCCCTTGCCGGATACGGATATCATACATATTTTGTCAGCAAAGTACCGGATAATCCGCTAGGTAAAGGTGTATGTCGGCATCTTAATGGAAACGGTGTATCAACAGACTTTCTGCTCACAGGCGGTCAACGATTAGGAACCTATTATTTGGAAAATGGCAGTGGTGAGCGCAGTCCGCATGTGACATATGACC
Organism: Niallia taxi; assembly: GCF_032818155.1. Lineage (NCBI taxonomy): Bacteria > Bacillati > Bacillota > Bacilli > Caryophanales > Bacillaceae > Niallia > Niallia taxi. The sequence continues at coordinate 2,119,810 of NZ_CP102589.1, forward strand.
GAAAATACTCTAGTTTTTCTGAAATCACAAGTGATGAGTTAAATTTTGAAGCAATCTTTAAAGATGCTGACATTTTTCATATTTCCGGTATTACATTAGCATTATCAGAAAGTTTAAGAGAATTGGTTTTGCAGGCTGTTAAAACGGCAAAAAGGCTTGGGGTCCAAGTAAGCTTTGATTTTAACTACAGAGCAACATTATGGAGTCAAGAAGAGGCTGCAGCAGCAATTAAGCCAATATTGCCATATGTGGATATTTGTTCATGCGGGGAACTGGATGCTATTCATCTGCTTAGTATCCCTAAGGCAAGAAGTGAATGGGATAAACAGGAAAGGCTTGTCTATTATTACGAGAAAATGCAGGAGATGTATCCAAATATTGCTGTAATGGCATCTACCTTCCGCACAGTGCATTCAGCCTCCCACAATGAGCTGCAAGGAAACTTGTATATGGACGGCAAACTTTATCAATCGAAAGTGCATGATATTAAGCCAATAATCGATAGGGTTGGTGGAGGGGATGCATTTGCGTCAGGAATTTTATGCGGTCTTTTAGAAGAACAAGCACCAGCCGAAATCGTTGCATTCGCAACAGCAGCATCCGCATTAAAGCATACGATTTACGGAGATTGCAGTCAATTCACCAAACAAGAAATCACTAGATTTATAGAAGCAGGATCAGGGCGGATTTCCCGCTGACAATTATAGAAAAATAAAGGAGCGATTTAAAATGACAGAATTAGCTACTCGTTATGCCATCCATCCTGAGGACATGAAAAAATATACGACAGATGAACTGAGAAATCATTTCCTTGTTGACACAATTTTTGAACCAGGCTATGTCCACCTTACTTATACGCATAATGATCGAATGATTTTTGGTGGTGTAACACCAGCGCAAAACGAACTGACAATTACCTTAGATAAGGAATTAGGTGTTGAATATTTCTTAGAACGTAGAGAACTGGGAATTATCAATATTGGCGGAGATGGTTCTGTCATTTTAGATGGAGAAGTATATGGCATGCAAAAAAGAGATGGTTTGTATGTTGGGAAAGGAACAAAGGAAGTAATATTCCGTTCAGAAAATCCAGAAAATCCGGCGAAGTTTTATATCAACTCAACCCCTGCACATCATCAATATCCAACTGTGAAAATTGACATAAATAAAATTGAGCCACTTCAAGCTGGAGAGCCTGGAACACTTAATGAACGAAGAATTTATCAATATGTTCATCCGAATGTGTGTGAAAGCTGTCAGCTGCAAATGGGCTTGACGATGCTGTCACCGGGAAGCGTTTGGAATACGATGCCATGCCATACACATGAAAGACGCATGGAAGTATATTTGTACTTTGATATGGAACCAGAAACTCGCGTATTCCACTTTATGGGGCAGCCGGCTGAAACTAGACATTTAGTAATGAGTAATGAGCAAGCAGCCATTTCACCAAGCTGGTCAATCCATACAGGGACTGCGACAAATAATTATACTTTCATTTGGGGCATGTGCGGAGAAAATATTACGTATACAGATATGGATCATGTGAAAATGGAAGACTTGCGCTAATAATACGAATCTAGTAAAAAAAGGAGGAATATAATGATGACTACACAATTTGATCAATTTTCTTTAGATTTCTTTAAACTAGATGGACAGGTCGCCATCGTAACTGGCGGAAATTCAGGGTTAGGACAAGGGTATGCGGTGGCACTTGCTAAAGCGGGTGCAGATGTCTTTATTGTCACTCATGATGATAATTGGAGTGAAACGAAAGAGCTGATTGAGAAGGAAGGCAAAACAGTTGTTTTTCATCAAGCCGATTTGACTGACAGGAACCAAGCAAAAGCAGCAATTACAGCCTGTCAGGAAGCCTTTGGAAAAATCGATGTTTTAGTCAATAATGCAGGAACAATCAGACGTGCTCCATTACTTGAGTATAAAGAGGACGATTGGGATGCTGTTATGGATATTAATTTGAACGCTGTTTATTTTTTAAGCCAAGCTGTTGCGAGAATCATGAAGGAACAAGGAAATGGTAAAATCATTAATGTTGCCTCCATGCTTGCATTCCAAGGCGGCAAGTTTGTTCCGCCATACACAGCAAGTAAGCATGGAGTTGCAGGGATTACGAAGGCATTTGCCAATGAACTGGCTGAATATAATATTCAGATAAATGCTATTGCTCCAGGCTATATTAAAACAGCAAATACAGCACCAATTCGAGCCGATGAAAAGCGCAATGCGGAAATACTTTCCCGTATCCCCGCAAATCGTTGGGCAGATCCAGCTGATTTAATGGGAGTAATCGTATTTTTAGCAAGTAAGGCCTCTGACTATATGAACGGTCATATTTTAGCAGTTGATGGTGGCTGGTTAGCAAGATAAAAATGAGAGAATAACCGCTATTCACTATAAATTAGTGAATAGCTTTTTATTATTTATATTCACTAAAAAGGAATTTGTAAGCGTGTTAAAGAATATTTGTAAGGATATCTTTTCCTAGTAAAACTTACTAATAAGAAGAAAAGAGGCTGAATTTATAAGTAGTTTGGATTAAAAAAGTAGTTTTATAGGAACTAAACAGATGGTACGAACATTAATAATTTAGAATTAGGAAGGACGACAAATAATGAAAAAATGGGCATTTGTATCTGACTTTGATGGAACCATTTCCAAAAAGGACTTTTATTGGATTGTAATTGAACGCTATTTTCCAGAAGGCAAGGAGCTGTATAAAGAGTGGAAAAACGGAAGCATCAAGGATATTGACTTTTTAAGTACAGTATTTGGAGCTATCCATCAGGAGGAGGACCAAATAATTCGTGATGTACATGGGATTCCAATTGATGAATATGTGCCTGCCTTCGTTAAAGCTGTCCAGCAAAGTGGTGGCGATTTCTACATTCTTAGTGCTGGAACAGATTATTACATAAAGCATATTATAGAAAAGTACAAGCTGGAAAACGTTGTCGTTCTTTCCAATGAAGGAGTATTCAAAGACAAAAATATTCAGTTAAATATAAATAAGGAAGACTGGAAATATTCAGAGCGGTATGGCATTGACAAGGCAATCGTCATCCAAAAGCTAAAGGAGGAATATGAGAAAGTCTACTTTGCTGGTGACAGTGAACCGGATTCTCACCCAGCAGCATTTGCGGACATAACCTTTGCAAGGGATGTGTTAAAGGATTTGCTGGCAGAAAAAAATATCGACTATATCCCATTTGAATCCTTCCGCGAAATAGAAGAACAGCTTATAAAAAATGGGCAGATCTCCGCGGAATAATACATGAAAGTTAAGGTAATGTAAAGATATTGTTAATATCATGTATTTAAGGTGTAAATACAATATGATGGAATTAGCAAAGTTTCAAAGGGGGTGAGCAATTGTTTAAAAAAATAATTCGTAAAGTACAACAACTTACAGGAAGCCACAGTGATCGTCACAAGCATAGAAAGTACAGCAGCAGTCGCCGTAGTCGCAAGTATTATGGTAGCAGCAGTTCTGGCAAAAGGAGTCATGACAGATACGGTGGCAGCCATCGTTATAAACGAAAAAGCTATAGCATCAGCTGACAAAAAAACTCTTGCTTAAATTAGCAAGAGTTTTTTTATGGCATTTTCAATATCATAACGAATGCTTTGGATTTCTTGATAGCCCTTATCAATACCAAGCAGTTTCTTAATAATATTTGTAGTTTCCTCATTTAGTTCAAGCTCCGTAAGCCAGCTGCCCTTCCTTTTTCTTTTACCTGTATATGTGGAATACAGCAAATAGAGGAGGCATTCTCCAATATCAAAAAAATCATCCTTTTTAAGCACTTCTGCTTCTTTTGGGTCGGAAGCGTGCTTTGCGAGTCCATAATCGATTAAATAAAGATTATTTCCCTTTATAAGAATATTTGGCGGCCGGATATCATGATGATAAATATGCTTATCATGCAAATAAGCAAGTGCATCTAAAAGCTTTTGAATCAGTTTTAAAGCATCTATTTCAGAAAACGTCTGTTTTTCGTAAAAAAGCACATCCTCTATATTTACCCCGTCAATATACTCCATTACGTAAAAGACCTCTTTATCTGATTCAATTGTATCAATTAGCCTTGGAATTTGATGGTGATTTAATGAGGAAATCAACTTGATTTCTTGCAGGAAACGCTGTTTTTCCTTTTTTTTCAATGCCTTGCTTGGACGCAGCTGTTTGGCGACATATTGCTTATTTGTATCAATATGTGTGCATCTGTAAATCATGCCGTAACCACCCATACCGACACATTTTTCTATTCTATAAGAATTTCCAAGAAGTTCGCCCTTTTGCAAGGGTTGATCATAAATCCACCTGAGAAGAATTTTCCAAATCATTCATCCACATCCTAAGTTAACTCTTTAGAATATTGTAGCAAATAAACAGACATTACTGGTACTGGAAAGTGCTATACGACGTGCATTTAAAAATAGAGGAATAGGTCTACATTGGCGTTAATATGATACATAAAAGGGAGAATGAAGGTGATAAATTGGACAGTCATTTCATATTTACTCAATTTCTTTTTTATGGGATCCTCTTTGCAGCATTATTTTTCTCTTGGAAAATCGGCAAGTACTTTCTGAAAACGAAAGGAATAGTGATTGCTGCAGTTGCATCCATATTGTCAAGTATATGTTTTCTAGTGATATGTGGAGCTATTTGGTATCAAACTGTACCCGATTTATTCGGCAAAGGAGTCATCCTTTTAATTTATATTGGTCTGCTTGCTGCAGGGAATGGAGTGGTTATCCGTTTTTTGCTGTACAAAAGATCCAAGTGAAAAGGAGCATTTTCTCTATTTTTAGAGGAAATGCTTTTTTAATGGTAAGCATCGATTTTTTTGGAAGAAAAAAGCCATGTGCAACGGAAAAAATATATGCTATAATTTTTCTTTTATGTATAATAGAAAATGTGGGAAAATTCTAACAAAGAAGTACTTCAAACATGATCAGCGCAATTTTTTATGGTCATGTAAAAACAATCATGCTAATAAAAATAGTAGAGTAGTGATTGATTGCTAACATCATAGAAAGAGAGTGTGAAGAATAATCATGCAAGAGCAAAAGTTAGCGAGAGGATTAAAGAACAGACATGTTCAGCTGATCGCAATCGGTGGTGCGATCGGAACAGGATTATTTCTTGGTTCAGGAAAATCGATTCATCTTGCAGGTCCATCCATATTATTTGCCTATTTGATTACGGGCATCATTTGTTTTTTAATTATGCGGGCTTTAGGTGAATTGCTTCTTTCCAATATGCAATATCATTCATTTGTGGACTTTGTCCAAGATTATCTTGGCAATATGGCTGCATTTGTTACAGGCTGGACGTACTGGTTTTGCTGGATAACTATCGCTATGGCTGATTTAACGGCTGTCGGATTGTATACACAGTACTGGTTGCCGAATGTACCGCAATGGGTGCCAGGGCTAATTTTACTGGTTATCCTTTTATGTATGAACCTTGCAACAGTAAAACTTTTCGGAGAGATGGAGTTTTGGTTTGCACTAATTAAAGTCATTGCTATTCTAGCTTTGATTGTAGTAGGTTTATTCATGATATTTAAAGGTATTACAACAGATGCAGGAACTGCAAGTTTTTCTAACCTGTGGAGTCATGGGGGAATGTTCCCGAACGGTATGAATGGATTTATCCTTTCCTTCCAAATGGTCGTATTTGCCTTTGTTGGCATTGAGCTAGTCGGTCTTACTGCAGGCGAAACGGAAAAACCTGAGGTTGTACTGCCAAAAGCAATCAACAGCATTCCTATAAGAATATTAATATTCTATATCGGCGCATTGCTTGTTATCATGGGAATTTATCCATGGAATGCCATTAATCCTGCTGAAAGTCCATTTGTACAAGTATTCTTGACAGTTGGTATTCTTGCAGCAGCAGGTGTAGTCAATTTTGTTGTGTTAACATCTGCAGCATCTGCATGTAACAGTGCGATTTTTAGTACAAGCAGAATGGTGTTCTCATTAGCGAAAAATGACAATGCACCCGCGCCAATGACTAAATTGACGAAGAGACGTGTACCAGCAAATGCGCTTTATTTCTCATTAGTTGTTATATTAATTGCAGTTGTGCTGAATTATATTATGCCAGAGGATGTATTTACACTTATTACAAGTATTTCAACTGTGTGCTTCCTATTCATATGGGCAATAATCGTTATTTGCCATTTGAAATATAAAAAACAAAAACCAGAATTGGCGAAAAACAACCCATTCAAAATGCCGCTTTATCCGGCTGCCAACTACATTATTTTAGCGTTTTTGGCATTCATCCTAGTTGTTTTAGGATTTGCAGAGGATACTAGAGTTGCATTGTTTGTAACACCAGTTTGGTTCATTTTACTAATTGTCATCTATCAATTCCGCAAGAAAGTCGTTCAATAAAAAGTGGAAAAGGCAGCTACCAGGCTGTCTTTTTCTTTTGTTTACGAAACCTTTACAAAAAGAAAAAAATACCTTGACGCTAAGACAAGCATCCGTTATTATAATTACATCAAGTAAGCGAATATATTACATAAAATATGATCCGATAGTTCAGCGGGAGAATACATCCTTGACAGGGATGGGGTCGGGGGTTCGAATCCCTCTCGGATCATCAAGAAAAGGTCACTTTCCAAGAGAAAGTGGTTTTTTTTTATGCCTTGATACTGCAATAAAAAGACTTAATTTATATGCCCATTTTACGTTTGAACAACATAATTGTCATATGGAACATAAGTATATAAGTCTAATTAAAAAAAATATTTAATGTGATTGATTAATAGTTTGGTTTCTTTGAAAAACAATAATTAAAAATCTTAGTGGAATGGAGCGGAGGCTACTCGACTCCTGCGGGATATAGAGGGAAAGATGAGACCCCGCAGGCGAAGACGAGGAGGCTCATCTTCCTCCCCGCGGAAAGCGAGAGGACGAGCGCGCAATGAAATGAACTAATTTTTAAAGCCATACTCTATTTTATATTTTCATGCTACATTGTCTCAAAGTTAGATATAATATTATTTGTGTTTAGATAGGTTAATTTTGTTTTGTCCCATCCTCTTTGCATTTATATGATTAGTAGGTAAAGTAATAGGCAGTTAGTTAAAATATTTACTTAATGTATATGCAATTCCGTCTTCTTCATTTGAGCGAGTCACTTCATCCGCAACAGCTTTTAAATCGTCTACTGCATTAGCCATAGCTACACCAATACCAGCATATTCGACCATTGTAGCGTCATTATGCCCATCTCCAAAGGCAATCATTTCTTCCCTTTTGTAACCTCTAGGGATAAGGACTGTATCCAACGCTTTTGCTTTATCTATTCCTTGAGCTGTAAATTCAAAGTAAAAGGGTGCCGTAAACACACAATTTAATTTATCTTTAAAAGGCTCCATCATTTCTTTATAATGCTGCTGAAGATAATCAGGAGATCCTGCAGTTAGGATTTTATTTAGTGGATAGTCAGCAAAAGCAGCTAAATCTTCTATTTCACATAAATTAAATTTACCGCCGCGGGATTCATATTTTATGATGTTAAGAGGATTTCCATTATAATCTATCTCATTGTTAAACACATCATTGACAAACATATAGTTATCTTTATCAATCATCGGAATAACTTCAAACTTTTTCATATGCTCAAGCACTTCTTGACCTTCGTCCACACTCATCGTTTCATTAAATAATACTTCATCTGTTTCACAATCCACCACTTTAGAACCATTAAAAGAAACTAAAAGTCCATGATGCTTTTCCATTTCTAATTCTTTTGCAATATCCCTTAGTCCAGATGTTGGTCTTCCTGATGCTAGAACTAAAATGGCCCCAGCTTTTTGCGCCTTTACTAAGACCTCTTTTGTTTTAGCAGTAATTACTTTTTCATTATTAGTTAACGTACCATCTACATCCATAATAATTACTTTAATATCATTCATATTGGGATCCTCCCTTATTTTTACAGTTAGTAACTATGAATTTCTACAATATCGTATACTTCATTTTTTTGAATTTCTTTCCTAATCCTAATTTTATAACAATTAATCTTGCATTATCCATCAAAATTGGGTTTAATATTATCAAAATCGTATAATTTGGGAGGATGTACATGAATTCGGCATTAGAGATTTTTTCAGATGCATCAGAAAGATTAAATTATAATATACCAGGTTTTCCGTTATATGCTCGAAAAGGAAGGCTGCATTATTTTGATAAATATGCAGCCCCAAGTCATTGGCATTCAGATTTAGAGTTTATCGTCGTGCTAGATGGTTCGATGGAATATTTTGTGAATGGTCGAACGGTGTGTGTGGAAAAGGGTGACGGAATCTTTGTGAATAGTAAACGGATACATTATGGCTATTCTAATACTATGAATGATTGCCATTTTATTGTTGTTGTTATTCATCCAGCCTTGCTTGGGGAGCATACTCAAGCAGGAAAGGTTTACCTTGAGGAAAAGTTCGGATCAAATACGGAGGATTACTTATTATTAACTGAAAGTTTTTCATGGCAACGAGAAGCACTGAATTCATTAAATGACATTTACCAAGAAATGCAACAAAACCAAAACCCGCTACGATTAATGGCACAAGTCATGGCACTATGTGCAAATATCGGTGATCATATCAAACAAACTCCCAAGAATTATCTTGATGACAATTCTTGGGAGACAGTATGGAAAATGACTACTTTCATACATGAGCATTGTGAGGATAAAATAACACTTGATGACATCGCATTAGCCGGTAATGTTTGTAGAAGTATTTGCTGTAATTTGTTCAATAAATTTATAGAACAAACCCCAAATAATTATTTAATCGGCTATCGAATTCAAAAAAGCTGTGAAATGCTGAAAGAAACAAATAGATCAATCAGTGAAATAGCAATTGCATGTGGGTTTCAAAGCGGCAGCTATTTTTCGTATACATTTCGGAGGAAAATGGGCTATGGGCCACAGGACTATCGCAAGCAAATTACTATTGTTACTCCTGATTCTACCTGCTAAAAAGTCAGCTAGTGCAACTTTTTTAAGAGTAACGAGAAAAGTTTAATAATATACGATTTTGAAAGAAAGATAGGAGATTTTGATAGAAGAGAGAGAAATAAACAGATACAATTTTTAATAGGATAACTATTGAAGCATAAAAGGAGACATAGTAAATGACAATGAGAGACAGAATTCATTCAGGGAAGTTATTTACCGACAATTGTGAGGGATTACCTGAAGATAGGATGCAAGCAAAAAGAAGAATGAAGGAATTTAATGCTACAGGACCAGAGGCTATTGATAAGCGAGTTCGACTTATGGAAGAAATTTTTGCTAAAAAAACAAATGCGTGGATAGAACCACCATTTTATTTTTGCTATGGCACAAATATTGAAATTGGTGACGGTACTTATATAAATTTTAACTGTAATTTTGTTGACGATACGAAAATTATCATTGGAAAAAATGTTTTGTTTGGCCCTGCCATAACTATTGCTACTGTTGGTCATCCAATTAACCCTAATTACAGAGAGTATATGTATGCTGATCCAGTTAAAATTGAAGATAATTGCTGGATTGGAGCTGGCAGTACGATATGTCCAGGAGTAACCATTGGCGAAAACAGTGTTATTGGAGCTGGCAGTGTAGTGACAAAGGATATTCCGGCTAACTCAGTTGCTGTAGGGAATCCTTGCAGAGTAATTCGTACAATTAATGAACATGATATGGAATATTACTATAAGGACAGAAAAATAACGCAAGAGGATTTAGCTGAGGAAGCAAGCTTAAGAGCAAAGAAGCCAGTCGTAAAAAAAATAATTTTCCCATTACAAAACAATACCCATTTTAATCGTTGTTAAGAGTGAGGATTACCTATGTTAAAATATCAAAAAATCGCCTTGGAAATGGCAAGACATATAACTGAAAATTTACAACAAAAAGACAAGCTTCCAGTCATAGAAACGTTAATTAGTCATTATAATGTTAGTAAAAGCACCATCATAAAAGCGCTTAAGGTATTGGAGGATAAAGGAATCATTTATATGGTGCGAGGAAGTGGGATTTTTGTAAGAGGTGAAGGTAGAAAGGGATATTATAATCTTTTGGGAGTAAATGAGCTTCAGGAGGATGCTAATGATAACCGTTATGATTTGTTGAACATAATGGAAATAGAACTAATATGTGCATTACCTGAAGTTACAACAGCTCTTGGATTGGAAAAAAACGCAAAGGTGTATTCTGTAAAGTATGTTTATTATCTGGATAAGCAAGTAACATGTTTGGAGCAAGTTTTTTTAAATCAGAAGATAATATCCAATCTGGACGAAGAAATAGCTCTCAAGCCGATTTTGAAGTATATCAAGGACGTTCTCGGAATAAAAATGGGGTTTCCAGATATTTATGTCAATGTGGATAAACTGAATGCGGAAGAAGCCAGTTTTTTCGGACTAAATGCAGGAGATCCAATGCTGTGTAAAGAAATTATTTATCATCTTGCAAATGGCCAGCCATTTTGTTATTCAAGAGCTGTTTTTCATTACAAACAAGCTAAGTTTTTCCTTAAAGTAAATAGTCCTAACTAAATTAATGGACTAAGCTATTATCATAAGAAGTTACTAAATGAATAAGACTCACTTATTAAAGTTTTTTAATAAGTGGCAGCAAAAATAAATAGATATGTGCCTATACAATCTCTTTTCTTTTTTAGGGGGACACAGTTGAATTTGATGATTTACGAGAAATAATTGAATGGTTGTTTGAGGTGCAAATTATGCTGAAAAGTCAGGTTATTGTTAAGCTTAAAAGAGGACTACAAGCAAGAAACACGGTGAAATTTTTTGTTATTGCTGCTTCATTTGAGTGTGAAATCCATATTATTCATAATGGAGTTACTTGTGGAATTAATTTAATGGATATTATGAATTTAAATGTTTTAGAGGAAGACGAAATAATGATAGTTGCTAATGGGAGGGATGAAATATATGCTATTTCAGCATTGAAGCAATTTTTAAGTGAAGGACAAAGTGATGTTCCTTTAAAATAGAGGTTTGAGAACATTTTAAAAAACCAAAAAAAACTGTAATAAAAAAGTGAATTTACCTAATTACTTGTTAAACAAAGAAGCGGTTCTCGATAGGAAGAACCGCTTCTATCCTTCTAAGCTCCCCTTAAAAAAGCAAGGCACTACTTCCTAAATCCTCTACTTGTTTAGCTACAACACGTTTCTCTTAAGTAATATTCTTTTTTCCTTCCGAGAGGAAACCAAGGAGATGAAAAAGGCAGTAAAACAAGTTCCAGCCAGAAATATAAATGCTGCCTTCATAGATAAATGCTCATAAATACTGCCACTGATAATAGGAAAAGTAGTCATACCAACAGCATAGACAGCCTGGAAGAAGCCCATCGCTGTAGAGCGCTTTTGCATTGGGACCGATTGGAGTGCCTCGGAAGTTATAAGTGAAAACAATATACCAGTACCCACACCTGGAATTAGTTGTAAAAGACAAACAATCAAGATGGAACTAGATTGAGGAACTAATAGACAGTAGATGCCTAGTAATAAAAAGCTAGAATAAATCCACTGTTTTTTCGTAAGCAACTCAAGGAATTTAGTTGAAGCAAGCTTGGCAAAGAAAACGGCAGAGAGCATATAGATGATGGATGAAAACCCAATTTCCATATTTGTAGCGCCAAGTTCCTTAATTATTTGGTTTGTAAAAGACATGGTTGTAGACATTTGCACACCCTGCTGTACTAGTGCTAAACACGAATAAAGCAAAAGGTTTTTATCTTTAATAACCTGTAATAACTCGATTACACGTATGTTAGGTCGTTTTTCCGGTTTTGTTGTCTGAAGGAAAAAGGAAAGGAGACAGGCTATAAGTCCAGCTCCTAAACTGAAGGCACAAATTACCATCATGCCGACAATATCATACAAAAAGGTGCTAGTGACAAAGCCGAGTAACATCCCTGTGTTATTAGCCATAATAATTTTACTGGTTGCACGAGTTTGATCTGCCTTTTTAAAAAAGCTCATATACAATATCATAAAGGAGATCCAGGTTGCACTGGCAGTACCTGATAATATATTTGCCATTAAAAAGCCAACCTCATCAGGTAACAAAATTCGCATGAAGGAAGCAGCACCAGCTAAAAAGGCTCCCAAAATAATAAAAAATTTATGATTGCTGCTAAGATCAGCAAGTACACCTACAGGCAATCGAAGCAGAAGCTGGGAAATACCATATGCACCAATAATAGCACCAACTAAATTACTAGAAATATGTGCTAAAAGTAAATAGGTGGTTTGATAGGGGACATATACATATTGAGCGAACCAAAAAAACGCCACAATCCATAAAACAAGCGATGCTTGCCTTTTTTGTACAGTTTGCATTTTCCAATAGCTCCTTTCGGATATATTTATCTAGTAAGTAGAATAAGTCTAAAGAGGATGATTTCGGCATAATACGAAAGCGTTTTCTTTACCGTTTTTTTGAGCACGGTGTTAAGTAAGTGTTTCCATATGTATAAGGGTAGACGAAAAAGAATGAATGTTCAATCATTTCATACTTTAATGCAGTATAATATTCTAAGTTGGAAATTAGTACATGTTAATTTTTTTCTATTTAATAATTACAAAGAAGAGTCATTATTCTAAAATGTCACAAGTAAAATAGAAATTCGAAAGATGGATGTGGTTATTTCTGTTGTAGAAAGTGGTTTTTGTATATTACGGAGAGAAGGCTCAAAAGGTCATTGGACAAATGATGTTTTGAGCCTATCTTTATGATTGGAATGACATTTGTAAAAGCTTTTACAAGACTGAAATTAATATAGTATAAGTGTTACTGCATTCCCCCCTAAAGCCAAGCCTAATAGGTGTATCACTGAACTCCATTCAAGTATGGCAACTGATTTTCAAGATTTACTCTCTTATAGTTTCTTCCCCATTCATGCATTTCCTCTAGTATCGGCATAACGCTTTCTCCAAGTTTAGTAAGTGAATACTCTACTTTAGGAGGAACAACTGGATAAACTTCACGATGAATGATAGAGGCTTCTTCTAGTTCTCTTAATTGATTTACAAGCATTCGATGAGTTATTGCAGGAATTAATTTTTTTAGCTCGCCAAAACGTTTGGTCCCTTCTTTTCCTAAGTGCCATAGAATTGGTATTTTCCATTTGCCGCTAATGATGGAAAGTGTAAGTTCCTTTTCACAATTAAACTTCTTTTCACGTAGATGACTCATTTTTCCCTCCTCTAGAAAGCTTGATGTCTTAATTATAGTAATCTTGTGAAAAAAGGATTGTAAAAAAACAACATAACTGTCGCTTAGCTTAAAAACCATTCTGTTGTCAGACACTGGAACTCTAATAAAGAGTGGTTTATTTATGACCATGTCAAATATTCGTGAAAATCTTTTTATATTGTTTAGGTGTTAACTGGATAAATTTTTTAAAGCCTTTAATGAAGTGTGCTTGGTCGTAGTAGCCGTTCTCATAGATAATATTCAGCAAATTTTCCTCACGGCTGTCTAAGTACATATCAAGTGTATTTTGGAAGCGGACGATTTGGCAAAATTGCTTAGGCGAAAAGCCGATATAAGCTTCAAACTTCCTGCGTATATGCTGTTCTGAAAAGCCAACTGCAGTTGATAAGTCATGTATATTAATTGTGCCACTAGACAAATAAATTTGATCAATTGCAAAACGAACCATGCTTTGATCTTTTGTTAACTCCATCTGACGTTGTTGCAGATAATCTCCAAACAATTTTATTTTTTCGCTAAAGTTTTCACCAGACATGATTAATTCTATTAATGGCTCGACATCATTCATAACGTCAGTTAACGGAATTTGTTGTGCAAGCAGGAGAATCATTGCTTCATTTAAACGGAAAATACTTTGTTCCGGAAAAAAACGAATGCCGAAGTACTGACAGTTCTTTCGAAAGTCTGGTTGCTTCGTACGATAGAAAGGGCTAGTCCAAAGGTATGCTGAGGGATTGGCAGTATCACAGCAAAATAGAATATCAAAACATCCATCTGGAATAAGTGATAAAAACGTATAGGTATCTGCATTCGTAGTGAATTGATAAAACAGGGCTATGTTTTGGCTATACCATCCACCAGCAGGTTTAAGCTCTTGATAAAGGTGCGTGTTTTGCTTAATTTCTGGTTGAGAAGGAAAATACTTGTAATTTACTAATGTTTCCAATTTAGGGCTCCTTTCTTTATTGAAAATGGATATGATTTAACCTAATTACAATTAGTTAATTGAATAATTTGAATATACGGAAAATAATAACAACATAATCATGTTAAATACAGTTTCTTGTCAGAAGACCTAACATATAAAAATAATCATAGTTCGTTTTTTACAATAAATTCATAAAAAAACTAGCTATTCTAAACATGTAGTTAAGTTAAGCAAAACCACATCCACTAAAATTCAGCAAATTCTGGAGGTAATTTAATGAAAGCATCTGAAGTGAAAGTAAAGGCAGCAACACATCCTTTAGAGCCGTTAACAGCAGAGGAAATTACAAAGGCAGTAGCTATTTTAAAAGAAACAAATAATTTAACTGAGTCTGTACGGTTTGCTCAAGTGGTTTTAAATGAACCTGAAAAAGATGTCGTGTTGTCTTTTAAAGAAGGAGATTTGTTTGAAAGGGAAGTTTTTATTATTTTATTAGAGCCAGAAATAAATGAAACGTACGAAGCTGTAGTTTCCTTGACAAAGGAGCAAGTAATTTCCTTTGAAAATATTCCCGATGTTCGACCTGGTTTTATTCTTGATGAATTTGAAGCAGTCGAAGAATTAGTGAGAAATGATTCTGATTACCAAGCAGCTCTTATAAAACGGGGGATTACTGATCCTAGATTAGTCATGATTGATCCATGGTCGTCTGGTTACTTTAATATCCCAGAAGATGAAGGGAAGCGTCTTGTTCGTGCATTAGCGTGGGTTAGGCCGGCTGAAGGAGAGAATGGCTATGCTTTTCCGATTACAGGTCTAATCCCTGTCGTTGATGTAAATAAAATGGAGATTATTCGCATCGAAGACTACGGGGTGAAACCAATTTCGCCAACAGATGGTGCTTATACTCCTGAAGAGGCTAAGAGCTATGCTATTATTACTCGTCAAGACGTAAAAGCATTGGATATCATCCAGCCTGATGGGCCAAGTTTCGATATTGATGGACATCATATTAAGTGGCAAAAATGGAATATTCGGTTTGGTTTTACACCAAGAGAAGGGCTTGTTCTTCATACTGTCGGATATGAGGATAAAGGGAAGGTTCGTCCGATACTTTTCCGTGCGGCCTTATCTGAAATGGTGGTACCTTACAGTGATACAAACCCGGCACACAATTGGCAAAACGCATTTGATGCAGGAGAATATGGCATTGGTCAGCTCGCCAATTCATTAGAGCTAGGGTGTGACTGTGTCGGCTTTATTAAGTATTTTGATGCAGTGATGTCAAATAGCAAAGGAGATCCATTTATCGTGAAAAATGCTGTTTGCTTGCATGAAGAGGATTATGGGGTCGCATGGAAGCATACCGATTGGCGAACAAACAGTGTCGAGGTTAGGCGTTCTCGTCGCTTAGTTCTTTCTTTTTTTGCAACAGTTGCGAATTATGATTACGGATTCTTCTGGTCCTTCTATCCTGATGGAACGATTGAGTGTGAAGTCAAATTGACTGGTATTTTAAATGTAGGTGCACTAGATGTTGGCGAAACTCCTAAATACGGAACAGAGGTTGCACCACAAGTGAATGCACCATATCACCAGCATTTCTTTAATTTCCGAATTGATCCAATTTTGGATGGTGTGAAGAACTCTCTTGTTGAATCATACACAGTCGCAGAAAAGGCAGGTCCAGAAAATCCTAATAATAATGCCTTTTATACAATAGCAAATGCCTTTAAAACAGAAACAGAATCAGTCAGTAATATTGATTTGGCTACCCAAAAAACATGGAAAATCGTCAATCCGAATTCAAAAAACTACTTGGGTCAGCAAGTTGGTTATAAGCTTGTCACTGGTGAAAATTGTTTCCCGTTCGCAACAGATGAAGCTAGTGTCATTAAACGGGCAGGCTTTATTAAAAATCATCTTCATGTTACAAAATACGATCGTGACCAAATGTATGCGTCTGGAAAATACCCGAACCAATCAAAGGGTGGAGATAGCTTAGAGCATTATGTTAAGGCTGACCGGAACATTGAGAACGAGGACATTGTTGTCTGGTATACAATGGGACACCACCATATAACGAGACCAGAGGACTGGCCAGTTATGCCAACAGCGTATCAAAGCTTTCAATTAAAACCAAATGGATTTTTTGACCGTAACCCAGCACTTGATTTGCCACGGCCAAAAGCAAAAGCTTCCTGCAGTACAAATAATGATTCCACTTGCCATTAACAAAGGAAACGGGAGCTTGGCTTTTAACCAACTCCCGCATTATAACAAATGAGGTGAAGACATGTTAATTATTATTAGCTCCGCATTCATCGTTGCTTACACGATCCTTTTTAGTATATACACAGCCTCCAAAAAACACCTTGTCAGTGCTTCTACAGGAAAGTGTATTTCCATGGGCGTAGGGATGGTAAGCAGTACGATGATTGGTCTCATGCTTTCAATATTAATTCCAGGCGAATTAGCGTATACCACTATCTTGTCCATATTCATCAGCAGTGTTTGTAGCTATTTTACAGGAAAGCATTTTGGTATTAATGGAATGATCGAAACATTATCAGCAAGCTTTATGGGAGCGATGATGGGAGCCATGCTTGGAGATATGACCCCAGCAAACAGGCAAACCTTTATCATTGTGGCAATGGATATCATCTATTTATTATCGATATTATCCTTACTATTTACCATTAATAAAGAGGCTGTTAAACAGGATGCGATGCAAAAAACAAAATTAACTCCCATTTTTGTAAGTATGATTCTCTCTATTTCCGTACTTGGTATTGCTGTAATAATGGAAGCAAATGCAAAGGCTGCAGATGATGCTCCCGAAATGAATCATCAACATCAGCATTAAATTTAATTAATCAAAGGGGGGATTGGTGTTGTCCAAAAAACTATTCATCCTGCTTTTTTTCTTACTTACTCTTGTGCCAATTAATACATTAGCAGCAACAGAACCGGTAATCGATTCAGGTGATACAACCTGGATGCTTGTTGCAACAGCGATTGTTATCTTTATGCATGTTCCAGGATTAGCTCTTTTTTATGGAGGACTTGTGAGTGATCGCAATGTTGTCTCCACAATGATGCACAGCTTTGTTAGCCTGTTAGTTATCACACTAGTGTGGGTGTTATGGGGTTATACGTTAAGCTTCGGAACAGATAATGGCGGACTTATCGGTGGCTTGGAATACTTAGGATTTAATGGGGTTGGTGGAGAAGCTGCGTTTGGGACTTATACGATTCCGCATTATACGTTTGCTATCTTCCAATGTGCCTTTGCAGCTATTACCGTTGCGATTATTTCTGGGGGGATTGCTGGGCGAATCTCTTTCCCTGCATGGATTCTCTTCAGTGTTTTATGGATTACCTTTATTTATGCACCGATGGCTCATTGGGTTTGGGGAGGCGGCTGGTTAGCTCAGCTTGGCGAACTTGACTTTGCTGGCGGAACTGTTGTTCATATTCTATCTGGAGTCAGTGCGCTTACTGCCGCTATCATCATTGGACCTAGATATGAACATTTGAAGAAGAAAAACAATCCACATAATATCGTTCTATTTTTAATTGGTGCTGCAACATTATGGTTTGGTTGGTTCGGCTTTAATGCAGGCAGCGCACTGGGCGCAAATGAGGTAACGGCACTTGCCTTTGCAAATACCCAAGTCGCGGCCTCTGCTGGCGGGTTGAGTTGGCTTTTAATTGAATGGAAAGTGCGCAAACGGCCAACCTTAGTCGGCACAGCCACAGGAGCAATTGCTGGTCTAGTTGGAATTACACCAGCAGCAGGGTTTGTAACAGTTCTATCTGCCATCATTATCGGTGTACTTGCTGCACCGGTTAGCTATTATGGAATTAACTTTATTAAAGAAAAATTCCGATATGATGATACATTAGATGCGTTTGGTGTACATGGTTTAGCTGGAATTTGGGGATCAATTGCAACAGGAATTTTCGCGACAACAAGTGTAAATGCAGCAGGCAATGACGGCTTGCTTTACGGGAATCCTAGCCTGATTCTCCACCAAGTTACAGGTGTGGCAACAGCATTAATTCTTGGTGTAGTTGGTACATTTCTTATCCTAAAAATAGTGAAATTATTTGTGCCTTTACGTGTTACAGAAGAAGAAGAATTAATGGGATTGGACATTAGTCTCCATGAAGAAAGAGCCTATAACTCAACAAGTGAGTCTATAGACATGAATGACTCACATGTATCATAAATAATATAATACAAAATCTGTGACAAGCATCATTTAGACGCTTGTTTTTTCTTTGTGAAAGACATGTTAGCATCCTATTTAGGTGAAATTGTTAGAAGTACCTAGTAATAAAAAAAACTATCTTTTGAATAGACAATTTTAATTGTCTCCACATACCTGAAAAGACCATCTTCTAAAAGAAAATGGCCTTATTCCTTTTTTGCGTCATAAAGGCCCAATGCTTTCAAAACGCGATGATACGGACATTTTATTGGGATTGTATCATCATCACGGAGAAAATATTGCTTCCATTCTTGATTATCTACTTCTCCATAACTATTCAAAGCAGGATGAATGTCGATTGAGTCATAGTTCCCAAGTCTTTTTCGAATTTTAGTTTTGATTCGCCCAGCTACTGTAGGTTTTTGATTAAATTCCTGCAGCACCCATCTTGGGGTTATGGCAAGCATCATATTATGTGAATTTCTGCTTTGCCGATTTATATGTGCAGGTGTGGCACAATACATGAAGTATTGTTCACCAAAAAAGCAAAATTCCCATAAAGAATGCTCAGGATTCTTAGGGATATGTTTTGGCCATTCCATGTCATCAAGGCTTGCTAGTTTGACTAGCTGCTCCCAAAAAATCTCTTCATATTGTTCCACACTAATTTGCTGCAAGTCAGCAGGTGTTTCATAAAAGACAATTAGGGAGGTGTATTTTCCAAAGGACCGAGATGCTCCTGTGTAGGCCTTCAGCAGATCAGCGAAATCAGAGCTGCTTTTATCTAGTCTGGGATCACCGAGAAATCCGTATCTTAATTCATTTGTGGTAAATCCAATCACCGCAGGAATGCACGGAAAAGGCTTTTCTTTATCTGTCATTTTTATTTTAAACGCTTCAAAGGCTTCCTTCTGCCATCCATCAGGACTGTTTTGTTCTAAAGTATCCTTATCAAACAGGCTATTAATTATTTTCACCTCACTTTATGCACTAATACTGTATTCAATACAAATCAAAAGGGAAGATGTCCAAACCTTTTGGTTGAGGAAGAGCTAGTAAAATTAATATCGAGAAAGGGTTTACAGAGTTCTTCAAGAATAGATATATAATGCTTAAAAATAGATAATTTCTAAAATACATTATTTTTTTGATTGTGGAGTGAGAAACTTGAACAAGAGGCGGTTAATTTGGACGATAATAATTGTGTCAGTTGCTTTCTTATTTTTATTTAGTGCATATAAATGGATGAACTCACGTACATTTCAATTGGTTGGCACTATAGTAGATCATGTGGAAACAAAGGAAAAGCTGGTAGCTTTGACATTTGATGACGGACCGACAGGAAATGTGGATGACCTCCTTCTGCTTTTGGACAAATATAATGCCAAGGCAACCTTTTTTCTAATAGGAAGAGAACTGAAAGAAAATTTACCAACTGCAGAAAAGATAGTAGCCGCAGGGCATCAAATCGGCAACCATACCTATTCACATAATCGTATGGTTTTCAAATCTCTTAGCTTTATTAAAGAAGAAATAGAAACCACGGATGCATTAATACGGGAGGCAGGCTTTGAAGGAGAAATAGATTTTCGTCCGCCTAACGGTAAAAAACTAGTAGGATTGCCCTATTATTTAAACAAAAATGACAGAAAAACAATTACATGGAATCTTGAGCCTGACAGTTATTATGAGAAACCAAAAGATAAAGTGAATTATGTTAAGGAAAATATAAGCCCAGGCTCCATTATATTGCTTCACCCAATGTATGATAAGACAGGAAATGAATATAAAACAACTGAAGGGATAATATCGGTATTAACAGATATGGGATACAGGTTTGTAACCATAAATGAGCTTCAAGAAGCAGAAAGTAGATGAAATAAAACATCCTTTAGCTTTTTATAGAATTGGATTAATTTACATAGGATATAATCATTGCTATCCGGTTTCATCGCTCATATAATAAATGATATACAGTACTAAAGAACTAGTTAATACGGAAATAGAAAGGGTTAATCCTATGGACTTTACTCAGCACCTTTCTTTTTTGAAGCATCATGAGGGCGAGCTTCGCCTGCTTATTGATATGATTGAGGAATTTATTGTCTTAAAGGACGGTTCAGGCAAATGGATTTTGGCGAATAAAAAAGTCATTGAAACATATTGTTTAGCTTCTATTTCGTATCAAGGCAAAACAGATCTGGAGCTTGCTGAATTGATTCCAGAATTGGAAGAAAAGTTTATTAATAATTATCAAACAGATAAAGAAGCATGGAATTATGGCAGTTCCTTTAAGATGGAAAAATCCTTATTTGATCAACATGGTGTTGAAAATACTTGGGAGGTTATAAAGACCCCTGTATTTGATGATGAGGGAAACAGAAGTCATTTGATTATCGTTTCCCGCAACATAACGGACCGAAAAAAATCAGAGGAATTACTATATCAACGTGAGCAAAAATTTAGAGTGATTACTGAAAACATGAAGGATATTATCCTGCTCGTTAACAGTAATGGTTTCATTCAGTATGCCTCGCCATCTTATGAAAAAGTATTGGGTATAAACCGTGACTTGCTAAAACGAGAAAACATCTTAACACAAGTTCACCCAAATGATGTAAGTGACATACAAGAGCGGCTTGAAAAGGTGTCAACAAGGAAAACACTTGAACATAAATTTGAATTAAGACTAATTGATGCAAACAAGCAATATCGATGGTTTGAAGCAAACTGCTCTTGTGTGAAAAAGCAATCCGATGATTTAGAGTATATCATTTTAGCTGCAAGAGAAATTTCTGAACGGAAACAGTATGAACACCGTCTGGAAAAAATGGCTTATCAAGATTACTTAACAAAAATACCTAATAGACGGTCTTTAATGGAGAGCCTGCCTAATTTAATAAAGAATGCAGCGGAAAACGAAAAATTGCTAGCAATTGCATATCTTGATCTTGACTTTTTTAAACAAATTAATGACACATACGGACATGAAATCGGTGACAGGTTGTTGGCACTGTATGTGAAAAGGATAGAAAGTAATTTACGTGAGACAGATAAAATTGCAAGAGTAGGTGGAGATGAATTCATCATTACGATTGAGGTGCTTAACAGTAAAGAAGAAGCAGTTAAAATCATCTCCAGATTATGTGAGAGTCTTAAAGAGCCTTGGAAAATAGATGATGAGCATATGCTGCTAACAACCTCTTCATTGGGTGTTTCCTTGTACCCAACGGATGATACGGCTATTGAAGCATTATTGAATAAGGCGGATATCGCATTATATGCTGCTAAAAATAACGGCAGAGGGCGATATCAATTTTATTCAGAAGCGACTTGTCATATTTAGAATAGTAATACAAAAAACAACTTCTTAAAAAACTCTAAGAAGTTGTTTTAGTTAGAATAATAATCTGCAGTATCATCAGATGATTGCAGCAAAAAAGCTGTTTCAGACAAATTTAATTCATTCGCAATTTTCTGCTCTTCCACTTCAGTCAAACTATCTGCATTTGGCACAACACCTGCAGGATTACCGCCAAACGATTTGGGAGTAAAAGCATCGATATGGAAAAGTGGTAACGATTTCATCAAAACATTCTCCTTTATATGTAGTTACTTCCTCCATCTTATTTCGATCTAGCAAACAAGTAAATGAATTTGTATTAATAAGAGAGCATTAAGCCATTTTTCTGAGTAATTTTTCTTTGGTTGCAAAATAGTTATTTATACCTATTAGATGTTTAGTGAAGGATATATTAAAACTGGAAATCATATGGTATTCTTAGTTTGACATAGGATAAAAGTTGGGGTGGGGAAATGATTTTTACAAAAAAGAGAGAAAAACAGGGTATAGATGCCCAGTTCACTTTAAGGGATGTAGAGTTGAACATTGATACACATAGTGAGGTCTATAAACAGGTCCAAATGATTGGTTTAACGTCAGAGGATTTAATCCAAATAAAAAGAATGCATCCATTTGTGCTGCAGCATATAGATGCAATTGTAGATAGATTTTATAAAAATCTGGAAAATGAGCCGTCTCTGTTGAGGATTATTAATGATAACAGCTCGATTGAACGATTGAAAAAAACTTTACGGACACATATATGTGAAATGTTTGCAGGTGAAGTAAATTCACAGTTTATTGAAAAGCGTATTCGCATTGCCCATGTTCATGTCAGGATTGGCTTACAGACTAAATGGTATATGTGTGCATTTCAGGATTTGCTTCTGTCACTACTAGCAATAATAGAGGAACACTTTCCTAATAAAGAGTCACATATGCCGATGATAAGAGCTGTATCAAAAATACTAAATTTAGAACAACAACTCGTGTTAGAGGCTTATGATGCCGAATCAGCAAGGATTAAGGAAGCAGCGGAAAAGGATAAAAGCCTTATCCGTCACAGTGTTACAGAAGCCTCTCAAAACCTGGCATCCATTTCAGAGGAAACGAATCAATCGTTTCAAAGTCTTATTACCCAGTCAAATGATATTATTGTTTTCGCCAAAAAAGGTGCAGATCTTGCGAGACTTGCAGAAGGCAAGGCTTTACAAGGAAAACAACAGATTAACAGCCAAGCAGACAATATGATAAACATCAATCAAAAGGTAAATGACATTTCAAAGGATGTCCATGCTTTGCTTTCTATCACAAACCAAATGGCCGAAATTATCAATATTGTCAAAGGAATTGCCGACCAAACCAATCTTCTTTCATTAAATGCTGCAATCGAAGCAGCGAAAGCAGGGGAACATGGCTTAGGTTTTGCCGTTGTTGCCGGCGAGGTGAGGAAGCTTTCCGATGATACGAAAAAATCTGTCGCAAATGTAGCAGCACTAATCCAGAATACAAATGGCCAAACGGAAAAATTAACTGCTTCCCTAGATGAAATTATGGATGAGATTACAAAAGGCAATGAAAGTATGCAGGAAACTGCAGAGCACTTCCAGCATATTTTTGAAGCGATGCGTGAAACAAAAGTGCAAAATAATCGAATAGATGAGGAGCTAGCTTCGTTCCTTCATGTAATAAATGAAATGGGCATTGATTTCAAAGAAGTAGCTGTATCTGCGGACAAATTAACCTTGATAGCTAATGATATGGAATAAACAAAAAAAGCTGGCAGCGCCAGCTTTTTTTAGTGGTTTGTTCTTACATGCTGATCAGAAGTTCGTTCCTTCGGAGACATAAATAACATACCGATATTAATTAATCCTGCAATACCAACTACGCCGTAAATAATTCTAGATAATGCTGCATCTTGTCCGCCGAAAATTGCTGCAACTAGATCCCATTGGAAGAATCCGATTAACCCCCAGTTAATTGCCCCGATAATAGTAAGAACTAATGCTGTTTTCTGTAATGCTGTCATGACTATTCCTCCTTAAAGTGTAGTTTGTTTTCTTAGTTTGTATTTACACTGTTTGGAGAGAAGTGAAACATATTGTGGAAAGGTAAATGTATCCAAAAAAAGACGGGTCAAACAAAAAAACTTAATTTGAACACGAAGAATAAATGATTTTTATCTTACTTTGAAAGACTGCAGCTTGAGACTAATTGGCTTTCTGAAGGGAATGTCAATAACAAATACTATGATGTATTAGAGAATAGGTACTTTGTATATGAAGATAACGGCATAAAAGGTTGCGATATGCTTTCAACAGGAAAAAGCTTTAGTCGTTATATCACATTAAACAATTTTAAAAGCAAAAACTTAGAATTTGTATATGTAGACAATTAAAACAATAATTTCATTACATTATATTGTAAAAATTAATACAAGAGGCTTGGATATAAGTATGTAAATCTTCTTCAAAACCAAGCTACACCAACGTTAATTATTAATAGTTTGGTTTTTATGTATCCGGTTTAAAAAACATAAATAAAAATCTTAGTAGAATGGAGCGGAAGCAACTCGACTCCTACAGGAAATAGAGGAAAGGCTTAGACCCCGCAGGCGAAGACGAGGAGCTTCCTCCCCGCGGAAAGCGAGTGGGTGTAGCGAAATGAAACGGACTAATTTTAAGTTCATACCCTATTTATTATCGCCATGAATGATAATAGCCACAGGCAATGCGATGTAGCTCTTGTTTCCAAAGTATAAATAGCCTCCACCGTATTCATTAATCGGCTTGTCTATCTTCAAGTTGAAATTGCCAATACGGATATGGATTGAAATATCTTGAATAGAAAAAATAAAAAACTCACATAATGTTAAAGGAGCATTTGACCATTTTTGGAACCAAATGGACCTTTTGTTCATAAAATTAGCTAAGCAGGCAATCTCTGATGAAGAAAGTAGGTGGAAAAAGTGGACATCAATAGAGCGAAACAGATCTTATCTTCTCCTGCAGAAATCGAAGTCCAATACAACGGAGTATCCATCTGGATTGATGAGATTAAAGAGGAAGATCAGACGGCCGTTGTGCATTTAGTTGGCGGTATAGAAGAAAGAACAGAAGTGGATATTGCGAGCTTAAAAGAAATGTAAAGGCTTTAGTATAATAATCAATAGAGGAAAAGCCCATGTTGGTCATCGGGCTTTTTTTGTTTGAAGATAAAACCGCCTGTTCTAATTAATCTGTGCCTTGCATACATTTTGAAAAAGATTTGTGCTTATAGGAGGAGTTTATGAAAACAGATGTCTATTTAATTAACGGTTTTTTAGGCAGCGGCAAGACGAGCACCCTGTTGAAATGCATGCAATATTTTAAGACGATGAACAAAAAATACGCGATTATTCTTAATGAATTAGGGAATGCCAATTTGGAAAAGCATTTATTTGAAGATGAGTCACTATTTGAGCTGTTAAACGGCTGTGTATGCTGCTCTGTCAAAGATGATTTGCGCACAACTCTAGATGAAGTTGCCGCTTTAGCGCATAATCAAAAAATAGATATAGTGCTTCTAGAAGGAACAGGTGTAGCTAATCCATCGGAAATAATCGACACCTTTCAAGAGGAGCGATTTAAGGAACATTTTCGGCTAAAGGAAAGTATATGTGTGGTGGATGGTCTGCGTGTCAGCGAATATACAAGTATCTTTTCCAGCACGAAGGAAGTAAGGCAGCTTCAGAAAGAGCAGATTGAAAGAGGCAGCCTGCTTATTTTAAATAAAATGGATCAACTAACAGAAAAAGCAGCGATTGAAAAAGCAGAAAAAATAATCCGAAAATACAATAAACAAGCACCGATTATTCATACAGCTTATGGAGATGGCATCACTCTTTATTTAGACGGAAATGATACAACCATCCCTTTACCTAAAGAGGCAGAGGGAGGACACCATCACCACCACCACCATCATATTAAAGCAGTTAAGCTTCATTTTAACCAAGTGGCATCAAAGCAGGATATATTAACAATGCTAGAACAGTATGAGGATAAGCTGTTTAGAGCAAAAGGAATTGTAAAAATTAAAGAAGACAAAGAATGGTATCATTTTCAGTATGCTTCAGGGCTAATGGAATGGCAAAAGCTAGACAAAAGTCCACATTATGCAGGTGAAATTGTACTTATTGGTGATAACTTACAAAAAGAAGAGTTACATATATAAACAGGGCTTGTCTGCAGGAATAATT
Organism: Niallia taxi; assembly: GCF_032818155.1. NCBI lineage: Bacteria > Bacillati > Bacillota > Bacilli > Caryophanales > Bacillaceae > Niallia > Niallia taxi. The sequence goes on from NZ_CP102589.1 coordinate 2,145,828, forward strand.
CTGCAGACTTTTTTATTAGAAGGAAAGGTAGACATAATGGAAGACTACTTCGCATAGAGTAAAAGATAGAGAGAGACAAGCTGTGAACAATTATTAAAAGGAGATAGATATGTCCATACCTACTAGTATAAAAGATGTTATCGTATTTGCATTATTCCTATTTTTGATGTATTTATTTTTCTTCGGAGATGTTTCAGCCCTTCCGTTTATTGAGCAATTACTGTCAGAGGATGTTCAGTCTATTTTCATCGTTTTTCTTGCTATTTTTCTTGAGGCACTGCCTTTTCTTCTACTTGGAGCAATTGCTTCGTCTGTTATCAATATTTATGTATCAGAAGCAATGATTGCTAGAGTTATTCCGAAAAATCCAATCGCCGCTATTTTTGTTGGGGTTCTTGTTGCTGTTATCACGCCTGTGTGTGAATGTGCAATTATCCCTGTGGTCCGGAGGCTCATTCAAAAAGGGGTTCCTGTTCATGTCGGAGTCGTATTGCTGATGTGTGCACCGATTTTAAATTTTATTGTATTCGGCAGCACCTATTACGCATTCAGATTAAATATGCCGATTGTATATGGTAGATTTATCATTTGTGTTTTGGCTGCTGTTATCGTCGGTTTTATCATGCATCATTACTTCTCCAAAAAAAACGTTTTAAAAATGCATAAAGAAGATTTAGTCGGAAATGTTCCTATTAACGAAAATAAAGGTGATTCCAGGTGGAAAGGAATACTTCATCATACTAGCTTTGAATTTTTTGCAGTCGCTAAGTATTTCATTATTGGCGCGCTATTTGCCGCAATTGCGCAAGTCTATTTCCAGGATGTATTATATGGACTTGCAGGGGAGAATCCGTTTAAGGGAACGGCTGTTATGATGGCTTTAGCTTATATTCTGTCATTATGCTCAGAAGCAGATGCATTTGTGGCAGTATCTTTCGCAAAAACCTTCCAGCCAGAAGCAATTTTAGGCTTCCTTGTTTTTGGACCGATTCTGGATTTCAAAAACACGCTTGTTATGCTCGCATCCTTTCGATTTAAATTTGTACTTGTTTTTATTATGGTTGTCTCTGTGATTGTCTTTACCTTGTCCATTCTCGCAGGGTATTTCCTATAATTTCCTACTGAATATACTGCTGTGATAAAAGGGAGAAGCTAATGTTTAAGTAGACTGTCATAAAGGAGGAAAGTTAAATGAGGTTGCGGTGGAGTCCGTTGTGGCAGCTTTCGAATGAAATGCAAGGAATTATTATGATCGGTTTTAGTCTTTTGATTTTTAAGCTTTATGCGAAAAATATGATTACTGCCTTTGTTGCGCCAAAGATGGAGCCGTATTTGCTTATATCGATGGGAGCCTTGTTTTTGCTCGGTTTCTTTCGGCTGTTAAACAGCAATTTAAAAGGCGCTGATTGTGACTGTGATGTATGTGATGAAAATGTGCCCCCGTGGAAGCTTGCGCTAAACTATTGCTTCTTTTTAGCACCGCTTGTGTTGTTTTTTTCGATAAATGATTACTCTCTACATGATGAAGCGTTGTCCAAGTTAACTGCTCATGATGGCAATACAACAGAGCTTGCTAATAGTCCGCAAACAAAAGGGGAGGTACAAGCTGTCGTTAATGATAAAAAGCAAATAGAGGTAGGAGACGATAATTATTTCCAGGTAATGGACGTACTGAACAATAAGCTTGATGATGTGGAAGGAGCATCAATCGTCATTAAGGGGTTTATATATAGGGAGGACGGCTTCTCTGAAAACGAGGCAGTTATTGCTAGATATGTAATGACACATTGCATTGTGGATTTATCTATTTACGGATATATGCTAAATGGGGACTTGCACGCTGCTAAAACAAATGGCTGGTATGAAATCAGAGGAACTGTTATTAAACAAGAAATGGATGGGCAAGTGATGCCGGCAATTAAAGTGGACAGCGTAAAGACAGCAGATCCTCCCAAAGACGAGTATTTATATATGTTCTAGTCTAGCAATCTTGCAAATTCAATTTCTTTCTTATAAGATAATAGTAATTAAATATTTTTCCGGGAGCTTGTGGAATCAGGCTGAGAGGGTGGCTAGAGTCATCGACCGAATGAACCTGTTGGGTAATGCCAGCGTAGGGAGGTGTACATATTATATCGACACTTTGCTTAGGCGAAAGTGTTTTTTCTTTTTTAAGCCTTGTTTGCTAAAAAACCTCCTTAAAGTTAGACGACTGTATGGGAGGATTTTTACTAAACATAGGCTTTTTTTATTGAATATTATCACAGTGGAAAGCAGGGACTTAAACATGACAAACGTAAATAATCGAAAAGATGTGGCAGGACTTCTGACGAGGATGAGGGAAAAAGCACCGCTCATCCACAATATCACAAATGTTGTGGTTACGAATTTTACAGCAAATGGTTTGCTTGCAATCGGAGCATCACCTGTGATGGCTTATGCAAAAGAAGAGGTTGAAGAAATGGCGACAATAGCAGATGCTCTTGTATTAAATATCGGCACATTAACAGCTGATAATGTAGAAAGCATGATTATTGCAGGGAAAGCAGCAAATGCAGCCAACACACCTGTAATCCTTGATCCAGTTGGTGCTGGCGCCACAAGCTTTCGCACAAAAAGTATTGAGCGCATCCTTAATAATGTGAAAATCAGTCTATTAAGGGGAAATGCTGCAGAAGTGGCGAATGTGGCAGGAATGGAAGCGGAAATCAAAGGAGTTGATTCTGTTTCTTCATTAGAAGATCATGCCGTCATCGCTGTTCATGCTGCCAAAAAAATTGGTGTGTCAGTGTGTATTACAGGGGAAAGAGACGTAGTGACAGACGGGCAGGAACTTTATTATGTTGGAAATGGCCATCCTATCATGACAAAGGTAACAGGAGCAGGCTGTCTATTGTCGTCGTGTTTAGCAGCATTTATTGCCGTGGAAGACGATGTTGTGCGTGCAAGCATTGCAGGCCTTGCGGCTTATGGCATTGCTGCTGAAAAAGCAGTTAACAGCAATCCGGCGATTGGGCCGGGAAGCTTTCAAGCTGCCTTCTTGGACGAGCTTAACAGCATAAGTGAAGAGGATATAAACCAGTATAAAAAAATCGAAGGATCTCAAGGTGAGTGACATGAAGCGCAATATAGCATTGACGATAGCAGGTTCTGACAGCGGTGGCGGTGCAGGAATACAGGCAGATTTAAAGACATTTCAGGAGCTGGGTGTTTACGGTATGTCGGCAATTACAGCAGTGACTGCTCAAAATACGTTAGGAGTCGATGCAGTCTATCCAATCCCGCTTGATGCGATTGAAAAACAAATTGATGCAGTCGCAACAGATATTGGCACAGATGCAGTTAAGACTGGGATGCTTTTTGATAGTAATATTATTGAGCTTGTTGCTGCAAAAATAACTAAGTACAAATGGGATAATGTCGTAGTGGACCCTGTCATGATCGCAAAAGGTGGCGCAAGTCTGTTGCAAAGGGAAGCTATTGCTGCATTAAAACACCAACTTCTTCCATTAGCAACAGTCATTACGCCAAATATTCCAGAGGCTGAGGAGCTGACAGGCTTTTCTATCCATACAATGGAGGAAAAAAAGGAAGCTGCAAGAACCCTGCATAGTCTTGGGGTAAAGCATGTTATTATGAAGGGTGGTCATGGAGAGGGCAATGATTTAGTAGATTTGCTCTATGATGGAAATGCCTTTTTTACCCTTGAATCGAAAAGAATAAATACCAAAAACACGCACGGAACTGGCTGTACCTTTGCTGCTGCAATGGCAGCAGCATTAGCAAAAGGCATGTCTGTACATAAGTCATTTGAAATCGCCAAAAGATTTGTGTATTTGGCAATAAAGCATGATTTAAACATTGGCAAAGGTCATGGACCGACAAATCATTGGGCATATGCAGATCACCGAACGTCAAAAGAATAAGCGGGGGTAAGTCAATGGAAAGATACTCAGCAGAAAAAATCAAACAATTATTAAAGCTTTACTTTATTATGGGCAGCAATAACAGCAAGCTTTCACCTGAAGAAGTGCTGACACAAGCGTTAAAGGGCGGTATTACTATTTTTCAATACAGGGAAAAAGGGGAGAACGCTTTAAGCGGTAAAGAAAAAATGGAGCTTGGCAAAAGACTTCAGCAGCTTTGTAAGGAGTTCAGTGTTCCATTTATTGTAAATGATGATATTGATTTAGCTCTGGAGCTTGATGCAGATGGTGTTCATATCGGTCAGGACGATGAGACGGCGGAAGCAGTACGTGCAAAAATAGGAGCTAAAATACTTGGTGTTTCCGCTCACAGCCTTGAAGAGGTAGAAGTGGCAATCCGTGCCGGTGCTGATTATGTTGGAATTGGACCAATTTATCAAACAAATACAAAAAAAGATGCGAAAGAGGTCAGAGGCACTGTTTTAATAACAGATGTTAGGAGACAAGGTGTTACTATTCCGATTGTGGGTATCGGGGGAATAACTGCAGCTAATGCAGCACCAGTATTTCAAGCTGGTGGAGATGGTGTTGCCGTTATTTCCGAAATCAGTGGAGCAGATCAGCCGTTTGCTAATACGCAAAGCCTTCTTGACGTTTTAAATAAAGAAGCTTAAAAAATATGGGTTTTCAGCAAAAAAATAAGGCAAACACCCAACCAATTAGCCCGATTGAGCATATGATGATTTTGTAAAAGGCAGCAAAGCTAAAGAAATAGCTGCTAAAACGAAAATCAGAAAGGGAGATGTTCTATGTACGGTTACGGATATGGTCATGGTGGATATGGATACGGCGGCGGATGTGGCGGCGGATATGGTGGCGGCTTCGCATTGATCGTTGTATTGTTCATACTATTAATAATTGTTGGAGCAACATTTATTTGCTAATAAAAATAAGAAAAAGCTGGCCGAAACTTGGTCAGCTTTTTTTCATGTAAGATTTGTTAACGTTTACTAAGTTTTTGTCGGCCGAACTTGTTGTCTTATATTAAAATAAAAAACATTTGAATAAGAAATCAGCTACATACATATTGTTAGTAAATCGCTATTTATAAAGGAAAATAGCGGGTGATTACAAATAATTTAAGTTTTTTGAAAATTAAATTTATAAATCATATTGACAGAATTTTTAATATAGGTAAAATAAGGTTTATCAAGTGTTAGATTATATGACACTTAGTGTTAGTAATACTACACAAAAGGGGGAAATGGCTAAATGGATAACTTAGAGTTTTTAATGAACAGCTTGTGGACGATGATTGGTGCAATTTTAGTTATTTTTATGCTTGGCGGATTTATCTTATTGGAAGCAGGGTCCACAAGAATGAAAAACGCTGGTCACATTGCTGGTAAAACAATTTTTACATTTGGAATTTCATCACTCGTTTTCTGGGCGGTCGGCTATGGCTTTATTTTTGGGGGAGATGCTAACTTCTTCGTTGGTATGTCAGATTTCTTCTATTCAGGTGCTCAAATTGCAGATGCGTCAGTACAAACAACTGTATTTTTCGTATTCCAGCTCGCGTTTGCAGGTATTTCGTTAACAATTGCACTTGGTGGGTTTGCAGAAAGAGCTAAGCTATCAGTTTACTTGATTTTCTCTGTTCTGTTCTCTGCGATCGTCTATCCGGTAATTGCCCATTGGATCTGGGGCGGCGGTTGGCTTGCTGAGCATGGAAAGCAGGATTTCGCAGGATCAACGGTTGTGCATTTAACAGGTGCGATGGCAGCATTTGCTGCAACAATTTTACTTAAACCTCGTATCGGAAAATACAATGCAGATGGATCTGCTAATCCAATCTTTGGTCATAACCAAGTGTATACAGCATTGAGTGTCCTTATTCTTTGGGTCGGCTGGTTTGGATTCAACGCAGGAAGCACAGTTTCTGTTGCAGATGGATTCTTCGGCTTCGTTGCCTTAAACACTAACTTAGCTGCAGCTGCAGGTGCGGTTTCTGCCCTATTAATCTCGTGGGTTGTTCTAGGTAAATCAGATATTACTACAATGCTAAACGGGGCATTAGCTGGGCTTGTTGCTATTACAGCATCCTGCGCATTCGTTGATACATGGGGAGCAGTTGTAATCGGATTAGTTGCTGGGATTCTTGTATTCTACAGTGTTCGCTTCTTTGAAAACAGAAAAATTGATGACCCGATTTTCGCTTTGTCTGTTCATGGTACTGCAGGTGTTTGGGGAACATTATCTAACGGCTTGTTCGCAACAAAAGAATTGGCTACTGTTGGTCAGCCAGGTCTATTCTACGGCGGAGGATTCCACCAGTTGGGAGTTCAGGCGTTAGGTGTTGTAACATGTGCATTGTTCGCATTCGTTGTCAGCTTCGTTATCCTTTATGTCATCAAAAAGGTAAGCGGTCTTCGCGTGACAGAGGAAGAAGAAATTATGGGTCTTGACATCAGTGAGCATGGAACATACGGATATCCAGAGGTGTTCTTGCCAAAGGATGAAACAAAAAGCATGTAAACAAAGATGGTAATGGAAGCCTCACTTTTTATAAGTGAGGCTTCTGCCTTCTAAAAAGAAGAATATGATAATATATAAATAACTATATATGTGCAAGGAAGTGCGTGAATGTGCTCATATAATGGAAAATTATTAGAGTTAAAAACAGAAAAAGAAAACTTCGGTCAATTACAGGATTTTACAAATGAAACCTTAAACGACAAACACGACTTTATTATGAAGCAAGTATTTTCTTTAGTATTTGATGAATTTAAACAAAAGCATGGCGACCCACCATGTGAGTTCGTCTGGTTCGTGACAGGAAGTGCTGGCAGAAAAGAGCAGGGAATTATAAGTGATCAAGATCATGGAGTAATTTTCAATAACGATGATCCTATCGTTCAAGAATACTTTCTTGCACTTGGGTCTGTTGTGAGTGATGGGTTGAACACAGTTGGTTATCCTTATTGTGAAGGTAATGTGATGAGCAGTAACCCAGTATGGTGCAAATCCTATATTGGCTGGAAAAAGCAAATAGAAAAATGGATGGAAAGAGAAAATTGGGAATCTATTCGTTATTTGCAGATTTTTTATGACAGCAGAGGCCTTATTGGCAATGAGGTGCTCGTTCATGAACTAAGAGATTTAATTCATGAATATCGCCACAAGCATCCATCTTTATTAACGCGTTTTTTGAATAATGTCATGCGCATAAAAAAAGGCGTTGGGATTTTTGGTCAATTTTTTGTCGAGCGCACAGGCGCACATAGAGGCTCGCTTCATTTTAAAAACACGATGTACTTGCCTTATGTTAATTCTATAAGGCTCCTTTCTATAAAGGAAGGAATTACAGCAACATCTACTTTAGAAAGAATTGGGATGTTAAGGAAGCTGGGGAAATATGAAGCTTTGATGAAGGAATATGACAGCTCCTTCCGGCGTATCCTTTGTATTCGAATGTCTTCATTTAAGGATGCTGTTGATTATAGTGATGTTCACTTTCTGAATATTAATAAACTAACAAAAGATGAAAGAATGGAAGTAAAGCATTTGCTCAGAAAAGGCATAAAGCTGTACCAGCAAGTGAAAAGGCTAATTGAAAAAGGGTGTTAATGTGGGAGTAGAGTCTTTTTTTCAATATATGAGAGATTTATATGGCAAAATGAATGCGAATGTCCATAATCAAGGAACAGGATTAATGAACTCACAGCAGCTTGCATTTATGAGACAGCTGCAGAAGGATGTCAAGGTTGAGCTTGCATCACAGCTAACACTTGAGAATATGGAAACAGTGGTTTTTGATATTGAAACGACTGGTTTTTTTCCAGATAAGGGAGATCAAATTATCTCAATAGGTGCTGTCAAGGTAAGGGGATGTGTAATTACTGATGAAGAATTTTACACATTGGTGCAACCTAATGGACCTATTTCAGAAGAAATCTCTGCGTTAACAGGAATATATAAAGAAGATACGGAACAGGCACCATTGTTATCTGAGGCACTTATTAACTTTTTTGAGTTTGCGAAAAATGATACACTTGTTGCCCATCATTCCTCCCATGAAAAGAACTTTATGCAATCCGCCTGCTGGAAGCAATTCAAAACACCATTTAAGCATCGGATTGTTGATACTGCTTTTCTTTTCAAAATTGTCGAGCCGCAAAAATCAATCGTCAGCTTGGAGGATTGGTGCAGCTTAAACGATATACCTGCAGAAAATCGGCATCATGCTCTTGGCGATGCAAGGTTAACTGCTTTGCTTTGGACACGGTACTTAAAAAAAGCACAGGGGCTAGGCTGTGTTACTTTGCAGGATATTTATGAAAGGCTTGCAAGAAGATAAGCAGACAAACTAATTTTAGAAAAGAGTTGGAAGCAATGCCGCAGATAAGCGACAGATTACTGTTAAGAAGCTGGAGTCTGGAGGATGCCGACGATCTTTTTGAATATGCCAGCAAGGAGGAAGTCGGTCCAAACGCAGGCTGGATGCCTCATAAATCAGTGGATGAAAGCAAGCAAATTATCCAGATGTTTTTAATGAAAAAGGAAAGCTTTGCGATATATCTGCTAGGGGAAAATAAGGTGATTGGCAGTATTGGTCTTCATCAGCATAAATCAAATTACAACAAAAATTCCTTAATGAAAGAGATGGAAATTGGATTTGCGCTACATCCGTCCTATTGGGGGCGTGGAATTGCTCCAGAAGCAGTCCAGCTTATTTTAGAGCATGCTTTTTTAAATTTGGATGCAGATATCATTTGGTGCGGTCATTTTGATTTCAACGAAAGATCGAAACGAGTTCAGGAAAAATGCGGCTTTTCTTTTAAGTTTACAAAGCAAGAAAAGCTGAAGGTTTTTGGTGGAATGGATGTCACAAGTCTTTATTATGCCATAACGAAGGAAGAGTATATAAATAAAAAAGGGACAGAATTTGTTTAGAAAAACATCTGTCCCTTTTTTTGTCTATTAATAAAAAAAGCCGCTTCCTGTGAAGCGGTAAGTAATTAAATATTGAGAAGGATTATCACAATATATAGATGTGTTTTTACAATAACCATCTATATATTGTTTTTTATACTATCATAATCGTTTCAATCATGCAATTATTTGTTAATAAAATACTAAGACGCATTTATTTAGGAAAACAAAAGCACAATATAAAATGCAAATATGAGTATGAGCGCAATCGTTATTAGCTTGTTAACCCATGATTTAGGGAATTTTCGTCGCTCCTTCTTTAGGCCGAAGCCAATTGAAGAGATAATATTTACATATAAAACTAGTGTGATTATCGCAAAACCGATGAATTGGGCGATGAAAAGTAAAAGCAAGTAACTCTTACCCTGGAACATTGACGCATCGGGAAAGGATGTACCGCTAATCAGCTGAATGATTACATCGTTTATTGTCCCGAATAAAGCGAAAAGAATGACGATTGTCGCAAGGATTTTTATAAATTCCAAGTAATAATAAGAAAGTTTGTTCATACGTTGGTCCTTTTTTGAGAAATTTGTTGAATTCTGTTATTAATTATAGGAGAAAATGTCGAGTGACGCAATCTGTATTGCGCATTTCGACACGCTTCGATAGATTAGGCGAAAAAATGCAAATTTTTAAAAAGTAAATAAAACAATCAAAAACTATCAAGTTATGAATTTTTTTGATTGTTTTTGAAAGAAAATGCTTGAAATCTGAAATCGGTTACAGTATTATTAACCTATCGACAACAAACCCAAGATATAAAAAGAAAGGTAGTGGGAAGTTGTTAACACCTGAAAGACATTCACTAATTTTGCACTTATTAAAACAACAAAACATTGTTAAAATACAGGATTTAGTTGATGCGACGGAAACTTCCGAAAGCACAATCAGAAGAGACTTGACTCAATTGGAGCAAGAGGGATTCCTTAAAAGGGTTCACGGGGGAGCAGCCCGACTTCAAGGGAAAATGAATGAACCAAGCATGGATGAGAAATCAGCCAAAAACCTTCAAGAGAAGAAAATAATCGCTGCCTTCGCTGCGAATCTTGTCGAAGAAGGGGAGAGCATTTATTTAGATGCTGGCTCCACTGTAACGGAAATGATTCCGTTCTTAAAAGATAAAAATATCGTCGTCGTTACAAACGGTCTAATGCATATGAAGGAGCTTATTGCTTCAAATATTCAAACCTACTTGATAGGCGGATATGTTAAGGAAAGAACGAATGCACTTGTTGGAAGGGGTGCCCTTCTGAGCCTAAGCCAATACCGCTTCGATAAATGCTTCATGGGCGCTAACGGAGTTCACCCTGAATTTGGGTATACGACTCCAGACCAAGAGGAAGCGATGGTCAAAAGTAAGGCAATTGACCTATCGAGGGAAGCCTTTTTCCTGGCTGATGATAGTAAGTTTTCAGAAGTATATTTTTCGAAGATTGCTGATATTCACGAAGCTTCCATTATTACAAATGAAAATGATGGAGAGACTTTAAATATGTACAGCAAAAAAACTAGTATAAAGGTTGTGACATCATGATTTATACGTTGACATTGAACCCTTCTGTTGACTATATCATAGAACTTAGTGAAGTGAATTTAGGAGAATTGAACAGAACAGAGCAAACAAGCAAGTTTGCAGGCGGAAAAGGCATTAATGTTTCCAAAGTTCTGCAAAGGATGGGCGTGGAAAGCAAGGCGCTTGGATTTATCGGTGGATTCACTGGCGACTATATCAAGAATCAGCTGATGCAAGAAGCAATCCATACAGATTTCGTTCAGGTAGAGGAAGATACAAGAATCAATGTAAAGGTAAAAGCTGCAGATGAAACGGAGCTGAATGCAGCAGGTCCTACTATATCTGCAGAGAAATTAGCTGAGCTGAAAGAGAAAATCAGCAAGCTGAATTCAGAGGATCTATTAGTGTTGGCAGGAAGCATTCCATCAACGCTACCAGCTAACACATATGAAGAGCTTGTGAAAATTTGTTCAGAAAACAAGGTTTCCTTTGTGGTAGATGCTGAAGGGGAGCTTTTGCAAAAGGTTCTTCCATACAATCCGTTTTTAATTAAGCCAAATCACCATGAGCTTGGAGATTTATTTGATACTACGATTACGAGTGCGGAAGATGTAATTCCATATGGAAAAAAACTGCTTGAGCTTGGTGCCCAAAACGTGATCGTTTCCCTTGCAGGTGATGGTGCTGTGTTTATTAATCAGCATGAAACTATCATAAGCACTGTTCCAAAAGGAGAAGTGAAAAGCTCTGTCGGAGCAGGTGATAGCATGGTAGCTGGTTTCCTTGCGAAATATAAGGAGACACAAGACTTGAAGGAAGCATTTAGGTACAGCATTGCTTCTGGCAGTGCAACAGCATTCTCTATCGGCCTTTGCACGAAAGAGAAAGTGGAAAGCCTGCTTCCGCAGGTTGTTTTGAAGTAACAATAAATAGGTGCTTATGTGACAGGTAAGAAGCATAGGCATCGTCATAAAAAAATAGAAAAAGGGGCGTTACAGATGAGAATCACAGAATTGCTGACGCGCGATACAATCCTTTTGAATATAGAAGGAACACAGAAAATCGAAGCGATTGATCAATTAGTAGCAAAATTGGATGCAGCAGGAAAACTTGCTAATAAAGAGGAATACAAAGCTGCAATTTTAAAAAGAGAAGAGCAAAGCACAACTGGAATTGGTGAAGGAATTGCAATTCCTCATGCGAAAACTAGTGCAGTTAAAAACCCAGCTATCGCTTTTGGTCGGTCTGTTGATGGACTTGACTACGAATCACTTGACGGTCAGCCAGCGCATTTATTCTTTATGATTGCAGCTCCAGATGGTGCTAATAATACGCATCTTGAAGCATTATCAAGACTTTCCACAATCCTATTGAAGGAAGAAGTTAGAGCAAAGCTATTAGCTGCAGCGACAGAACAGGATGTTGTTAACATCATTGATAGCTATGACGAGGAAGAGGAAGAAGAAGAGCAAAACATTGCAGATAAAAAGAATTTCATTGTTGCCGTAACAGCATGCCCAACAGGTATTGCACATACGTATATGGCAGCAGATTCATTGAAATCTAAAGCAGCAGAACTAGGTGTCGACATTAAAGTGGAAACAAATGGTTCAGGTGGAGCGAAAAACGTATTAACTGCTGAGGAAATTGAAAACGCTACAGCCGTAATTGTTGCAGCAGATACAAAAGTTCAAATGGAGCGCTTTAAAGGAAAGCATGTCATTGAAACACCAGTTGCTGACGGAATTAGAAGACCAGCTGAGCTAATTGACAAAGCGCTTAAGCAGGAATCACCTGTATACCAAGGTGGAAATGGTGCAAATGCTGATGAGGAAAGCAGCAAAAAAGGCGGAGCAGGTATTTACAAGCACTTAATGAACGGTGTTTCTAACATGCTTCCATTTGTTGTCGGCGGTGGTATCTTAATCGCTATCAGCTTCATGTTCGGTTATAATTCATCTAATCCAGATGATCCAAGTTACAATGCATTTGCAGCAGTCTTGAAGCTAATCGGTGGAGACAACGCATTCTCCTTACTAGTACCAGTTCTTGCTGGATTTATCGCAATGAGTATTGCCGATCGTCCAGGATTTGCACCAGGTATGGTTGCAGGTCTTATGGCAGCAAATGGCGGAGCAGGCTTCTTAGGCGGCTTGATCGCAGGTTTCCTTGCAGGTTACGTTGTTATTGGGATTAAAAAAGCACTTTCTGGTTTACCAAGATCATTAGAAGGTATTAAAACGATTCTTCTATTCCCGTTACTAGGTATTTTAGTTACAGGTTTAATCATGAATTATGTTGTAATTGGTCCAGTTGGAGCACTTAATACGGGGATTACAAACTGGTTGTCAGGTCTTGGCACAGCAAACGCAGTACTGCTTGGTATTATCCTTGGCGCTATGATGGCAATTGACATGGGTGGTCCAATTAATAAATCAGCTTATGTTTTCGGTACAGGTTTAATCGCTAACGGTGTATTTGAGCCGATGGCAGCTATCATGGCAGGTGGTATGGTTCCACCGCTTGCAATCGCATTAGCGACAACACTGTTCAGAAATAAATTTACAAAGCAAGAAAAAGATGCTGGTACTACAAACTACATTATGGGTCTTTCCTTTATCACAGAAGGTGCGATTCCATTTGCGGCAGCTGATCCACTTCGTGTTATTCCATCAGTTGCAATCGGTGCAGCTATCACAGGCGGATTGTCCATGTTCTTCCATATCGGTTTAAGAGCACCACACGGCGGTATTTTCGTATTCGGTCTTGTGGATGGCAGCTGGTTGCTTTACTTGCTTGCAGTAGTAATCGGTGCTGTTGTAGCAGCAGTTTTACTAGGTATCTTGAAAAAACCTGTTGCAGAAAAGAAATAAATGATATTAGGAAAGAGGGTCTGCAAACATGATGCAGATCCTCTTTTTTGTTTGTATTGTAACACTATTAAAGCAAAAGGAGAGCCAATTTTAATGGGCATTTCCTTTTGCTTTTATACGGAAAAGAACAGCTAATGCTGCAATTGCTGCAACGGCTGCCAGTATATAAAATTGGAAGCTTGGGATTTCCTTGCTTAATACGGCCATTATTGGCGGTCCAGCTGCTACTCCAATGAATCTCATGGAGCTATATAGACTAGTAATGGTGCCTCGTTCTTCCTTTTCAATTCCTTCGGTTATAAGGGCATCCAACGGTGGAAGGCTTGCTCCGATACCAATACCAGATATGGTTAGTACCCCAATGATATACCATAAGTTATCACCAAAGCTCAGAGCGATAGTGCCAATGATGATCAATACAATCCCTGTAAAGGTAATCCATTTCATTAAGTTTTGGTCCTTTTTAATCTTTTTACCTGTTATAAAGGATGTCAGGCATAAGGCTCCAAGTGGAATAGCCAAGTACATTCCTTTTTTTATGTTTTTGATATGATATTTTTTTTCTAATATGTCTGATAGGTAAAACTGCTCTGCAAAAAGGACAAACATGACAATGACACCAATGAAAAAAATAGCGTATAGCCATTTTTTGTCTTTTTTCATTACTTTTCTTGTGTGTTGAATAAATACCCTGAATGGAGGCGGTTCACTAGGTCCGCCAGGCACCTTAACAAAGATTATGATAAGAAGAATGGAAATCAGGCAAAATACGGGAATAGCCCAAAACGGCATGAACCAAACTATTCCGGCAATAAGCGCCCCAAGAACTGGGCTGAGCACCTTACCAAGTGTGTTGGCCGTTTCAATAATACCTAATGTACTGCTGACTTCTTCTTCTTTTTTGAACATATCCCCAACCAATGGCAATACAATTGGAAATGCACCTGCTGCCCCTATCCCTTGCAATGCCCTGCCTGCAAGGATAATCCAATAAGAGTTCTGTATTTTCCATGCAGCAAATCCACATATCACACCACCAATTCCGGCGATGATTAAGCTTGGGATAATGACTTTTTTTCTGCCAATATGGTCTGACAGATATCCAGCTACAGGAATTAGCAATATCGCCAAAATACTGTATACGGTAATGATCATACTCACCTTAAAGGATGATATGCCAAGCTGACGCTCAATGTTCGGCAGCACAGGTATCAGCATACTATTGCCAAGTGTCATCACTAAGGGGATAGAAGAAATAGAGAAAATAGACATTTTTGTTACTTTTATTTTTTTGCTTTTATCGGCAGTGCCTTTTTTTGTTTTCTCCTTTTTATCCTGTTCATCACTAAAACTGAAAAAGCCTTTTTCCTCATTTATGTGATCCATTTAAATTCTCCTTGATTTAAATAGTGCTGACTAATAATAATATGTACGTGAACATTAGTAATTACACTGAGATTTTTAGGAAATAAGGAAAAATTCATCCTATTCGGATCGTGCTAAATAACGGTATAATAAAAGGATAAAAAAGCATAAGGAGGACAAAATGAAGGGAGATATTATCACATTAAGTGTTGGTAAGCCAAAAATCTTTGATTGGAACGGCAAGCAAGTTTCCTCAAGCATTGGCAAAACAATTGTGGACCAATGTTTTTTAACATTTGACAGTTTTACAGGGGATGGCGTCGCGAATGAAGATTTTCATGGAGGCAAAGAAAGAGCAGTATGCTTTTACCCATATGAGCATTATGCGGATTGGGAAAAGCAATTTAATGTAAAGCTGGATCCGCCTGTGTTTGGAGAAAATATTTGTGGTACTGGCTGGTTAGAAAAAGATACATATATTGGCGATGTTTTTTCAATTGGAGATGCAATTGTTCAAGTAACACAAGGGAGAATTCCATGTAATACAATCTCAAAATACAACAGTGTCCCTACTTTTTTGAGTCGAATTGTCGAGACTTGTTACACTGGTTATTTCATGAAGGTGTTAAAGGAAGGGGAAATTGAATCTTCGTCCCAGATTGTGCTGCTTGAGCGCAAACAAGAGGATATTTCTGTTTGGGATGCAACAAAAGTAATGCTGCTTGACCGCAAGAATAAAGCAGAGGTGGAAAGAATGCTGAAGCTTGAGGATTTAGCAGAGGATTGGACAAGCCGCTTCCAAAAAGCATTGCAAAAATAAAAATTCTTTCTTGACAATCTGATTCATGTCTTTTATGATTGGTATAACATAAATATAAGCGATGACGAAGAGTAGTAACTATTGCTGGAAACTTAAGAGAGCTGATGGTTGGTGTGAATCAGTGTTACACAATAGCGAATGGACTTCTGAGCTTCTAAACCGAAACCTTTAAATGGAAGTAGGCTTTAGCGAAATGTCTCATCGTTATAAGAGACCGAAATATGCGCCAACATTTTTGAGTGCATTATTTCTTAGAGTGAGCTTATTAACTAAGCTAATGAAGGTGGCACCACGGGTTTCTCGTCCTTTTTATAGGAGAGAAGCCCTTTTTGTGTTCTTTTTTAATAAACATTTTCATAATAAAATCAATGATTAAGAGTAGTAAGCTAATATGTCTGGTGTAGAGAGTCGGTGGCTGGTGAAAACCGATCCAGAGGATTAGCTGAATGGACTTAAGAGTGCTGGTCTGAAACAATAGTAGGACTCGCCGGCTTCCACCGTTAAAAGGATAGAATATTATTGTATTCGAAAAGAGAGAGTGTTTACACTCTAACTGAGGTGGTACCGCGGTTTTTTAATCGTCCTCTACTATGCATTGCTTAATTGCAGTCATAGTAGGGGACTTTTTTATTGCAAACAAACGCCTAATGATATGGAGGAGACAAAATGAAAACAACAGGGAGCCAAATGGTGATTATTGAAAAATTGGAAGGTGATACATTAACACCAATCAGCATTTATCAAAAGTTAAAAGGGGCAAAGAAATTTCTCCTAGAAAGCTCATTGAAACATGAAGCATCAGGAAGATATTCTATTATTGGCAGTGACCCTGTGTTTGAATTGATTGGCAATGGAGCTAAAACAACAATTGTAAAAGCAGGCAGTACAGAACTTTATGAGGAAAAAGCATTAGAGCTTGTGAAAAAACTGCTTCCAATCCATGATATCGATTTGCCATTTGGACTTCCGATAAATGCTGGAGCGGTCGGATATGTAGGCTATGATAATATTAGGCAATACGAAAATATCGGACCAGAAGCGAAGGATGAGCTGCAGCTGCCTGACGTGCATTTACTGTTTTTTGAAGATTTCGTGATTTTTGACCATTTAGAACAATCAGTTTACTTAGTGGCGTCTCCTCTATGTGAGTCAACAACAGAAGCAAGTCTTAAAGCAAGGCTTGAAAAAAGGAAGCAGGAAATTGAAGCATCGTACACAGAAGTTACGGAGGATGTTCACTTATCCGCCTTTAAAGCTTCTGTTACAAAAGATGAATTTGTCGAAAAGGTCAAAAAGGCCAAGGAATATATCACAGAAGGTGACATATTCCAAGTCGTCCCATCCCAACGGATGTCAGCAGACTTTAAAGGCTCAAGCTTTTCCTACTACAGAAAGCTACGTGTGAAAAACCAATCACCATATATGTATTATCTTGATTTTGTAGATTACGCAATTGTCGGAAGCTCGCCAGAAAGCTTAATTAAAGCGACTGATGGAACGGTTATCACAAATCCGATTGCCGGCACGAGACCGCGCGGAAAAAGTATTGAAGAGGATCAAGCACTTGAAGCAGACCTGCTACAAGATGAGAAGGAATTGGCTGAACATAAAATGTTAGTCGACCTTGCAAGAAATGATGTCGGAAAGGTCAGCCAGTTTGGAAGCATTAATATTGATAAATACATGAAAGTCGAAAAATACAAGCATGTCATGCATATTGTGTCAGAGGTTAGCGGGCAAATTAAGGATGGTCAGTCAAGCGTTGATGCCCTTATATCATGTCTTCCGGCAGGAACTGTCTCAGGAGCTCCAAAAATTAGGGCGATGCAAATCATCAATGAGCTCGAAGGAGTCAAAAGGGGAATTTATTCCGGAGCAGTCGGCTATTTCTCCCAAAATGGCAATATGGATTTTGCTCTCGCTATCAGGACAATGGTTATTAAGGATAATAAAGCCTATATACAAGCAGGTGCAGGTATCGTGCATGATTCAGTGCCTGAAAAAGAATATGACGAAACCATTCATAAACTAAAAGTATTCTTGGAGGGACTTTCATGATTTTATTAATTGATAATTATGATTCATTTACGTATAACCTGTATCAATATTTAGGAGAATTAGGCGAGGAAGTAAAAGTCGTACGCAATGACGAGCTAACAGTAGAAGACATAAGAGCAATGGCTCCAAGGAGTATCGTCCTTTCTCCAGGTCCGGGCCGTCCAGAAAATGCAGGCATCTTAATAGAAGTGATTCAGAATTTGTATCAGGAATTTCCGATCTTAGGAATTTGCCTTGGCCATCAAGGAATTGGTTATGCATTCGGTGCAGAGGTGAAAAAAGCAGACAATATCATGCATGGAAAAACCTCTTACTTAACTAGTGTTCATCCAAACACCATCTTTACAGAGCTTGCGGAGCCGATTGAAGTGATGCGCTATCATTCCCTTGTTATAAATAAAGACACACTACCAAGTGATTTTAAAATTTTGGCTGTGTCTAATGATGATCAAGAAATCATGGCAATAAAACATAAAAACCATCCACTTTACGGATTTCAGTTTCATCCTGAATCAATAGGAACAGATACAGGAAAGCAGCTGCTAGCGAACTTTATTAAAGAAACAAGAAAGGGTGTATTGAAATGAAGCATTATTTGCAAAGGTTAATGAATCGAGAGTCTCTGACAGAAGCAGAAATGCTTGAGGTATCCAGAACATTTTTCACAAATAGTGTTACTGACAGTGAACTTGCTGCCTTTATAACAGCATTGAAGCTTAAAGGAGAAAGTGTTGATGAAATTGTCGGCTTAGTGAAAGCTGTAAGGGAACAAACACTGAAATTCAGTCATGTTGCTGGCTGTATTGACAATTGCGGAACTGGCGGAGATGGCTCACACAGCTTTAACATCAGCTCCACATCTGCTTTCGTCTTAGCAGGTGCAGGCATTCCAGTTGCGAAGCATGGCAACAGAAGTGTTTCAAGTAAAACAGGAAGCGCAGATGTACTGGAACACTTAGGCATACATTTAAATGTAACTCCAGAGCAAAATGAACAGCAGCTGAAGGAAATCGGGATTACCTTCTTGTTCGCACAGCATGTCCAGCCGAA
Source organism: Niallia taxi (assembly GCF_032818155.1). Taxonomy (NCBI): domain Bacteria; kingdom Bacillati; phylum Bacillota; class Bacilli; order Caryophanales; family Bacillaceae; genus Niallia; species Niallia taxi. The sequence goes on from NZ_CP102589.1 coordinate 2,164,431, forward strand.
AATGGGCAGAATCATGAAGGTAAGGAGAGAGCTAGGCATTCCAACTATCTTTAATTTAATTGGTCCACTAACAAACCCGATTGAATTAGAAACACAGGTGCTTGGTATTTATCGAAGAGACTTTACAGAGCTGTTCGCAGAAAGCTTAAAGCGATTAGGACGAAAAAGAGCGGTTGTCTTAAATGGTGCTGGCGGCATGGATGAAGCGTCCCTTCAAGGAGACAATGAACTGGTCATCTTAGAAGACGGCAATATTAGAAAAATAAATCTCCATCCGGAAGAGGTTAACCTGTCTGTTTACAGCAATGAAGCGATTCGTGGCGGCGATGCAAAGGAAAACGCAGATATCTTATTGAAAGTATTAAAGGGAGAAAAAGGAGCCTATAAGGATACTGTGCTATTAAATGCAGGTATCGGCATTTATGCAGCAGGGAAAGCAGACAATATTGAAGGTGGTATAGAGCTTGCCAGAAACAGCATTGAAAGTGGCGCAGCTTTATCTAAACTAGAGCAGCTAGTAGCAAACAGTTCATTGTACGAGAAAGCAGGGATATAAGATGGAAACTATTTTAGATAAAATCATCGCAAAAAAGGCAGATGTAGTAGAAGAATTAAAACAACAACAAGCGGTACTGCAAAACAGCCCCGTGATTCCAAAAAAATCTTTTATCGAAAAATTAGCAAATGCAGATCAGCTGGCTATTATTGCTGAATTTAAACGTGCTTCACCTTCAAAAGGGGATATTAATATCGGACTTGATCCAAAAGACCAAGGCTTAAAATATGCCCAATTTGGTGCAGACGGGATGTCTGTTTTGACAGACGGACCTTTCTTTAAGGGCAGCTATGATGATTTAGAAAGAGTCAGCAGTGCTGTATCGATTCCAGTTTTGTGTAAAGATTTCATCATTGACGAAATTCAAATTGACTTTGCAAAGCATCATGGTGCAAGCCTTGTGCTGTTAATTGTAGCGGCCCTTGATGATGATAAGCTCCACTCGCTGTATGAGTATGCTGTAGGAAAGGACCTGGAGGTGCTGATGGAAGTCCATAATGAAGAGGAGCTAGAGAGAGCTCTGCAAACAGACTGCAGCTTAATTGGCGTCAACAACAGAGACTTAAAAACCTTTAACGTTTCCTTAGAAGTGACCGAACGACTTGCCCCGACGATTAAAGCGGCAGGCAAGTATTTAGTCAGCGAAAGCGGGATTGCCACACAAGCAGATATTGACAGAGTTGTTGCAGCAGGGGCAAATGCCATTCTTGTTGGAGAAACCTTTATGAAAGCATCTAATCTACGTGAAACATTAACAAGCATGAAAGTTAAGCTGTGAGGAAGTGAAAACATGAATGTAAAAATATGCGGAATAAGAGCAGCAGAAGAAGCGCTTTGCGCCGTTCAAAACGGTGCAAAGGCGATCGGATTTGTATTTGCAGACAGCAAGCGGAAAATTGATCCTAAAAAATCCCGAGCCATTATCGACAAGCTTCCTGAAGATGTTTGGAAGGTTGGTGTGTTTGTAAATGAAACGAAGGAAAGAATCGAAGAAATCGTCCGAATTTCAGGCATCAATGTCATTCAGCTGCACGGAGATGAATCAAGTGAATTCGCAGCATCCTTCCAATTACCAGTGATTAAGGCGTTTAGCATAAAAGGGGAAGAAGACTTAGCAGCAATCGCCGATTTCCAGTCCGATTATATTCTGTTAGATAGTGCGCGTGAACGTTACTTTGGCGGAAATGGCAAAGCATTTGACTGGAATATCGTGAAGGATTATGACTTTAAGGGAAAAAAAGTCATTCTTGCAGGGGGCTTAAACAAGGAAAATGTTCGTTCAGCAAGCAATATGGTTAACCCATTTATGCTTGATGTATCAAGTGGTGTCGAAACAGACGGGAAAAAGGATTTACAGAAGATCGAGTCATTTTTAGGAGAAGCAATTCCTACATACTAAATAAGGAGGCAGCACATCATGACAGTAAACTATTCATTTCCAGACAAAACAGGACATTTCGGGATCTACGGGGGAAGGTATGTTCCAGAAACATTAATGACAGCAGTAGTTGAGCTAGAAAATGCCTATATCGAGGCAAAAAAAGACCCAACCTTTCAAGAGGAATTAGATTATTTATTGAAGGACTATGTTGGCAGAGAAACACCGCTTTATTATGCAGAAAGACTAACGAAGCATTTAAAAGGTGCGAAAATTTACTTAAAAAGAGAAGATTTAAATCACACAGGTGCACATAAAATCAACAACGCAATTGGCCAGGCACTACTTGCAAAAAGAATGGGTAAAACAAAGGTAGTTGCCGAAACAGGAGCTGGTCAGCATGGAGTTGCCACAGCGACAGCTTGTGCTTTACTCGGATTAGAATGTACGATTTTTATGGGCGAAGAGGATATCAGAAGACAAAAGCTGAACGTATTCCGGATGGAGATGCTTGGTGCAAAGGTGGAAAGTGTTACCTCAGGAAGTGCTACCTTGAAGGATGCTTGTAATGAGGCATTACGCTACTGGGTGACAAATGTGATGGATACACACTATATTCTCGGTTCTGTTATGGGACCACATCCATTTCCAATGATGGTTCGCGATTTCCAAAGTGTAATCGGCACAGAGACGAAAGCACAGTTCCTTGAAAAGGAAGGAAGATTACCAGAAGCAGTCATTGCTTGTATCGGCGGCGGCAGCAATGCAATGGGAATGTTCTATCCATTTATTAAGGACGAGGAAGTTGCTCTTTATGGCGTCGAAGCATCAGGACATGGTCTGCATACAGATAAACATGCTGCATCATTAACAAAAGGGAAACCAGGTGTATTGCATGGCTCCTATATGTATCTGTTACAGGATGAGGATGGACAAATTCAAGAAGCACATAGCATTTCCGCTGGCCTTGATTATCCTGGAGTTGGTCCAGAGCACAGCTATTTAAACGATATTGGCAGAGTGAACTATGAATCAGTTACAGATGATGAAGCTTTCGAAGCATTGCAGCTGCTATGCCGTCTTGAAGGAATTATTCCTGCATTAGAAAGCTCTCATGCAATCGCCTATTGCTTGAAGCATGCTCCAAAAATGAAAGAGTCAGAAGCGATTGTTGTTTGTTTATCAGGCAGAGGAGATAAGGATGTTAATACAGTAATGGATAGAATGGGAGTGACAGAGTAATGACGACAATTGCTGAACGTTTTGACGAAGTGAAAAGAAATGGCGACAAAGCCTTTGTTCCGTATATTATGGCAGGCGACGGTGGCTTGGAAACATTAGAGGAAAAAATTAAATTCCTTGAAAATGCTGGAGCAACAGCAATTGAGCTTGGCATCCCATTTTCTGACCCTGTTGCAGATGGACCTATCATCCAAGCTGCTGGAATTCGTGCACTTCAAGCAGGAACAACATTGAAAAAAGTATTTGATACTTTAGCATCCTTTCGTGAGACGACAACAATCCCGATTGTTTTTATGACCTATTTAAATCCAATTCTGGCTTATGGCATCGAGGCATTTTTTGCATCATGTGAAAAATCTGGCGTAAACGGATTAATTGTCCCTGATATGCCGATTGAAGAAGAGGGCCTACTGCTGTCCTCTGCCCAAAAGCATCAAGTCGAAATCATTCGCCTCGTAACATTGACAAGTTCAATTGACAGAATTGCGCAGATTGCCAAAAAAGGAAACGGTTTTTTATATGCAGTTACTGTAACAGGAATAACTGGCTCACGCACAGTATTCCAAGCGCAATTAGGTGAACATTTGCTTAAGGTGAAAGAAGTAAGCCCCATCCCTGTATTGGCAGGCTTCGGCATCTCCACACCTGAGCATGTTAAGGAAATGACTAAGCATTGTGATGGCGTTATTGTCGGCAGCAAAATTGTCGAGCTGTTTCATAAGAATGAATTAGATGAGATCAAAAGCTTAATTGCAGCAAGCAAGAAGGTATCCGTTTAGAAATATCTTCTGTAATTTTTAAAAAATAAAACTGGTGGATTAACTGTCTGCCAGTTTTATTTGCATGAAGAGAAAATCTCCTTTTGACAATTATTTCGTTCATTAGTGATAAACCAACGGTGAAAAATAATATAAATAAAATAGGATGGAGGTAATGTATGATTGCGATTGTTCTTCTTACCTTAGTTATTTTATTGATTCCATTTTTATTTCTTTTTTTCAATCTAAAAAAACAAACGAAAACACGTCGTATCCTCCTCATTTTAGGGTACTTCATCTGTGCTGCACCTATGGTCTATGTGGTTATAGACGATTGGATAAATCATTACGAAGATGCAAATATCGGTTTAGGTCTGGGGATATTTTTAACATGGGGGCTTACAGCCTGCGTTTATTTAGGATGGTGCATTTTTTCTGTTATTAAAGCAATCCGTAAAGCTAATAAATAGATTTTTATTGTTTAGCTGTGTAACCTGAACCTAACTACCTATATTTAAAACTCTTTTAATGGTTCTGTAAAAAGATAGGAAAAACAGTTGTAAAAACTAATGGTATTAGTTATTATGTTAATTAGATTAGTTTTGCGATGAGAGGAGCAATATGATGCGAATAACGAAAATTGGCAATATTTATCAACTTTCCTTTATGCCCCGATTCTTTCCTGTAAATTGTTATTTTGTTGAAGAAAAGGAAGGCTTGACCTTGATTGATTGTGCACTACCTTACAGCAGTAAACATATTCTTGCAGCTGCTAAGAAAGTAAATAAACCTATTACTCGGATTGTGCTGACACATGCCCATGATGACCATGTTGGATCATTGGACGCATTAAAGGAAGCATTGCCACATGCTCCTGTCTATATTTCTAGAAGAGATTCTCGCCTTTTAAAGGGGGATACTGGACTTGAATCAGGTGAGCCTGACACCCCTATTCGCGGGGGAGTACCTAAAAAGATAATAACGAAGCCAGATATATTGTTAGAGGACGGTGATGAAATAGGAGCTTTGCTGACCATTTCAACTCCTGGACACACTCCAGGTTCATTATCCTTTTTCGATAAAAGCAGCAGAGCGATAATTACAGGTGACGCCTTGCAAACACGAGGAGGCGTAGCTGTTGCGGGTCAACTAAATCCGCTGTTTCCATTTCCGGCATTTGCAACATGGAATAAGGAGCTTGCTTTAAACAGTGCAAACAAGCTGCTGGAATTATCTCCTTATGTCCTTGCTGTCGGCCATGGTAAGATGATTACAGACCCAGCTGGTCTCATGAAAAAGGCAATAGAACGCAGTCAAAAATAAAGAGAAGCTCGAAGGGAAGTTCCGATATGTCGCCAAGACCTGGACTGGATTTACAAACAATTTTAAAAACTGCTACAAAACTCGCTGATACAAATGGTCTTGAAGCAGTTACTTTAGCCACATTAGCTACAACGCTGCAAGTTAAATCACCGTCCCTATATAATCATGTAAAAGGATTACAAGTATTAAAAATTGAAATGGCAAAATACGGATATAGGCAGCTGAATGACCAATTAGCTGAAGCTGCCATTGGCCGCTCGCAAGATGCTGCTGTTCATCATCTCGGCAAGAGGTATGTAAGCTTTGTCCGCAGTCACCCTGGGCTATATGAGGCAATGCTTCGTGCACCTCGTGCAGCAGATGAGGAGCTTGAAGCTATTCAAAGCAGAAGTATTCAAATCGTCCTTCAGGTGATGAACGAATACAAGCTTGGCGAGGAAGAAACCCTGCATGCTGTCAGGGGATTAAGAAGTATTCTGCATGGATTCGCATCCCTGGAACAAAACGGGGAATTTGGTTTGCCATTAAAGCTTGATATAAGCCTAGCGCTGGCGTTAAATGCTTATCTTGCAGGTATTAAAGCATTAAATGACATTAATAGTTCTTTACGTGGAAGCTGATTGTTTGATTAAATTAGTTATCCATATAGAAGGTTTGTTTGTATTTTTAGTAAGTATTTATTTGTACAGCTAAACGCTATTTAGCCTGGCTGTTATTTATTTTTTTATTACTTAATCTAGTCTAATTGATCAATAATCAATTAGGCTCCATCTGATATAACCCCTATTTGACACACAGCTAGTGGATCATTGTGATAAGGACAGGATATATGGTCACTGGATGCATTTGGATTTCATTCTTTCAGCACATATCGGATTAGTCAGGATAATGGGTTATCGGGTAAAGTACCTTCATAATTTTAAAAATATACAAATGAATAGACTATAAATCGTAATAAAAACCTTTCATTTGACAGGAGCATATGATTATACTAATTTAATAGTGAATTATTAATTCATTATTAAGAGGTGTTTATTATTCAAGCAAAAAAAGAGGAAGTAAAAAAACAAATTGAAGCTGCGGCATTAAAAGTATTTTTTGAAAAAGGTTTTTCAAAGGCGAAAATGAGTGATATTGCAGAAGAAATTAATATCTCAGTTGGCAATATATATACGTATTTTAAAAACAAAAATGAGCTGTTTTATACAGTAGTTCCAGCATCCTTAGTAGATTATTTGCAAACAATATTAGTGGAAAGCATACATATCGTAAATCAGAACTTTTTTGACGATACGAATGAAAAAGAGGCTGCAATTTATCAAGAACAAATCCATCTATTAACGGAATATCATATGCAAATTGTCATTATTTTTGAAAAAAGTCATGGTACTATTTACAGCAATGCCAAAAACGAACTAATAGATTTAATGATCGCAACAAAAAAGCCGTACATGAAGAACACCCACAAAAAATCCGATATTAACAAGGAAGAAAACATTATTTTATTAAACATTCTTGCTAATAGCTTCGTCGATATGATATTGGATTTACTAAAGCGCGAGATGAGCGTAGAAAGCAGAAAACGAATTTTTGAAATGCTTAATATTTACCGACTGCATGGAGTAAAAAGCTTAAATGAATAGTAAGTGATTCACCGATATACGCCCAAATTGTATAGAGGTGCTATCGCTTTTTTTTATCATTAATAATGAATGGATAATTCATTATTAAATGTAAGGAGGACAATATTTCATGAAGACAGGTTACGCATTAAAGAACTGCCAGGTAATATATGGAGAGATGGGAAAAAAAGCTGATACAAATAGGACTATTTTAATTAATGAACAAGGGATAATTCAGGATATCGGAAAATCAGACGATCTTTCAGTTCCAAGTAATTATGAAACGGTGGATATTTCAGGGAAATATGTAATGCCGGGCCTCATCAATGCCCATGTCCATCTTTTTGCGGATGGTAAACCTTTTTCATTGTCTGTCAGTGAAGGAATGCTGAATTTTGCGTATCATCATATCTTGGATACGAAAATTGGCAGAAGTGTATTAAAGAAACGAATGAAAAAAAACGCCATTACTGCACTTCACGCTGGTGTAACAACGATGCGCAGTGTTGGAGAATTTTTCTATCAGGATGTTCACTTAAGGGATGAAATAAAGGCAAACAAATTTGTTGGACCAAATCTGCTTGTATCGGGATATTTTCTGAGTGTGACAGGCGGACACGGGGCACCTTATTTGGCTTTAGTCGGCGACTCTCCTTGGGAAGCGCGCAAAAATGTCAGAATAAATGTTAAAAACGGAGTGGACTTAATCAAAATTTGTGTCACTGGCGGTGTTACTGATGCAAAAATGGTCGGTGAAGCTGGCCGCTTACAGATGACAGAGGAAGAGGTTGCTGCCATTTGTAAGGAAGCACATAAACTCGGCATGCGCGTTGCAGCACATGTAGAAAGCACAGAGGGAGTAAGAATCGCTCTTCGAGGTGGAGTAGATACGATTGAACATGGTGCAGAGATGGATGAAGAAATTATCACATTATATAAAAAAAATCCTAACGCATTAAAGGGCTACACGGCATTAATACCTACATTGCAGGCAGGTTATCCTAGTGCAAAATTAGACAGAAGTCTTACAAGGGTGAGTGAAACAGTGAAGGAAAACTCGCGACTTGTCTATGATTCCATGCTGAAAGGAGTACAGCAGGCAGTAAAATATGATATTAAAATGGGAATTGGAACAGATGCAGCCATGCCATTTGTGACCCACTATGATATTTGGCGGGAATTAGACCATCTTATGAGACAAACAAATCTGAACCCAATCCAACTGATTGAAAAAGTTACAAAAACAAATGCAGAAATTTTAGGAATCGATGACCTGACAGGGACAATAGAGCTTGGAAAACAAGCAGATTTAATCGTGCTAGACCAAAATCCGTTAGACAATATAAAAGCATTGGCGGATATATCAATGGTTATGGTTAAAGGCAATCTTATTAAAGCGCCAGCTGTTAAAAGAATGAAGGAAGTGGATTAGCTGCTTGATTTGGTTTGGTAGATTGGAAGATTGATAGAGAAAAAATAATGAAAAACACTTGCCAATTCAATGGCCGAAAAGTGTTTTTCATTTATTTGCGTTGAATAAAATATGGACCGCATTCTGTTTCATGTGTCATGATAAAAGTCCATTTGTTATTCCAATCCATTACATACATGTCATTATAATACATATCACCTTCTATATAAGGTAGGTCCTTTATTGTAAGTGTGTCTGCATGCTCATATAGGTATGCGTCATCAATAAACTGATAAAATATTGTATATTTATGCTTGGCTTGCTGATGAAATGCTGTTATTGCATCATCTTGCTTAAGACATTTTACCTTTTCCCAAGAACATAAGTGCCACAGAAAATCATTCAGCCAAATCTCCTGTTGTTCTTTTAAGGAAAGATGGCTTGCAAAACATTCACGCCATCTACCACGCAAGTATGTTCCCCACTTCGGAATTTCCAGTTGCTTTAATTGTTTCTTTTCAATAATAATAAGCTTCCTTTCTAGAACTTAAATGTAGTGAATTCCTAGCACACATATCTTGTATTTTTCTGCTGATATTCTTATATATTACTGTATTTGAACAAGACCGAATACAAATTGGGATAAATTTCTATATAATAGATTAGTATATATGTAAATTTAGGAGAATGGGTTTTTAAGTTATGAATTAAATATATGTACTAGGTGATGTGATGGGTGAAAAATTAAAGAAAATAGAGCTAAGCCAATTAGTTCAAGTAAATCATGTGAACAGAAATTCACTTCATGCGGAAGTTCTACATTTCTTTTATAAAATGATAGGGGAAGTTTGTAAAGAAAAATACCCTAATACGATAAAACAGTTGCTGCAGTTATCATTACAAAATCCATTTCCGTATCAAGATTCATCTAAAATTCAACAAGATTTTAAAAAGCAATTATTAGAAGAAGACTGCTTAATCGCTGATTTAAATACATATTGGATGATGATCGCAGGTAGTTTAAGTTTCCTCATAAGAGGTCAATCTAGGAACATCTCTCCTAAATCAATTGCGTGGTTGCAAATGTCTTTCTTTGAAATTTTTAAACAATATCAATTTTTGGAACCTCATATTGATCAATATCCTTATTTTTATAAAGAGTATATTCATTTCGATAAAGCACGCCATTTCATAGTATTTTACTTATTTCTTCAATCATCAAATGATGTAATCAGGGAAGAATTGTAAGAGCTAGAAGGAATAGCATGCCTTTGTGTTGAATCTGTATATCGATAAGAAAAGCAATAATCTGTTTTGCTAAATATTCTACTAGGAGCTGAAATAATGTTCAATCAAAACAAAATGATTCCCACACAAGGAACAGAAGTAGAAGTAGATAATATTTATACTATTTTACCTCCACCTGGAACAATTATTGGTGAGGCAACAGAAGCAGAAATGGATAAAGCAGCAGAGCTAGAAATTAAGCATATGGCCTTCGTTCGCTTGCAAGACATGAACATACAATTTGATGGTACATCTTATAAAGAGCTATTAAAGGATTTTCAAGAATTTGAAGCAGAGACAACTGCTTTTTGGAGAGATATTGCAAGAAGGTTAGCTGTTCCGTATGAGTGGCCAATCAGAATTGACCATGCAAATGGACCAATTTATCTTGGCGAGCATGATATATACGTGGAAGAGGAAGAAGAGACAGAAGATTGATTGCTCCTTTATGGTAGCAGTCTATAAATCAAGTCAGCCCCAAGACCGGCTGACTTGATTTTTTTTGCGTAGATTGTGATGGAACAAACATTTAGCCATTATGTGTTGCTGTAGTTTTAATGAAAAGAAATAAAAAACAAGAATTACTTGAATTTATTTCCAAATTAATGTAAGGTATATATAACATTTGTAATATATATATTGCTTTTGGTGGTGATGCTGTGAAAAATCATGTGAAAATTTCCAGAATGAAAACCTCAATGACGCAAGAACAATTGGCAAGAAATGTTGGGGTTACAAGGCAAACTATTGGATTAATTGAAAAGGGGATGTATAACCCCAGTCTTAATTTATGTATTGCCATTGCTAAACAGCTTAATAAAACATTAGATGAATTATTTTGGGAGGTAGAAGAATAATGAAATCCTGGATAACGTATTTTTTGCCTGACGACGAATATAAAGAGAAACAAATATTGTTTTTTATTACAGAAGCAGCTATACTTCAAATAATTTCAATAATATTAATGCTAATCTTAACTGTTTTTCTAGAATTTTTTTAGGCTGAAACGATTTTACTTATTTCATGTGTGATTTTTCTTATATATGTTACTGCTAGGCATATACTTTCTGGAATAGAGTATTCAGATATCACAACAGAGAAGGCTTTTAAAAAAGAACGAAGAGCTATTCTATTAAAAACTAGTGTTTTTGTCAGCTTTTCATTAATTATATTGGGGATTATAACTATTTTTAATGTCAGTGTATTGTTTGCTAATGAAGATGATTGGATGGCATTTATAGGGTTACTAATTAGCGCAAGCATCTTGATGTTTGGTGCGAACTATATTTCGTTGAAACGCTCCTATAGAAAAAACAAAGAACTACTATAATACTGGATATCAAAAGTTAATATAGTTAGAAGATAATAAAGCTTAGAGGAGGGGCAGCATGGAAATTAAAGTGCTTGAAAAGAAGGATGCTGATCGCTATAAAAAATTAAGATTAGAAGCTTTAAAATTATGTCCAGAAGCCTTTGCATCCAGCTATGAAGAGGAAAAAGAATTCACCCTAGAAACATTCGAGAACAGGTTGAGCAATTCACATTCATATACTCTAGGTACATTTGAAAACGGTGAGCTTTTAGGTGTTGTGACATTGCAGTTAGAGCAAAAAGCAAAACTAAAACACAGGATAACTATTTTTGCGATGTATGTTGCTGTTGAAAAACGAGGAAAAGGCTTGGCGAAAAAGTTATTAAAGGAAGCCATCATAAAATCTAAGCAAATGGTTGGGATTGAAGCAATATATTTAACGGTTGGTGCTGCTAATCAGCCTGCAAAAAATCTTTATAAATCATTAGGCTTTGCAACATATGGAATAGATAAAAAAGCATTAAAAATAGATAATTCCTATCTCGATGAGGAATTAATGGTTTTATATTTTTAGCAGATGTCTAATGGCAGCTATTAATATAGTATGCATTATGGAAAATAATGATTGTGTCAGGAGAGTATGATGGCCATATATTTAGTACAGTTAGAAGCAATACCACATAATGATAATCCCGAAAAGGCAGAATGTATTGGTGCATACGTAAATTGCTGGGTTAAAGCAGACAATATGAAAATAGCATTTCAAACCGCAACAAAGTACGTAAACAATCAAGGCTGGGAAGTAGTTTGCGTAGAGGATCAATTTGAAGTACATCGAGAAATATATGTAGGTGAGGATGGAGAAGTGGAAGAGGAGCTCCTTGACAGCTTAAAATCCTTTGATGACGCAAAGAGAGAAGGAATTTCTGCCATTTATTATACATACTCCACTGAAGATGACATGGAAAAGACAGAGACAGACTGTTTGCATTAAATATCCTTGTGGCAGTAAGCTAAATGATAGGAGTTTAACTAGGCCAGAAGGAATAGAAAACATTAGGTGAGTTTTTCAAATAACAATAAAAAACTCCACATGTGCAGACATGGGAGTTTATATTTAGCTTGCTGGCGGAATTACCTTTGCGATTAATAAAATAAGGATAATTAGTCCAATTACCGTGTAACCGATCGCTACCCATAGCGGTAAATTTACTCTATAAGCAAAGGGTTTCGTCTCTTGAATTATACCAGTTTGTGCAGATACTTGACTGTCAGTTACCCTAGACCAAGCTCCACCAGAGCTATTAAACGAGAATAATAGACCAACAAAAGCAAGGCCAATAAAAAACATTGGTTCAATGAATCGGATGTGAAACAATACTGCGGCAAAATAATTAATAACTACCATTAAAACTAACGTTATTACAGGGGTTATCAGATTTCCTTTCATGCTTGTCACTCCTTATGATGTTTTTATTCTATTGTTAACTTTATCAAATTTTTCCATAAAATTAAACTTTTTTGGAATATTTTACTTTAATTAAACTTTCTGTATTTTTTAAATTGAAATTTGAATAATGGATTCCACACCTGCTAATTGAATGACTTATGTAACCGTTCTGTATATTTTACGCATCCAAATATCATAAAAGAAGTGCCTAAAAAGAACAGACAGCTGATTGGTGTAAACAGCTCCATCTCTAATAACGATGTAATAATGTTGAAATGGAAACAAAAATTCTACTATAATAATGTTAATGCACTAACTGGTAGGAGGTCAGCTAAATGTACAAAGAAGAACAGGTCATTTTGGGATTTAGAGATATATTAAATAAGATAGTTTGGCTTAATAAGCCTAAAATGGAAGAAAGTTTAAAGGGTCATAAGTCATCTGAAGTACATTGTATCGAATTTATCGGTAAAAACGCAGATTCCAATGTAACGAAACTGGCAGAATCCTTTTTTATGACTAGAAGTGCAATAAGTAAAATAACGAAAAAACTTCTCGAAAAAGGCCTAATTGAAAGCTACCAAAAGCCGGAAAATAAAAAAGAAATCTATTTTAGGCTAACAGAGGAAGGTATGGCAATAAACAAAATTCATGATGATCTCCATAAAGAGTTTAGAGAGCGTGACAAAGCAGTATTTGAACAGATAACTGAGGAACAGTTTGACAGTATTCTTTGCTTTGTAGAAATGTATAGTAAGCATTTGGATACGGAAATAAAAAGACAAGAAGTAGCTATCAAGCCTGAATAGGAATGAAACATAAAACACATGCAGCCCAATTCTAATAGGAATTGAGCTGTATTTTTTTGTTTTGATTTTTGTTGACCGGGAAACAAAAAGATGATACAGTATTTTTGTTTCCTCGGAAATAAAAATGTAATTTAGGAGAAATATAATGTTCAAATTTAGATCACAAAAACTTCAAAATACAGAACAAGTTGTAGATAAAAAGGCGTTGATATTCGGTCTTATGTCAGTTTTTCTGTGCGGATTAGGCTTCAGTATTATAGCACCAGTCGTTCCATACTTAGTGCATCCGTATGCTCATAATGATGCAAATCAGGCAATTATAGTAACAGTGCTGACCTCTGTTTATGCAGCCTGTGTTTTTTTAGCGGCACCTGGGCTTGGAGCTTTAAGCGATAGATATGGCCGTCGTCCAATTCTCTTAATATGCCTAATTGGATCAAGTGTTGGCTACATTGTTTTTGGTATTGGAGGAGCTTTATGGGTCCTGTTTGTCGGGCGGATAGTTGAAGGTGTAACAGGCGGGAGTATAAGCACTATCTTCGCCTATTTTGCAGACATTATCCCGAATGAGCAGCGAACAAAATACTTTGGCTGGGTGAGTGCTGTTACAGGTGTAGGCATTGCTGTTGGACCTGCATTAGGTGGATTACTAGCAAAGTTTGGATATTCTGTACCAATGTATGCTGCAGCATTCATAACCTTATTTAATGTTGTATTCGGATTTTTTTATATGCCAGAGAGTCTTAACAAAAACAACAGGCTGAAAAAGCTTACGTTAGTAAGACTAAATCCATTCATACAACTACTAAACATACTTTCTATAAAACATATAAAATGGCTCCTTATCTCAGTATTCTTACTTTCGATTCCTAACGGATCCTTACAGGCAGTATTTTCACAGTTTACGATTGATACTTTCAAATGGGAGCCTGCGATAATCGGACTTATGTTTTCTATATTGGGTATCCAAGACATCCTTTCACAAGGCTTCCTAATGCCAAAGCTGTTGCTGAAATACAATGATGTCCAGATAGGGATGATAGGAATGGTTTCTGAGATTATCGGCTACAGCTTTATGGCAGTATCAGCGTTATTCTCTCTATACCCGCTTTTTATAGCCGGAATATTCCTGTTTGGTTTTGGTGATTCCATCATCGGACCTTCAATCAATGGAATGCTTTCCAAGTCAGTTCAAGCTAGTGAGCAAGGCAGGATTCAAGGCGGCAGCCAATCTATTCAAGCATTAGCAAGAATAATTGGACCGATTATAGGTGGGCAAATCTATGTATCCCTAGGTCATGCTGCACCTGCTTTTATGGGGATAATTTTAATTGCTGCGGCAGTTTTCGTATTAAATAGGTATAAGCATGTGGTGATTTAAACTGCTGACGTTTAACGCATGGAGAATATAGCGTAGCATTGACATACAAGGTTCAAATATTAACATGATAAGAATTGTGTAGGACATTATTAAATCACTTGCGTTATTTGTTAAGTATTTTTCGTTTGTTTTCTACCATATATTTACAATGGTTGACCAAGAGGAGGGGGATAATGCCAAAAACAGTAACTTTTTCATTTAGCAGTACGCAATTTATAGGAACAGAAGCAACAGAGACATTCAGTTTGGAAGAATTACAAATAAAAGAAGATTTAGAGGCTACAGCTTTACAGAAAAGATTGGAGGAGGTCTTTCAAGCTTGGGTGTGGGAAAAGCTAAATATCTCTTATAGTATTATGGTAGAGGAGCATAATCTGTCCTAGCATATTAGATTTTATAGTCCATAATAGCCACTATGTTTGGTGGCTATTTTATTTTGCTTTTAATATAGACACATAGTAAACGAAACTTTATTAATTATTAACCGTATATAATTACAATATTTAGCAGAAGGAGTGTTAACATGCCAGATGATGAATTTTACTTTGGAGATTTTTTATTCCAATTTGGACCCATTTTTATAGGAATTATTTTTATCTTCGTTATTGGTAGTATTTTGTTTACGATATTTAAAGGAATTGGCCAGTGGCATAAAAATGAGCAGTCGCCAAGATTAAGTGTGCCAGCGATAATTAAAGCAAAACGTACAGATGTCAGCAGAGGTTCCAATAATGATAATAATAGTCTTTCTTCCAGTACATATACTACGTATTATGTCACATTTGAGTTCGAAAGCGGCGATCGTACAGAGTTTCATGTTTCTGGAAAAGAATATGGGCTGCTTTCTGAAAATGACACAGGTATTTTGAACTTTCAAGGCACCCGTTTTTTAGGATTTGAACGAAATAGTATAAATCAAGAAAATACATGAACAGTAAATTTTGCGAGCCTTCTATAAGATTACCGAAATTATTCTATCAATTTTATACCAAAAACTAGAGCCTAGGAATCTTCCTAGGCTCTGCCTATTTCTCACTCAAACTTGGTCATCCCATTTGTTACTAATCTATTTGCGTATACAAACCGCTCTCAATTTACAGGATATTCATTGTTACTCAGCAACCACCAAAAACTGCTTTACAGTAGGAATAATGGCAGCTAGCTCTTTGTCAGGGTATTTTTTCTCTAGCTCATGAATATCTTTAAACTCTGTGCTTCTAACCCACTTCAAATAATCTTCCTTTGTTTCCCATTCCATATGGACGGTAATTTCTCCCTTGTTTTTTTCTGTTTGAAGGAGGAGAAACCGGATAAAACCGGGATTATTATCTACTAATCGTGAGCGGTTTTTGTAAATTCCAATAACTTCAGCTGCTTTTTCTGCTGGTACTGGAAAAGTTGAATGGACGATAAACATTGGCTGGACACCTCTAACATTTAATTTTCTTTATCGTACCATAAATCTTGTTTGACGAAAATTGATGTGTCAGAAGGAATGCAACGTGGCAATATGGAATTATTATGTAGGAATGTTTGCGGTTTGCAACAATTTTTTCCTAAATCGGTTTTACGTGTGGACATCATAGAGGGGTGGTTGTTTTGCAGGTAAGAGTATTAAAACCAAAGGATGCGAAGGAATACTGGGGTTTGCGGTTGCTTACATTACATCAGCATCCAGATGCATTCCTGCTAACGTTGGAAGAGGAGCAAAAAAGGCTATATCCTATCAAGCGAATTTCCGCTTTATTGAAGGACCCGACAAGGCTTACCATCGGGGCGTTTATAGACGACCGCCTTATTGGCACCATCACACTACAAAAGGAAACCTATAAGAAAATCAAGCATAAAGCAAGTGTTTTATCGTTTTTTATTGAAGATGCTTACCGTAACAAAGGGATTGGGAGAAGGCTTTTGACAGAGGTGATTAACGTTTCAAGAAGACTGGAAATTGAACAATTGCTGTTGGCGGTTGTATCAACAAATACAGGAGCTATTGCTTTATACGAATCGATGGGGTTTACTGTTTTTGGATTGGAAAAAAAGGCCTTGAAGGTGAATGGACAATATTTTGATGAACAACATATGATTTTTTATTTATAATACATAAAAACAAAATCAACAAATGAAGGAGAGGGCAAATTGGAGACAAGAAGTGTCGGCATATTGCTGTTTGATGATGTGGAGGTATTGGATTTCGCAGGACCATTTGAAGTGCTGTCTCTTGCAGGCTTTAAGGATCGTGAGGATGTTAAGCCATTCAAAGTGGAAACAGTTTCTGAGACTGGAAAAAGCATTTCAGCAAGAAACGGTCTGCAAGTCGTACCAGACTATTCATTTGATATAGCACCACATTTTGATATCCTTATTGTTCCAGGAGGTCCTGGCGCTAGATTGACTGAATTACATAATAACAAGCTGATAAACTGGATAAAAGAGCAGGACAAAAGGACAGAAATGACAACATCTGTCTGTACGGGCGCTTTATTGCTGGCACAGGCTGGATTACTTGATGGCAAAAGGGCGACAACACATTGGGCTTCCTATGATTTGTTTGCAGATCTCTTCAAAAAAGTGGAGGTTGTAAGAGAAGTTAAATTTGTTGATGAAGGCAGAATTGTCACATCAGGCGGAATTTCAGCAGGTATTGTAATGGCCTTTCATCTTGTCGAACGGCTAGTTGGAATAGAAGAAAAATGGATAACAGCAAAAAGGATGGAATATGATTTGCCGGAAGATAAATAAAGAAGGCAGTTTTCGCATTGATTGTTTTTTTTTACCGATACTAATAGTTTTACCATCTTTGCAAATTCATAACTAGAAAATGAGCAATCAGGTTACAGAGTGGATATTGAAGAGCAATCACTAGTTGGCTCAAATAACGGAGATTAAAAGGAAACTTTGGTTCGTTATCGGGCAAGATGATATAGTATAAGATTCTATTTTTATAGAAAGCTATCGGAAAGGAACAGTTGATGAGCTATTCCAAAAATCGGAAATATATATTAAAAATAAATTTCATATAGAGGCGGAATTATATGCCTAAAATTGACAATATGTTAGCAATTCTATGGATGCTTCGTTCAGGTAAAAAAATTACTGCGAAACAAATATCAGAAAAGTTAGAAATAAATATAAGGACTGTGTATCGTTATATTGATACAATTTCAACAAGTGGCGTACCTATAATTTCAGAACCAGGACATAACGGTGGATACACTTTATTGAAAAATTTTATTGAGGCTCCTCTTTTTTTTGATTTTGAGGAGCAAACTTCACTATTTCATGCTGCTGTTTTTGCAGAAGAAGCCGGATATTATGGAGGTGAAGCACTAAATAGGGCCATTTCAAAACTAAGAAAATACTCAAATCAAGAGCAGGAAACAAAGATAAACCAACATTTAACTAGTCTTGAAGTAATAAGTCGATTAAGTTCACTCTCTATTGAACCTTTTTTGAAGGAGTTGGAGCGGGCCATTGCTGATGGGTACTCAGTAAAAATTCTTCACCATAAAAGTGGAGAAAAGCAATTAAATTATAGATTGGTAGATCCGTACAGAATTATCTTTTGGAATAATAAGTGGTATGTGATTGGATTTTGCCAACTTAGGAATGATATCCGTAGTTTTAGAGTAGATCGAATTGAAAGTCTAATGCTAACCGAAAATAAGTTTAACCGGCCAGAAAAATTTTCAGCACGTGACTTTTTTATAAAAAGTCTTCTTCCCACTATAAAAGATAAGGAAGGGATTATATCTTTGGTTATTAATGGGGATAAAAGTGTATTGGCTGATATTTGCCAACATTGGTTTTTAGGAAATTATTTACAAGAACGGACTTCAAATCAAGCAGTTTTTCTTCTTGAAAAAGATATATTACATACATATGTACCTTATTTACTTTTACCGTACAATAAATCTATTAAAGTTATTGAGCCAATAAGTCTTAAGAAAAGACTTATTGAGGAGCTATCGGAATTAATAAAATTTCATCAAGTATGATAACTTCCCTGACGTTAACTGTCAGGGAAGTTTTATTATAATAGCTATATCAATTGTGATTGGAGTGTTATTGAATGCAAACAAAAAAAGTTTTTCTATATGTATTTAATACAATGTCGGACTGGGAATGTGGACATTTAATTGCTGAACTAAACTCAGGAAGATATTTCAAAAAAGATTTAGCACCTTTAAGAGTAAATACAGTAGGAGCTAATAAAGAAATAATTACTACTATGGGAGGACTGAGCATAAAACCAGATATATCCCTTGATGCATGTACTCTTGAGAGTAAAGATCTTTTAATTTTACCAGGAGGGACTACTTGGAGTGAAGAAATTCATCAACCTATCTTGGATAGAATTGGCCAAGCTTTAAAGCTTGGCACTATTGTTGCTTCAATTTGTGGTGCAACTGAGGCCCTTGCGAATAGGGGATACTTAGATACTAGAAAGCATACAAGTAATAATTTAGAATACACTAAAATGGTATGTCCTAACTATAAAGGAGAAAAGTTCTATGAGTTGGAATCTGCGGTATCTGATGCGAATTTAGTTACTGCATCAGGAATAGCTCCTATTGAATTTGCGATGGAAGTACTGAAAAAGTTAGATGTATTTGCACCAGATACATTACATTCCTGGTATAACCTAAATAAGACACATAAATCTGAATACTACTTCCGGTTAATGAATTCAATAAATAGCTAAAAAATCAACCCTTTATAAGTTTTACAAAGATAACATTAATATGAAATATAAAAGAATTGATTGGACTATTAGAACTTTAACAATAATTTGCCTTTTGTCAGTACATTTTATATATGTACTGAGAGAACCATGGTTCCTATTGATTAGTTATCTTTTCTCTGCTGAAATTGTGAGAGCAATTATGGAACGAAAGTATGCTGAAGATCCCAATAACCCCTATTGAAAAGGATGTTAAAAGTTATCCAACTAGTACTCCTGGTTCTGTATCAACCTTTGCAGTAGATTACAGCTGTACATACTACCAAATGGCAACTAAAAAAACATATCATAATATTGATTGGTCAGGTTCATTTAGTAATGGAGGAAAAAAGGACGATAGTGTGAGTAGAAAGGTTACTAGAACAAAGTTTTCAAGTGGGAAAAATTGGTGGTGGATTTAAAACGGCTGTAAATTGGAAATTGATTCAGGGGAAAATAGGTATTAATGGAGAAAAAGCTTGGGGGAAACAGACACAGTTGAAGTAAGTCTTACATGGACGATTGAAGGTAGAACAAAACCATCAATTGAATATGGTTCTTCAGCTGTAAAAACAACAGGAAGTATAGTAAAATATAACCGAGAAAAATTAATTAAATCTACTCCGGTTGATGCTAAATATACTTATGAAGAATATTCTAAAAAGACAGTTAAAAAATTCTGAATTGGAGATAAAACTAAATGCTAAAAAGAACTTTTTCATTAAGCTTTATTCTAATTATCATAGGTTTAACACTAGTCGGTTGTGATAAGACTGCATCAGAGGGTATTAGAAACAATCAACAAGAAGAAGTTTCATCATCAGTAACTAACAAAAATATTTCTGCAGACGAACTTACTGGAGATAATATTGCATGGGAACCATTAAAAATTGAAAAAAGAAATAATGGGTTGAATTTTAAAATAAATATAGGCATAAGAGACAGCTATATTGAGAAGTTATCCAAGCTGAATAGTGCATGGTATGTAACAATCTCTGAAAAATCTTCAACATTAGTCGATATACTTAACCCTAAAAGTCCGCCTAAACCAGTTAGTATAAATCTAGATTCACCTTTAAAAAAGGATTCTAATAAAAGTTTTTATTCCATAAACCTTAATGGTGGGTTAGTTGAAAACTTATCAGATGATCAACTTAATCAAGCATTAAACCCAGCAAATTATAAACTAGATATACTAAATGAAAAACAAGAAGTTGTTGCTAAATTTTTTGATATTAATAAGCCATGGTCTTTTAATAATTAATATTAATTATTGCATAGTAAAAAGCTCCCTCAAATTGAGTCGGGCTTTTTATTTTGCGATTACATTTATTAACAGATGTTTCTAATGTGTTGTAACATACTTAGGATTAATGGAGATATTGAATAAAAACATAACTTAAAACTGCATTTTATTTATGGCTTAACCTTTCTTTATGTAAAAGTCTGGACAGCATTCTAATAAGAACTTAATTAATAGTTTGTGAATAGTTACTATTAAATAACAGAGGGCTTTGATTCAATAGGGATTAATACCCTTTTGTTAAAGTCTTATTGCACTATATGGCAGCATTCCTGTAATAAATAAAATACTAGCTTATGATAGAAAAAGGGCAGAATAGTTGAACAAGAAGTATTCTATTATAAGAAGACTGGAGGGATAATATGGCAGTAATTTGTTTTGAAGGAGCAAGTGCAGTAGGGAAAACAACAACGGCTATTGAAATTGCAAGAAAAACGAATACATACATCATTCCGGAGGTAGATCTTTTATTCGAACGTTCTAAAAGTGAAACAAAAACTTGGTATTTAGAACGCCAGGTAGAACGTTGGCAAATTGCACAAGAAAAACTTAAAGAATATGATACGGTAATTCTCGATGGTGATATATTTCAACCGATAAGTTATAACTGGTGTTTTGACTTTAAATTATTTAATCAAAATTTGGATTTTATTTATGATTCTTATCTAAAGGAAATAAAAGCAGGTAGAATAAAGTTTCCAGATAAATATTTTTATTTATACACTAGCCAAGCAAATCTGAGGTATCGTAAGGAAAATGATGATTCAAGAAAAAGAGGGAATTTTGAAAAGCATTTAGAAATTGTAGAACCTCACCAACGTTATTATGAAGCGTTAAATCAATTTGTACCTAATTATGTTCAACCAATGGAAGCAAAAAACATAGAAGAAAATATAAAAGAAATTATAGATAACCTGCCTTCATCTTCTTTAAGTAGGAGTTCAGAAAAGTTACTTCATAGCATTACAAATTGGTTAAAAAATAACAAGGCATAACTTCTTCAACAAATGGGGGCGTTAATCCAGTAAGAATCAATGTTTCTTAATTGCTCTGGTACTAAAGTGGCAGGTTTGTTGAAGAAGGTTTTTTCTTTTTATTGGAGAATAGTTATTATGATGAATGTAGGCGATATCTAAAATTAGATATTGTCTTTTTCTTTTATAGAAAATAGAAATCATTTCGTCTTGGGGGACTCTTATTATGAAATATGATGAAAGCAATAAGATGATTACTACAGAAAGGCTAGTAATTAGATTATTCCAAGAATCTGATGCAGTAAATGTAGCTAACCTTTGTAATAACTATAATATTTATAAAAATACACTTTATTTACCTTATCCATATTCAGTGGATGATGCTAAATCTTGGATTAAAAACCATCTTGAAAATTTTAATAATGAAATTTCTTATGAATTTGCAATAACTGCTAAGGAAAATGGTGAGTTATATGGAGCTATAGCACTATCAAGCAATCAAGAGTCTAAGAATGGTGAAATAGCATACTGGATTGGTGAAGAATTTTGGGGAAATGGATATGCAACAGAGGCAGCGCAAGCAATTTTATGGTTTGCATTTAATGAAAAACACTTACACAAAGTATTTGCTCGTTACTTTAAAACAAATCCAGCCTCAGGAAGAGTTATGCAAAAGTTAGGGATGAGGGAAGAAGGAGTATTAATTGATCAGATAAAGAAGGATAATCGTTATTTAGATTTGGTTTATTATGGAATCATTAACTCATAAAGATACACAATCGGGACAGCATTCCTGTAAAAAAATTTAGTATGTTCTTGTAACAATTATTGCAGCATTTCTGTAATAAATGAAAACTTGCTTATGGTAGAACGGGGCAGCATTCCTGTAATAAATGAAGTGAATCTTTCTTGTATCACAAACGTGGCAGACAACTTCAATTAAGGGTATATGATAATATTTTTTCATAAGAATAAAAAAAGGGGGTGATTTCTGTTGATAGAAAAAACTTATAAGAACATTGGAATTGTAGCTGTAACATCAGAGGGAGCTGCACTGTGCTATAAAAATATTGTTTCTGAATCAATGAAACGAATAGGAAAGAATATTCATCCAGAAATCTCACTTCATAATGTTTCATTCTCTGATTATTATCAGGCATTAGTAAATGATGATTATCAAAAGATAGTAGATATACTGCTTTATTCCATAAAAAAACTTCAACTAATGGGAGCAGATTTTGCTATTATTCCCGCAAATACAATTCATTGCGTATTTAATGAAATCCAAAAGATGTCGCCAATTCCTTTATTAAGTATTTTGGAAACAACTTCGAAGGAGTGCCAACTTCAAAAATATAAAAAAGTGTGTGTTTTAGGAACCATTTTTACCATGCAAGGAAAATTATATAAAGAATCATTTGAAAAGTGCGGTATAGATTTATTTACACCATCTATGGAAGAACAAGAGGTTATTAACTCCATAATAATGGATGAGTTAATACCTGGTAAAAACAATAATAATTCAATAGAAAAAGTAATATCAATAATCAATAGGGTCAAATCATCTGAATGTGATGCAGTTGCCCTTGCTTGTACTGAATTACCGGTCATAATAAATAATGATAATTCTCCACTACCTGTTCTTAATACAACTAATTTACTATCAAGTGCAGCATTAGAATTAGCGATTAATAATAAATAGTTAAACTAAACGGACAGCATTCCTGTAATAAATGAAAAACTAGCCTATGGAAGAAACAAGGCAGGATAGTTTAACAAGAAAACATACTTAAAGCAAAGTA
Organism: Niallia taxi; assembly: GCF_032818155.1. NCBI lineage: Bacteria > Bacillati > Bacillota > Bacilli > Caryophanales > Bacillaceae > Niallia > Niallia taxi. The sequence goes on from NZ_CP102589.1 coordinate 2,187,762, forward strand.
TAAAATAGTTAGATTTTCAATATCATAATTAGCAAAGAAGAGAAACTTAAAAGGTTCTCTTCTTTGCTTTTTTATTTATTTCTTGCAAATGCAGAAGCAATTTTCCCGACTTCAATATAAGCATTTTTTAATACTGCATCTCTGTCCAGTAGAGCTGTTCCTTGGGCTCTAACCATATGATAATCTTCAATTCCAATAAAATTGAACATGGACTTCAAATATTTGTGTGAGTATTCAACTTCAGTATACCAGTCATTATTAGTATAAATACTACCACTTCCTTGTATTACCAGCATACTTCGTCCATCTTTAAGTAAGCCGACAGAACCATTTTCTGTATATTTAAAAGTCTCTCTCGCAATTAAAATATTGTCCATATAGTCTTTTAATTTTGATGGCACATTAAAATTGTGCAATGGGAGAGCTATTACATACTTATTTGCACTCTTAAATTGTTGTAACACTTCGCTCATACGGTTTGTTACTTCTTTCTCTTCATTTGTAAGTTCTTGTCCTTTAGCAAGCTTAGCCCATGCATTTAAAACTGTCTTATTTATCATAGGTACTTCGTCGCTGTATAAGTCAATTTGTTCTATTACCTCATCTTTTGAATGCAACTCTTTATATACCTTCTTAAAGTGATTTAGAACATTTAGACTAACAGACGAAGTAGATTCCACTTCTGGATGGGCATTTATAATAAGTAATTTGTTCATTTGAAAATTCCCCCTGAATAAATATGTTTTTAGATAGATAAACTAATTATCTCCTGCATTAATCGTCGATTAATATTGTCGACGATATACAATATAACGCTTTTATTAATTTGTGTCAAACAAAAAAACTATGTTAAGATACAAATACAATAAAAAGATAATTGATGTTTTAAATAAAGCAGGTGATTAAATGAAATATAGTGTTATGGTAGAATACGCGTTGCATAGTTTAGTGTATTTAATTGATGTACCTTCAGATGAAGTTATTGGAATAAAAGAACTCTCAGAATTTCAAGGGCTTTCAGAAACATACCTTTCCAAAGCATTTGGTAAATTATCGAAAGCTAAAATTGTGATTTCTGTTCCAGGAGTGAATGGTGGTTATAAATTAGCTAAGGCTCCGGAAGAGATTTCTTTTTGGGATGTAATAGAAGCAGTTGAAGGTGTTAAACCAATTTTCCAGTGTAAAAACATCTTAAGTAATAACCTTATGTATGTAGGTAAAGAGGATAAAGAAGATAAAGAAGATAAAGAAGATAAAGAAGATAAAGACTGTTCATCTTGTATATCAGGTAATTCCACTTGTACGATAAATTTAGTTATGTTAGAAGCTGAACAGCAAATGAGAGAGTTTTTACGAAACAAAACGATAGCTTGGTTAGATAAGGAACTTGATCGTGTATTACCTAAAAAAATCCGTGTTGATAGCCGAGAATACTTTAAAGATAAGAATTTAAAATAGATAAAAAAAGAGTAGGGAAAAAGATTTCTACTCTTTTTTGTAACTCTATTTAAAATAAGTAATTAATTTTTTGGTTATTTTGTCACTGTAACAATCGTGGGAGCATTCCCAATAATGACTTAAAAAGGGATAATTTTGTGAAGAAATACACTTAAACAATAGGTGGTTTTTCTTAAATATAAGGAAAGCCTTTTGTTATGTCACAATCGTGGCAGGTTTATTTAAGTGTACTAAATCACAAGCTAATTAAACAGAGGTTATTTGTGTTGAAAATCTAGAAGAAATAGTAGAGTTTTCTCATACATAAATTAAAGCCTTTAAGCGGGATTGTATATGTGAGACTGATCCTAATCCAATTATATACACGCAACTTTGCAATGTGACTATTTACCAGTTAAGGTTTGTAGCATTTCTATATATGATTTCAAATCTAACTCTGATAACTCAGAAATACGGTTAATAAATATCGATTCTTTCTCCTTTAGAACCTCCAATGTTTTAGATTTTCCCTGTTCAGTTAAAGACAACTGAACACCTCGACGATCACTAGGATTAGGTTCGCTCATTACATACCCTAGGGCTTTTAGCTGGTTAATAAGTCTACTTATGGCGCTGCGGTCCATTGCAACAGACTCAGCTATTTTTGTTGCACTGCTTGGACCATGAGAATATAGCCAACGAACCACCAAAAAAGCGGCAGGTTGTAAAGTGGGGTCAAATGCAGCGGCAGTCCGGATATTTAGAGCATGTGCCTCGCTTATTAAGGCATTTAGTTGAGAACCTAATTGCAGTTCTAGTTCTTCTCTTATTGTCGATTTTCTTAATTCCATAATAATCTCCTTGAAAATATATTTGACATATATCCAATAAATAAAATAATATAATTGATATATATCAAATATATTTCATGTTTTTTTTTATGTCAAGTTAACAAAGGAGATAGAAATGCAGAAAGAAACGATAGTTGTAATGACTGGTGCTACTAGTGGTATTGGAAAGATCGCAGCGATTCAATTGGCAAAATCAGGAGCAAAATTAGTCTTGACTGCCCGTAATAAAGAGCGTGCTTTAGCAACAGAAAAGTTAATAAAAGAAACAAATCCTCAAACAGATATTGATTTTTACTATGGTGACCTTTCATTGATGAGTGAAGTTCGTAAAATTGCTTTAGAAATTAGAAATAATTATCCTAAAATTGATATCTTAATTCACAATGCTGGGCTACATGCATTTCAACAACGAATAACTACAGAAGGGTTTTCTGAGATGATGGCGGTGAACTATTTATCACCTTGGCTTCTAACTTATCTCTTAGAGGATTCATTGTTAAATGCAGAGTATGCCAAAATAATTAGTGTTGCTTCAGAAGCGTCACGAAATCACGGTACATTAAGCCTGCCATTTGATTTAACAGATACGTCGTTATTTACAGCAAGAGGTTCTTCCAAGATATATGGAAAAACAAAGCTTTTAAATATTATGTTCACTAATGAGTTAGCAAGATACTATGACGGGACTAAAGTGACTACTAATGCTGTAAATCCAGGATTTAATAATACTGGGTTAGGGAGAGAACTTCGTATATCTAATGTATTAGGAAAACTTTTAAAGGTCTTAAATATAGGTAATCCGAAAAGAGGTGCTGATATTATTATCCGACTTTGTCTTGATCCTAACTATGATGATATTACTGGAGAATACTTTAATGTGGGCACAGGAAAGAAGATAGAACCTGTATATCCAGGGAATGATGCTTCCATGCAAAAGATGTTATGGGCTGAAACAAAAAAAATATTGTCTGCATTTCTTAAATAAATATTATATGTATTGTATTAGTAAGTTCTTTTTGACATGCTAATAGTCTTTCTTTATTTCTCTCTAGTATGATACTAATAACTTATGCTAAAAGTACAATGAAACTTTAGAAGTAGGAGTATTACGAATATAAGTATGAGAGGGCGTTAGACAATAAGGGTAGAAGAACCCTAGTTTTGAACAACAATTAAGCCCGGGTTCTTGGAATAGTATATATAAATATTCTCATTTACATTCATTATTCCTTCTTATAGGTTCAACAATTAATGAATGATACAAGTAGTTAAGTACTGCTACCGCATTGCTTAAAAAGAAAAGTTGCTTTCGGCTCATTCTTACCATTTTATATACTCCAAGCTTCTCTGCTAATGTAGTTAACGGATAAGCAAATAAATAGTCAGCAAAAACGTTGGTAATTAGATTTATCCAAAATTTTTTGTAGGTTAATTTAACAATCCAAAAGTTTAGGATTGTTAAAGGTCCAAAAACAAAAGAGACATCTGTTGCTAGTTGAGGGATTATAGGTTTTCTTACTTTCCACCATTTTAAATTTCGGGAAAACTCACTTATAAGTGCAATTACTAAGTCACTAAAAATATTAGTGGAAGGAAGCGAAGGAAGGAGTTTTTCCCTAGTTTACTTGATAATGCTTGTTATTTAACTATCGTGGCAGTTTTATTTAAGTACATTTATTCACAATGTTAATAAAAGGAAGCCATTGATAGTGTAGTGTTTTGTCACCAGTGACAGTTATTAATCCTTCCTATCTCTCAAACTAAAAAGACATCCTTCTCGAAATAGATGTCTTTTCTTATTCTTAATAGGATTCACTATCACCATATTGTTGTAAATAATCATTTTGCTGTTTGTTGTAATCATTCATTTGCTCATTTGTTAAGGTTATGCCTATACTTACTATTTCTTCTTTTAATACTTGGTACCTAACATAGTTTTCGGTGAATACATACCAACGACCGAGAGCTGAGTTTGTAATTCTATTTATAATTTCTCGATCTCCTAGAGCCCACTCAATAAAGGTATGTTTATTACCATTCTTTAAACTTAGATGTACTTGAAATTTTTTCATTTTTCACCATTCACTCCCTTTACTAATAATTATCAGACAAAAAAAGCAAATGGACAATTATGTTTAGGCATTTAATGATATAAATTAAATGTGAGGACTATTGGTAAAAGACATAAAAAAACAGGGTAGTATTGCTGCAAAAAGGGAAGGTCTTCCGTTTATAAAACAGGAATGGCAGATTATTGCAATCAGAAATCCAATAAGTTAAAGTATTCAAAGGATGTCGTCTAGAGATATAATAAACTCATTGCAAGCAAAAAAAGAAATATCTCAACTAGGGTGAAAGAAAAAATGACGTTACCAGATCTATATTCAAAGTTAGTAATAGCACCTTTATATATTCTTGTATTAGTAATGTCTATTCTTTATCTGTTATTAAATTTCAAAAACAAAGGTTTCTTTGCATTTATGTTTAAAATGTATGCAGTATTTATTATAGGTAATTATGTAATAGCACTTTACTATCGTTTCTTAGATAAATAAATGGTTTCAATGACCACCTCGTTGGTGGTTTTTTTATGGTACAAACCGGGCAGCATTCCTGTAATAAATGAAAAATAGCTATGGTATAAACGGGGCAGGTTAGTTGAATAAGAAAATTAATTGACATTATCAATTAATGACGTTATCATCTAAGTTAGAGGCGATGAAAATGAAAACAAAAGATAAAATACAAATTCGAGAATTACTACAACAACTAGTTCGTGACTTTGGACTTCTTCAAAAAGATGGTTCTGATTGTTGTGGGATAACAGTAACACAAAGCCATATTGTATATGAATTGGGCAAATCTCCAAATATTTCTCTTCAGACTTTAGCTGAAAAGCTAATAATGGATACTGGTCTTTTAAGCAGACAAGTAAATAAACTAGTGGAACTTCAATATATATTAAGGGTTCCAGATCCAAATGATCGGAGATATGTACTTTTATCTTTGACAGAAATAGGTGAAGCAAAAGCTGAAGAAATATCTAACCAAATGTTAGAATACTTAGGAAACATCTTTACTCATATTCAAGAAGATAAGCATTCTCAAGTTTTAGAAAGTCTAAGTTTATTGCTTGATGCAATGAATAAAAACGATGGATTAGGTAGTTGTGCCACCAGATAGGTGGCTTTCATTAGGTATTATATTTGATAAAGTCAATTAATGTTTAAGTCAAATAAAATAGGAGGGATAATAAATGCTTAGGAAAGCTTCGGCAGAAGATTTAAACGAAATACTTGAAATCTATAACCAAGGAATAGAAGACGGATTAGCGACCTTTGAGGAAGATTTAAAAGACAAGGATTACATGGAGAATTGGTTTGCTGCTCACCAGGGAAGATATGCTGTATTTGTAGCTGTTAATGAAGAGGGGAAAATCACAGGATGGGCATCAATAAATCCTTATAATACTAGGGCTGCCTATTATGGGGTAGGAGAACTTTCAATATATATACATAAGGAATTTAGAGGTAAAGGTATTGGTCAAAAACTATTACAGGTACTAGAAGACGAGGCAAGATTACAGGAATTTTATAAAATAGTACTCTTTACCTTTCCTATTAATAACTTAGGTCAAGGTCTTTACAGAAAGTTAAATTATCGGGAGGTTGGTTTATTTAAAAATCAAGGGAGATTAAAAGGGAAATTTGTAGACGTAATGTTAATGGAAAAGTTGTTATTTAACCAAGAATATTACTTATAAAAGGAGTGTAATAAATATGTCTGAATTTAAAATTTTGTCCAACTGCTGTCAACCATCTTATGCTGTTGAAGAAAAAAGAATAATGGATTTAGATTTACCTATAGCTATCATTGGTGCTGGTCCTGTAGGATTAGCTGCTGCAGCTCATTTGATTCAATATAAACAAAAAGTGATTATTTTAGAAGCTGGAACGGAAGTTGGAGCAAACATTCTTACCTGGAAACATATAAAATTATTCTCACAGTGGAAATATAACATCGATAAAGCAGCATCTTCTTTATTAGAGAAATATGAATGGGAAAAACCAAATTTAGAGGAAATACCCACTGGTAAAGAACTCGTGGATAATTACTTAATTCCTTTAACAAAGATTCCAGAAATACGAGAAGTAATCGCTTTAAATACAAAAGTCATTTCTATAGGTAAAAAAAATACAGATAAAATGAAGACAGCTAACAGAGAGAATGTTCCATTCGTTATTTATACAGAGCAGAAAGGTACAATTCAAGCAATTGAAGCACGAGCTGTTATTGATGCTACTGGTACTTGGGGAAACCCTAATCCAGCTAACTCCAATGGGGTTTGGCTAAAATCTGAGGAAAGTCTAAGGGGAAAAGTCTTTTATGGATTACCTGATATCTTGGGAGAAAGTATCAACCGTTACAAAAATAAAAAAGTTGCAGTCGTAGGAAGTGGGCACTCTGCTATTAATGCTTTGCTTGAATTAGAGAAATTAAAGGAAGAGCATCCAGAAACAGAAATTATATGGATCATTCGGAAAGAACGTGTAGAGGATGCATATGGTGGAGAAGAAAAGGATGCATTAGAAGCAAGGGGATTATTAGGTAGCAGAATTCATGAAATGGTAGATAAAGGGACAGTCAAAGTGCATACTTCTTTTAGAATTGAGCAATTGAAAGAGAATAATAACGCAACAATAACGGTTAATGGAGAAGCGAATGGTGTAATATCTGAAATTCAATCAATTGATGAAGTCATCGTCAACACAGGAAATCGACCTAATTATTCTTTCTTAAATGAATTACGAACAAAAGTTGATTTTGCTACTGAAAGTGTAGCAGCCATTTCTGATTTAATTGATCCTAATCTTCACAGCTGTGGAACAGTCCGCCCTCATGGTGAAAAAGAATTGAGACAACCGGAGAAGAACCTATATATAGTTGGATCTAAAAGCTATGGTAGGGCACCGACCTTTTTAATGGCAACGGGGTATGAACAGGTACGTTCAATAGCTGCATATATGGCAGGGGATATAGAAGCTTCGAAAAAAGTAGCATTAGATTTACCTGAAACAGGGGTTTGTAGTGTAAATTTCGTAAATGCTAAAAGTGTTAATAGCTGTGATACAGACACTTGTTGCTCCTAATATCCGAATAAATATAAATATGAATAAATGAGCAAAAAGGGTAAATGTAATTAGTATTGACATTTACCCTTTTCCTTTATTAATATATAAGCATATAATTATATAGTGAATTAACCTATGAAAGGTGGTCGTAATCATTATGAAAGAGGACAAATCTCAAGACTTAAAAGAGACTGCAATTGTGCTAAAACTTTTAGGGGATAAAACCAGATTAACCATGGTGAACATGTTAGCTGAACAAGAATGCTGTGTATGTGAATTTGTTGAAATTTTTCAAATGTCCCAACCTGCAATCAGTCAGCATCTTAGAAAGTTAAGGGATATTGGGATTGTGAAAGAACAAAGAAAAGGGCAATGGGTAGTCTATTCTCTAAATACAGAAAGTGAATATTACTTACTGACAAAAGATATTTTAAAACATGTACCGAGTGAACGAGATAAGTTTGTTTGGCTAGAGAAAAATGGATTGAGAATTATATGTAATTAACGGAGGTTAAAACTTTGCTACATACTTTATTAGCTATAATTATCTTTTTAATAACACTGACATTAGTTATCTGGCAACCGAAAAATCTTTCAATTGGTTGGTCAGCATGTGGCGGGGCTATATTAGCTCTTCTAGTTGGTGTTGTTGATTTCAATGATGTCGTTGACGTTACGGGTATTGTATGGAATGCAACACTGGCATTTGTTGCTATCATTATTATTTCATTAATCTTAGATGAAATTGGTTTTTTTGAATGGGCAGCTTTACATATGGCAAGAGCGGCTGGTGGTAACGGTTTAAAGATGTTTGTTTACGTTGCTATTTTAGGGGCTATTGTTGCTGCGTTTTTCGCAAATGATGGGGCAGCACTAATTTTAACACCAATCGTTTTAGCGATGGTTAGGGCGTTAAAGTTAGACGAGAAAATGGTTTTTCCGTTTATCATTGCAAGTGGTTTTATTGCCGATACTACATCTTTACCTTTAGTAGTAAGTAATTTGGTGAACATAGTCTCAGCTGATTTCTTTAATATAGGATTTGTAGAGTATGCATCCCGAATGATTGTTCCTAATATTTTTTCTTTATTAGCGAGTATCCTTGTGTTGTATTTATACTTCCGTAAAAGAATTCCAAAGGTTTATGATTTAAACCAATTAAAAGTACCAAAAGATGCAATTAAAGATCTAAAAATGTTTCGTTTATCCTGGTTGATTTTAGCTGTATTGCTTGTTGGCTATTTCGTGAGCGAATTCCTGTCGATTCCAGTCTCACTCATCGCTGGTGTAATTGCGATTATTTTCCTTATATTTGCAAGAAGAAGCTCTGCGGTATCTATTAAGAAAGTAGTGAATGGAGCTCCATGGGCAATTGTATTTTTCTCAATTGGGATGTATGTCGTAATTTATGGATTACGTAATGTTGGTTTAACTGACCTGCTTTCGAGTGTTATTCAAGCAGCTGCGGATCAAGGGTTGTTTGTAGGAACTTTGGGTATGGGATTCATCGCGGCTATTATATCTTCCATTATGAATAATATGCCAACGGTACTTATTGATGCTTTAGCAATTGCAGATACAAGTGCTACTGGAGTAATAAAAGAAGGGTTAATTTATGCGAATGTTATTGGTTCAGATTTAGGTCCTAAGATTACACCAATCGGTTCATTAGCAACATTATTATGGCTTCATGTTTTATCTCAAAAAGGCGTAAAAATATCATGGGGGACTTATTTTAAAACAGGTATTGTCTTAACTATTCCAACTCTTTTGATAACCCTAATCGGCTTATATCTGTGGCTTTCTATACTTTCATAATTGAAAAGGAATAGTTAATTACACAAAGAATATTGATACTAATTTTGGAGGATTAATCATGAAAGTACTTATTATAGGATCTGTTGCAGCAGGAACATCAGTAGCGGCAAAAGCACGTAGGAACGATGAAAATGCTGAAATAACTCTCTATATCGCAGACTACGACATTTCTTATTCCATATGTGGTATTCCTTATTTTCTAGGTGGAGAAGTAGAGGATATAGAAACGTTGACTCCAAGAAGTGCTGCTTGGTTTAAAAAGCGGTACAATGTAGATATTTTTACTCGTCATGAAGTAACTACAATTGATGCAAAGAGGAAGAAAGTTCAAGTTAAGAACTTAGATACAAATGAAATAAAAGAAGACACATACGATGTCCTAGTTTTTGCAACAGGAGCTTCTCCAATAACTCCTGATATTAATGGCGTTGATAGTGAGCATGTTTTCCAGGTGCGTACCATACAAAATACAGCAGCAATTGATCAATATATGAAAGCAAACCAACCAAAGAAAGCAACGATAATTGGAGCTGGATATATTGGATTAGAAATGGCAGAGCAACTAACTCATCGGGGCTTAGATGTCACAATAGTTCAACGTAGTAATCATGTAATGGCTCACCTTGATAAGGATATGGCTTCTCGTGTGGAAGAACATTTAATGAAAAAAGGAGTAAACCTCATCTTAAATGATGAAGTAACTGCTATAAGTAAGAAAGAAGTACAAACTAAATTAGGAAAATCAATTGAAACGGATATTGTGATATTAGCAACAGGGGTTCGTCCAAACACTCAATTGGCTAAGGATATCGGAGTAGAAATTGGTACTACTGGTGCAATCGCAGTTAACACTAAAATGCAAACTAATCTTCCTGATGTATATGCTGTTGGTGATGTTGCTGAAAGTTACTCTGTAATTACAGGAAAACCGATCTATCGTCCATTGGGAAGTACAGCTAATAAAATGGGAAGAATAGCTGGAGATGTAATAACAGGTGGCTCTTTAGAACATCGAGGTATTTTAGGCACTGGCATACTACGTGTATTTGATTTAGCTGTTGGTCAAACAGGTATGAATGAAGTGGAAGCTTTAGAAGAAGGCTATGATATTGAAATACTTCATAATATTAAACCAGCCAGAGCAGAGTACCTCGGCGGAAAAGAAATAGTCATTAAGGCAATTGCAGATAGAGAAACAGGCAGGGTTTTAGGTGTACAAATAGTAGGGGAAGAAGGAGTCGATAAACGAATTGATGTCTTTGTAACAGCTCTTACGTTTAAAGCAAAAGCAGAAGACTTATTCCATCTTGATCTTGCCTACGCACCACCATTCAGCACAACAAAAGATCCAGTTATGTATACTGGAATGGCCTTACAAAATGCTATTGATAAGAAAAATAAGCTAATCACACCCAAGGAACTAACGGAAAGAATAGAAAAGGGAGAATCTATTCAAGTTATTGATACACGTGCACCAAAACAATATAATGTATCAAAAGTGGCGACTGCAATAAATATACCACTAGGCGAATTGCGTGAGAAATGTAAAGAACTTGATCCTAATTTGCCAACAGTAACTTACTGTAATGGTGGAGTAACTGGGAATGCTGCACAAAATGTGATGCGTAATTTAGGGTTTGAAGATATTTATAACCTTTCAGGTGGAAATAAGAATTACCAAAATTATATGAAAAACAAATAATTAACAGACAATAAGATCTTAGGATTACCTAGGGTCTTTTTTCATATCAGCATTCTTGTAATAAATATATAAATAGCTTATGGAAGACAAGAGGCAGGTTAGTTGTGCGAAATGTTCCTAGTTTAAATGGAGGATGGATACATTACTCCGGTAAAGATTAGGCAGTTCCTTTCGGAACTGAAGGGTTATATCAAAGAATCAAATGATGAGGTAACGCTCGGAAGGGTTCTCTCTTAGTCGAATAGCACTGATTTAGTAAGGATGAAAGTGTTATAAGCTCGATGAAAAGGCATGAGAAATTACCGTATCAGTTCGGCTGACGAAAGCCTACTCGATGGAGTGGTGTAATTCATGGTGCTTGAGTTGAATGAATATGGTGAGAATGCGAAAAAACCTAAAAGTAAAGGTTAAGCTGACAAATTTCTGAATGTACGGGTCTATAACTGCGATACATAGAAATGTGTATATCACCAAATTGTGAGGTTAGCTGTGGGTGAGTAAGAATAACTAATATAAAAACCCATGATACGTTACAGGCGTATGAACGTTAACAGGCTTAAAGGAAGCACCTAAGTTCATTCTATAATAGATATAACTCAACGTTGTAAACTGATAACGTGGAGGACTTACTTCTAATGAAACGATGACAAGGAAAGCAATAATGATACTAGTTACTGCATAACTTGTCTTTATATCAGTGAAAGTGGTGGCACAGTACCTATGAAATGTCTAATCCACATGGAGGGATAGCCACTAGACTAATAAAGATTTATTGAACCAAGTAAGGCAGTTCTTTATCGATTAATAAGGTTCTCGTAAGACTAAAAGAGGTTTAACTCCGAAAGGAGTCACCAACTTATTGAAACGGAAGAAATTGAGGCACAGCGAGTATTATAGTATGCAAGATTGTTTTGACAGACTATATTCTCAAAGTGTCAGTGGTCATAGCTTCTATGAATTAACAGAATTAATGAGTTCTCAAGATAATATACGACTTGCCTACCGGAACATTAAAAGGAACACTGGTAGTAAAACTGGTGGAACTGACAAGTTAACAATTAATGATATTTTGCATTTAACAGTAGAAGATGTAATAGCAAAGGTTCAATCTATGTTTAAAAGGTATGAACCACAAACAGTAAGGCGCGTATTTATTCCAAAAGGAAATGGGAAAACTAGACCTTTGGGTATTCCAACCATATGGGATAGAATTTTTCAACAGTGCATACTTCAAATTTTAGAGCCAATTTGCGAAGCAAAATTCCATAAACATAGTTATGGATTTAGACCGAATCGCAGCACGCATCATGCCAAAGCCAGACTTGAGTTTCTCATTAACCAATCGGGCCTATATCATTGTGTTGATGTGGATATTAAAGGATTCTTTGATAACGTTAATCATAGCAAGCTTTTGAAGCAAATGTGGTCTATAGGTATTAGGGATAAATCACTTCTTTCCATTATATCTAGGCTACTTAAAGCAGAGATTGAAGGGGAAGGAGTACCTATTAAAGGTACTCCGCAAGGAGGTATACTGTCACCTTTATTATCTAACATTGTGTTAAATGAATTAGATTGGTGGGTTAGTGACCAATGGGAAACGTTTGAAAGCAGATATACCTATTCCACCTCTGGTAATAAATATCAGCAGCTAAAGAAAACGTCGTTAAAAGAATGTTTTATCATCCGTTATGCGGACGATTTTAAGGTACTGTGCAGAACTAGGTCACAAGCAATAAGAATGAATTACGCATTGAGAGATTTCTTGAGAAAAAGACTGCAGTTGGAAACTAGCGAGGAGAAATCGAAAGTAATAAATCTAAAGAAAAACTCTTCCGAGTTCCTTGGATTCTTAATAAAGGCTGTAAGGAAAGGAAAAACAAGGTTTGGTTATGTAGCGAGGTCTGATATGTCCAAAAAGGCTAAAGAAAATACCTCCCGACAGATTAAAAAGGCTATAAAAGTAGTCAAAAGAAAACCTTGTGCTGAAACTGTTTGGAATTTCAATACTGTCGTTATGGGTATCCAAAACTATTACGCTTTCGCAACAAACATTACTATTAATCTTAATCAGTTAAACGCTCATCTTCGTAAATCGATATATAATCAATTAAAGAACATTAGAACAGAGGCAAGTATTCATGATATGACAAAAACCTTACAGAAGAGGTACAAGGGTTATAATGTGAGACTATTTAAGATACAACAGATGGTATTTGTCCCCATACATGCCCAGCGTTGGAGAACTCCACTGTGTTTCTCGCAAACGATTTGTAACTTTACTACCGAAGGTAGAGATAAAATACACAATAGCCTGAAAGCTATTGATAAAACAACGCTCTCTTATATCATGAAAAACTACATTCCAAACAGAACAATTGAGTACAATGACAACAGAATCAGTAAGTTTATCGCACAATATGGAAAATGTGCCATATTAGATGAAAAGTTAGGAATTAATGAATGGCACTGCCATCATATAACTCCTTTTTCACTGTCCAGAGATGACAGTTATTCAAACTTGATTGTTGTTCATAAAGCAATACATCAGTTGATACATCTAAGAGACAAAGTTAAAATAAAAAATCTTTTACAATCTTTAAATCTAGATAGAAAGCAGAAAGAAAAAGTAAATAAACTACGATTAAAATGTCAAAATGAAATTATCTAACATTGGAATCCAGCACTCTAACTGCTTAAATACATAGAAAACAATAAATTGGTTTAGTTGGAACGCCGTATGCGGTGAAAGTCGCACGTACGGTGTGAACAGGGGGAAAAGGGAGCGATAACCTCAAACCCTTACCTATCTGTATTAAGTGAAACCTTTCACACGTCCTCTGGTTTATTTCTTATTCCTATTTATGCTATAGGAGCATAAAAGTATTTCACGTATTGGATACAAAGCTATTCAAAAGCAAGAAGGATGCTGACTATTCCCATCATGGTCCGTTGACCGAATTAATCCACAAAACGTCCTATAAAAGTAATCAAATAAACTGAACATAATGTTGCTATGGAGTAAAGACTAGAGACTTCGTTCGAGACCAACCGAAGCTTTGGATATATTGATCAATAAAGGCAGAATTTGAATAGGTTTGGCCTGGACCAGAAAGAAAGGACGCAAAACTCGCAAGTAAAACAATACTCCATCCATAAAAAAATATTTTACATCCAAAATCTGTACACTCCTTTCTTAGTAAGTAACTAAACATCAATAAAATAAGGTAAATACATTAAAATATAGTAGATGTTAATTCAAAGATCGATTAGATATAATTTAAATTAGATTGTCTCATAATAGACCCTTATTAGGAAGAGGGATAAAATATTTTATAAAATATCGTATTATTTTTGTTAATAACAAGTTGAGTAAAGGTTTTAATAATTATTCAGAAAAATGACTATAGTAAGAAGGAGCGATTATTGGTTTTCTGTAATCTGACTTCGAGGTAAGCAGCTATTACTTATCCAATTAAAATGCCGGATTATGTTATCATAAATATAAGCTAAAAACATAATAGGAGAAAGTGAATGTTAATAGGATATATGAGGCCGAGTATTGAAGACAAGGACTGTAAAGAGCAATTACAAATTCTTTATAAAAGGAAATGTAATATTGGATTTGAGTCAATATTTTAGACACAAAAAAGTTAAGTACTACGCTGATTGTTTCATTTGATCTTGTCTGGGGAGTATTGTAATCCAAACTACTATGTTATCTTTTTCTGTTGTACCAACCTTCAATAAATGGAAACATCGCTAGTTTGGCTGTGTGGTAGTCTTGATATTGTACATGATTTACTTCTTCTTTCTTTAAAATAGCGTGAAAGGACTCGATACAGGCATTATCATAAGGACAACCTTTTTGGCTAAATGATTGAATAATACCACGAGATTGAACGTATTGCATAAATGCTGAGCTAGTGTATTGTGAACCTAAATCTGTGTGTAGAAGTAAACCTTTAGTTGGCTTTTGAGTATTTTTTGCTTGTGTTATTACGTTCCATACGGAAACATCCTTCCATATTTTACATTGTAAGGACTTAACTAAGTGGTGTCCATAAAACTATACTAACTCCATTCTTAATGTGGGATTATTTTATCTACTTGTATAAAAGGAATACAATTCCAAATACTAAGTAAAATACAATTACTTGGGAGTCAAGAGTTATGGATACAGTTATAACTAAATCTTTAAAAGAAAATATAAAAAAAGTAAAAGAGATATTCCACAACTCATCTGATTTAAAAGTACGCCATGTCCATTCAGGCATATGCGATGTTGGTATAATTTATCTAGATGGAATTATAGATACAGAACTATTACAGGCATTTGTTATTAAGCCTTTATCGGAATTTATTTATACTGATAACAAAGAAAACAATACTATAGAACATTTTTTAGAAGGAATGATTGAAGCACTAGAAATAAAATTTTCTTATAAGTTTAATCAATTAATAGATGCTATTGTAAATGGAGATACAGTCTTATTAATTAACGGTACTACACGAGCAGTTATTATCCCTTCCGTAATGTGGAAGGAAAGAAGTATTGAAGAGTCACTTGGCGAGCGTTCTCCAAGGGGACCGGTAATTGGATTAACGGAGAAACTAAAGACAAATGTAAATATATTAAGAAGTTCAATAAAGACACCAGATTTCTGTGTAGAACAGTTGGAAATAGGCACAAAATCCAAAACAGCTATTTCAATTTTATACCTTAATGATATTGTAGATAATGAAATACTATTAGAAGTTAAAACGAGAATCAATACACTAACTAATCTTAAGTTTCTTCCTAATTCAAGAATTGTTGAAGATGTTATTGAAGGTAAACCATCTACTATATTTCCTTTAGCGAGAGTTTCAGAAAGGATTGATTCCCTTTCTTCTGCTTTATATGAAGGAAGGGTGGTTGTCATAATTGATGGTTTTCCTCACGCAATTATTGCGCCTTCCCTTTTTGTTGAATTTATACAAGCACCAGATGAAT
This sequence comes from Niallia taxi, assembly GCF_032818155.1. Lineage (NCBI taxonomy): Bacteria > Bacillati > Bacillota > Bacilli > Caryophanales > Bacillaceae > Niallia > Niallia taxi. The sequence continues at coordinate 2,203,698 of NZ_CP102589.1, forward strand.
ATCATTTGAAATTCGGAAGGTTTTCTATACGATTCCTAAGATTTGTAGGTTTTCTCGCAGGTATTTTCTTGCCTGGAATTTACGTTGCTATTGCTAATTTTCATAAAGACGATCTCCCCCAAAAAATAACGAAGCTAGTGATATCGGACGTTGAGCTAATGCCAACTTTTTGGGAGATGTTAATATTATTAATAATTATAAGAATGTTAATTGATGCCTCCTTTCGACTACCTAAAAGTGCAGTGCTTCTAGTTTCACTGATTGGTACGATAGTTATTGGACAAACAGCAGTTACAGCAAAACTCATTCATCCTGTTAGTCTAATAATAGTGGGAATCACCACTCTCTCAAGTTTTTTGGTCTTATATAGAGGGTTTGGTGCAGCCGAAGTTACCCTAAGATTCCTTATGTTAATTATTGGTCATTATTTAGATTATTTAGGGCTAACAGTTGCAGCAACTGTTTTGGTTATTTATTTAGTTAGTCTGAAATCTGTAGGTGTTCCCTATCTTTCTCCATTGATTCCATTAAGAATCAACGAGTTAAAAGATACATTTATTAGAGGTAATCTAAAGAAATTGACTGATAGCAAACATACATATCAACATAAGAGTGACTAAATTAATATTTAAAGGGGTGTTACCTTAAGAAAGAATTAAGGTTCACCTTTTCTTTTTGGACTATAGTGGCTGTATTCCTGTAATAAATGAACTAATAACGGAAGTTTGTGAACCAATGTACTTAAATAATAGGGGGCTTTAATCCCGTAAGGATTAAGCTCTTTTTTTGCACTGGTGCTAAAGGGCAGGTTAGTTGAATAAGAAACCATCAAATATTTGATGGTTTCTTTCTATAAGTTTGATTGACTTTAAAGGGGCGGATAACAATATTTAAGTTGTCTTATTTTATGTCCTTTAAAGGTTGGTATTGTTCAGATATGATAATGTCACCTTTAATTAATACGTATGGATGAGTTTCCATTAAAATAGATACTAGGTAATCTGGCATTTTGTGCCCTTCATATGCACAAATCAATGGGAACAGATGAGTATGAACAGCTTCGTCAACTATTTTTTCAAAGTCCTCGATTAAATGAAGTGGCTCTTCCATACTAGACCACTCTACATGTGCCCATGATCGAAACAAGATTTTATTGTCTATGTATGGCTGTACTATATTATTAAAATAATTTGTAATTGCAGGAGGATGATAACTACCACTTGAAAAATAAAAATCTAAGTTGTTTACAAAGTGAACTAATTCAAGTTGTTCTTTATCTAAAAGTTTGATTAGTTCACTTTGTATCATTGGATAGATACGCTCATTCTCTATAAGAATAACGTAATCCCCAGCCAAAATGCCTTGTTGAATAAAATCAACAACATAATCAATGTATTGCTTCATCCCATCATAAGAATAAAGAACATGAACACTTCTTTTCTCCTCAAATAACCGATACATTTTGCTTTTCAATAATCTTCACCTGATTTCTTATATGATGCTAAGTATAAAGGGAAGGGTGAATAAGAAAAGTTATACAAGTCCCCGATAGTGTATATATAATAAGCGTAACACTGATTTTCATATAAGTATATAAGCTTATCTATTCATATATAATAACTGCACTTAAAACCATTTAGAAAAGAGAATTCTTTATCTAATATTGCTAAAAGGGCAGAATAGCCCAAGAAGGATAGTTCAAAATAACTTAGAATAAGTATCAAGATTGAAAAATCTAAAGAAATTAGAGTCAAAAATGAATAACAGGGTTAAAGAGTTTTGGTTAGGAATGAATTTTGTGAAGAAAGTCAAAAAGAAGGGATTTAGTATTGAGATGCTTTCTAAATTGGAGCTTCTGCTGATTGGTTAGCAGAATTAATTGACCTTTTTAGCAGCCACATACTACATTGTGTATAATCCATCAAAAAAGAAAAAAATTTACTTTTTTCCTTTTTTGATGAATAGCATATAAGCAAAAATTGAATGGGTAGAGACAATTTTATGCATATATAACTTATACACGTAATGTATTATATATGATTAACTAACTATTATACCCTGGTAATTATTAGCATATTAGATGTACAGATAGTGAGCCCGTTTTATATAACCATATCTGTAATAAAGGAAAAAACTTGTGGAAGAAACATGGCAGTTTAGCTAAATAGCATTTGTGAAAAAAAAAGAAACCCTCACTTAGATAGTGAGGGTTTAACGTGGAAAGGAATTTTCAATCAAACCTAATATAATTTTTCCCACCTGTTCAGAAATATTCTAACTGGTATTAAGAAGAAATGTTCTCTAATGTAAAATAAAATTTTTAGGATGAAAGGATAGAGAAACCCCAATTGAAATTAAAGTTGACTAGGTTGTCTCCATCTACTTTGCAGAAAGTGATGCTAATGCTAACCTAGTAAAGGCTTGAATTTGTGGAGCGATCCATTTTTTCTTTTTTATTAACATATGGGAATAAATGGACTCCATTGTCTCCGAGTGAGCTAAGAGTCTTATTTTACCACTCTCTATTTCATCTTTCACTGTGATATAAGGTAATACAGAAAAACCTAATCCGTTCATTATCATTTGCTTGATGGCACCTATACTCCATAATTCCATTGTCTGAAGATCTTTTATATCATGCTTTATAAGTTGCCTTTCAAATATCGTTCGGAAACTACATCCTTCTTCATTTGTAATAAAAAAGTGATTACTGCTATTACTTTTAATTTCATTAAAATGTTGAGGCCCTTCTTTATTGCTGACAAGAACAATCCTTTCCTCACAAAGTACATAATGAATACATTTTTCTGGTTTAATTTCTGGATAGAGCATGAATGCAATATCTACACGACCACTCATTAAATCATTTTGGTTTTGCCCACATGTTCCATTAGTTAATATTAATTTAACGTCTGGAAATCTCATAGAGTATTCTTTTATTATTGGCCCTAGCTTTGATATTGTTAGGGATTCGGGTGCTGCAATTCTTAATACCCCACTAACTTTATTATTATTTCGCATATTCTTGATTTGTTCATGGGTAGAAAGCAAATCTTCTGAAAGTGGAATTAATTCTTTACCAAGTGTAGTGAGATGTAAGTTTCTATTTTTATAAGTGAATAGTTCTCCACCAATCTCTTGCTCAAGTGCCTGCATATGCGCAGTAATAGTAGATTGAGTATACCCCAATATATAAGCTGCTTCTGTATAGCTCCCCTTGTTAACTATTGTCTGAAAGGTAATGAGATGCCTAATTTCCAATTATTTCCCCTTCTTTCAAATCATCGAAAAAAATGATAGTTGTATTTATAATTTCAATTTTATTTATGAACGAGCTAATTGTACAATAAATACAGTTCTTTCGTAAATATAAGAAGAAGGGTGAGACAATGAACATAACAGCATTTCTCTCATATGTAATAATCACATCCATAACACCAGGCCCAAGCAACATTCTTATGATGAACGAAGCCAAGAAATTTGGTTTTAAAGGTTCGTGGCGTTTTAATAGTGGAATTCTAACAGGATTTGCTATTCTAGGAATTATTAGTGGGATTTTTACAACCAGTTTATACAAATGGATTCCATTCATGGAGCCTTATTTTAAAGTGATAGGAGCTATTTATCTTCTTTATTTGGCATGGAAAGTTAGTTTTCCTAAGGGAGGAAAGCAACAATTTAAAGAAGTTCAATCCTCATTTTTATCAGGGCTTATTATCCAACTTATTAATTTTAAAAGTATATTGTTCTTTTTAACGGTAATGAGTGCATTTATATTACCCTTTAACAATTCACTAACGTATGTTCTATTTTATTTACTCATTACCATATTTTTAGGATGGATAGCATTGATTTTATGGTCGGGATTTGGGTCTGTTTTTAAAAGTATACTTCTTAAATATGATAAATCTTTTCGGTTAGTTATGGGGCTGTTATTAATGTATTCTGCAGTATCTATTTTTTTGTGATAAAACAGGTAGTTCACTTAAAATAGGCTTTCCTTAATTTTAAAAGGAAAGCTTGTTTCTTTATGATGCTAAAGGGACAGTATTAATGTCACAAATAAACTTTTAAAGAGAGATTTGTGAAGAAATACACTTAAACAAACGGGGGCTTTAGTTGAATAAGCAAATCCTTAAATAACAAAAACTCGCAGTTTTCGTATGCGAGTTTTCTTGTTATAGCCTTATGGAATAGATAACTAGTTATAACCTTTTGATAAAATAGAAATGAATTGAAAGGAGACTGCAATGAATACTAAATGGAATGGGAACCCTGGCATTTTAGGTGTGTTTATTAATATTGCTTTTATTTTCTTACCAGTTGGACTGAAGAAAGATTAGAAACGAACAATTTATGATATAAACAGGATTCATGCAGAAGAAACTTTTAATCAGGAAGAAAAGGAATATATCGTGTATTTTTGGCAGGATACTTGTTCTTATCGTAAAGAAATAGAACAAACGGTATTAGAGTATAGTGATAAGTTACAGCATCATAAAGAATACGACCAAGTTATTGGTGAAGCTAAAAGTGGAAAAAATAATAAATGAGCATGTGAATATGGAGGATTTTTTGTATGATCGTGAAGTTGAGTGGTCAATTGAATTAACAGAGGATGAAAGGATTGTAGCTGTTCATAACACGGACTTTGGTAATACAAAACTGATTGTGAGTGAAGAAATAGAAATTACAGGTACACCGACTATGATAAAAGTTAAAGAAGGAAGGACGGAAGAATTTAGTGTTGGTACTATCGAAGCTTTAGATTTATTGAAGTGAAAGACTCAGATTTATTACCAATTCTTCCAGTATTTTGACTATTAAATGAACTTTTCTATTAATTTAATTAATTTTAAATCGATATTGATATACTTTGTTAGAAGCCAAATGAATGGAGGTATAACGATGAAAAAACTAATTGTACTAGTGGTAGTTATGTTATGTTATGTTTAGGGGCTGCCTTACCTAATTATAATCAAAGTGTTTCTGCCGAATCTATCGTAAGCGCTTCAATTGCCGAAAATGATTTATCAGGTATTATGGAAGAAATAACTGATGAGCAATTTAATAGTAGTGTTCAAGCAATAAATGATGGGATTACTGTTGAAAATGGTGTGTACAAGTTTGACAAAAACCTAGTTAAAGATACAACCTTAACTGAAAAGGAGATTGAAAATATTGATGAATTATTTTCAAATTTTCTTACTCAAAGAGAAATTGCTGAAATTGATAAGGTTATGGTTGACGATGAATTAGCAAAAGACGACATTAAAAAGAAAGGAAGAGCTTTACCAGCTGTACTACTAGCAGCAGCTTCAGCAGTTGTTGCATTTGTTGCCCTTGCTATTGTTGTGAATATAATAAATGATTTGTATAAACTTTCAATGTCGGGATATTGTAGTAAATGGAAAAAGTATTCTCAGATTAAAAAGGCTTGTAAACAATTAGGGTATATAAAATGATTATCCCGATAATTACAATTGTTGGATTTTGGGCTACTGCCTTAGGAGGGTTGTTTTTTGGAATTTACTTTTTCTTAAAGTATTTTAGGGTTTATTGGAAAAAAAGAAATTAAAAAATAACGTAAGCGAAAGAACTTTGGCAACTATGAACTGCAGTTTAACTAAAAACTGCACCTAATAAACTCAGCAGCCTTCAAACTATTAAGCTAGAAAACTTAATATAAATTCCTGAAGATCGAATTGTTCATGTATAGATTTTTCATTTTGTTTAGATTTCATGTTAGTTGATGAAGAGAAGGGAGAAGATTGATTTTGTGAGCAGGAAACTAGTGTGAAATTTATTATAATTAGACAAAACAAGGGGCAGTATTTTCACCATTTTAGTATTCTCCTTTCAACTAGGGATTGAAAAGTCAACCTCAGAAAAAAGCCGTTTGCCTAATTGGAAAACGGCTTTTTTCTGTACAAAAGGAATGATCAGTTTAATTGGAAGATGGTCAAAATAGCACCAATTTATACGTAAGCAGACATAGAAGAAGGCTTCTCGTTTGAAGCCTTCTTTGCATTATCCTCACTTATAAGAAATGGCTTCAAGTGTGAGCACATTTTTTGTTTGCAAATATTGTGTGAAAAGCTCAACAGATAAAGGGTGAATGTCGGTTTTAGATAGCACGTAAGAAAAATGACGGTTTATCTGTTCATTTTTAAGGCGAATGGGATGGATTGTTTTCATATGCAATTCTTTTTGGATTGAATAGTTGGAAACAATGGATATCCCTATTCCTGCTTCGACCGACTCTTTAATGATTTGCGTGCTCCCAAATGACCGTAAAATCAGCGGAGAAAAAGCGTGTTCTTTAAAGAGCTTGTCAATAACCTCTCTTGTACCAGAGCCCTCTTCCCGTAATATCCATGTCTCACCATATAGGCTGTCTAAGTCAATTGTTCGAAAGCTGGCTAAAGGATGATCAGTACTTACGATTATTATAAGTTCATCTTGTTCAAAAGGAGTTATGTGGAGCTGGGGATGACTTTTGATTTCACCATCAATAATTCCGACATCAAGACTGCCCTCTAGCACTTGATTTATTATTTTGCTCGAATTCTGAATGGTAACTTTCGGTTCAATTAGTTGGTGAACCTTCATAAAGTCAGAAATAAATCTCGGCAGCAAATATTCACCGAAAGTGTAGCTGGATCCAATTAAGAGGGGACCGCTCACTACTTTTGTCATATCATGTATAAGGCTTTCGACCTGTTCGTATTCCTTTAATATTCTCTTCGCATGATAATATAATATTTCACCAGCTCTAGTAAGCCGAACATATTTATTTGTTCTGTCGAAAAACTTCACTTCGTATTTCTTTTCCAATGCTTTGATGGAAAGCGTTACTGCAGATTGTGTAATATGCAGTTCTTCGGCAGCTCTCGTAAAATTCTTTTTTTCCGCTACTGTGACAAACGTCAATAAATGATAATCCAATCCCTTCACACTCTCCTTTTTGCAGATTTATCAACACCCCTATGAGTATATGTTTTAGTTCGCTATTAATAGTAAATAACCCTTTAACTATTCTAAAAATACTGAAAATTTACTATTTTCAAACATAATACGCAACCTGGAAATTCAAAAATTTATGTTACTATTTCGAATACGAAAATAATTTTCTTGTATAAACAAGGGGAAGCCTCTATAATTAATAATGATTCTCATTTAAACTGACAAAATAATAAAGGAGCATATAATGATAAAGCGTTTTTTCACTTATTATTTACCGCATAAAAAGCTATTCATTCTTGATTTTTCAAGTGCTGTCATTGTGGCGATCCTAGAACTTGCCTTCCCTATGGCTGTAACTTGGTTCATTGACAAACTCCTTCCTGAAGGAAATTGGAGTACCATTGTCTCTGTGAGCTGCGGCTTATTGGCATTATACTTAGTAAGCACTTATTTACAATACATTGTAAACTATTGGGGACATAAGCTCGGCATAAATATAGAAACAGATATGAGAGCACAGCTTTTCAACCATGTTCAAAGACAAAGCTTTAAATTCTTTGACAACACGAAAACAGGTCATGTTATGAGCAGAATTACGAATGATTTATTTGATATCGGTGAGCTTGCCCATCATGGTCCAGAGGATTTATTTATTGCCATTATGACATTCGTCGGTGCGTTCTGGATTATGCTGACAATCAATGTCAAGCTTGCATTAATCGTGATATTTATCGTGCCGGTTCTAGTTTGGCTAATTACATACTGCAATAAGAGCATGAATAAAGCTTGGAAGCATATGTACGGTGATATTGCTGATGTTAACGCCCGTGTAGAAGACAGTGTGTCTGGTGTTCGCGTTGTCCAATCCTTTACTAACGAGGAATTTGAAATGGAGCGTTTCTCTGTTAATAATAAACGCTTCAGAAAAGCAAAAATCGTCGCATATAAAGTGATGTCCTTAACATCATCCTCTGTTTACATGTTAATGCGCTTTTTCACGTTAGTAGTATTAGTATACGGTGCATGGCTGACATTTAATGGGGAGCTGACAAACGGTCAGCTTGTAGCATTCATCCTTTACGTCAATATCTTGCAAAAGCCAATTGATAAAATCAGTACATTGCTTGAGCTTTATCCAAAAGGCATGGCTGGTTTCAGACGTTTCTTAGATTTGCTTGATTCGGAGCCTGAAATTCAAGATCGCCAGGATGCAGTTGAAATGCCTGCATTGCGCGGTGACATTCAATTTAATGATGTAACATTTGGCTATGATAACCGCACTGTATTGGATCAAATTAGCCTGAACATTAAAGCAGGCGAAACAGTTGCATTTGTAGGTCCTTCTGGTGCAGGTAAAACAACAATATGTTCACTTGTTCCAAGGTTTTATGATGTAAACAGCGGTGCCATTAAAATTGACGGCATGGATATTCGCGACATGACGAAGCATTCATTGCGTTCACAAATCGGGATTGTCCAGCAGGATGTTTTCTTGTTTACAGGTACGCTGAAGGAAAATATTGCCTACGGAAAATTGGATGCAACTGATGAAGAAATTCATACAGCTGTTAGAAGAGCTCATTTGGAGGACTTAATCCGCAAGCTTCCAGATGGTTATGAAACACAAATCGGGGAGCGGGGCTTGAAGCTTTCCGGCGGACAGAAGCAAAGACTTGCTATTGCGAGAATGTTTTTGAAAAATCCTCCGATTTTAATATTGGATGAGGCAACTTCTGCATTAGACACAGAAACAGAGCAAATCATTCAAGCATCCTTAAATGAACTTGCGAAAAACCGTACGACACTTGTTATTGCCCACAGATTGGCAACAATCCGTAATGCTGACCGTATTGTAGTCGTAACAGAGAACGGGATTGAGGAAGAAGGAGGACATGATGAATTGATTGAAAAAGGCGGTATCTTTGCCAATCTCCATCGTGTTCAATATCAACGTTAATTCAAAAGATGCCTAAACATGGGCATCTTTTTTTTATGGTAAATATCGATTGATATTATTAACCAATATGCGATATATTGGTTATAAGCTGAAATTCGAGTAGTATGGAGGTTTGGTTATATGCGTCCGATTTTGTTGGGAATCGCCTCAGCCTTTTTTTTCGCTTTTACTTTTGTGTTAAATAAAGCGATGGAGATGAATGGTGGGAGCTGGGTTTGGAGTGCGTCACTGCGGTATTTTTTTATGGTCCCATTTTTACTTATACTCGTTCTTGTAAGGGGGAATTTAAAACCTATTTTAGTAGAGCTACGAAAAAATACAGGTAAATGGGTATTATGGAGCTCTGTTGGATTTGGAATTTTTTATTCCTTTATTTGTTTTGCCTCAGCCTATGGACCTGGCTGGCTCGTTGCGGGAACATGGCAGCTGACAATAATCTCAGGAACATTACTAGCACCGCTGTTTATGGAGAAGATAAACACAAAAGGCGAAGAAGCAATCATGGTGCGAAAGAAAATTCCTTTCAAAAGCTTAAGCTTTTCTTTGTTAATTATTATCGGCATTGCTTTCATGCAGCTGGAATTTGCGATGAAGCTGTCATTTGGCACGGCGATGCTTTGTCTTCTTCCGATTCTAGTAGCATCATTCGCTTATCCTTTAGGTAATCGCAAAATGATGGAGATTGCAAATGGACGATTTGATGTTTTCCAGCGGGTACTTGGCATGACAATTGCAAGTCTACCCTTTTGGATTATTTTGTCCATATATGGCTTCCTTACAGCAGGACCTCCGTCTAGTTCACAAGTTTATCAATCAGGTATTGTTGCCCTGTTTTCTGGAGTTGTTGCGACAATCCTCTTTTTTGCGGCAACAGACGCTGCCAAGGATAATATGCATACACTTGGGGCCGTTGAGGCGACACAGTCCTTTGAAGTGCTGTTTGCTTTAATTGGTGAAATGGTGTTTTTATCTGTTGGGCTGCCAAGTGCGATGTCTCTTGTCGGAATAGCCATCGTTATTTTGGGAATGGTGCTTCATAGTATATTTTCCAGAAATATAAAAAAACTAATATTAGCACAAACCGCCTAAAGAGCATTTATTAAGGTTTTGTTAATTATGCTGGTTTTTTTACTTAAGCTGCAGGTAAATGTATACTTATATAGGGAATAAGTATACGAAGAATGTAAAACAAGAAATGACAGTCATGATTTTGGCTATCTAAGAATCTAAATTTGGAGGACCAACAAAAATGACCAACAAAGCAAGAGAAATTAAGCTGATTGCCCTCGATATGGACGGCACATTATTAAACGGAGCAGGAGAAATTCCAGAAGAAAACCGCAAAGCGATTAAAGAGGCCCAAGATGAAGGCATACATGTTGTGCTAAGTACAGGCAGATCTATCGCAACATGCAAGGATCATGCAGAAAGTTTATTTTTAAAAACTTTCCTTGTTACAGTTAACGGCAGTGAAATTTGGGATTGGCAAGGGAATCTTATTGAGCGGAATTTAGTTGAAGTCGAGCAAATGCGCTGGCTTTGGGAGCTTGCGCAAAAGCATGGAGCAAAAACGTGGGCGATTAGCTGTGGTAAAACATGGAAGGACGAAATGCCTGAGGACCTTGATAAACTTGAGTGGTTGAAATTTGGTTATCAAATTGAAGACGACACAATCCGCAATAATGTCTTAAAGGAGCTTCAGGCAAGAGGAGTTTTTGAAATAAGCAATTCCTCTCTTGTGAATATAGAAGTAAATGCATTTGGTATCAATAAAGCGCGTGGCTTAAAAACCGTTTGCGAGCGACTTGGTGTAACGATGGATGAAGTGATGGCTTGCGGAGACAGCTTGAATGATATCAGCATGATTAAAGAAGCAGGTATTGGTGTTGCAATGGGCAATGCACAGGATATCGTGAAGGAAACGGCTGATGTGACGACAAAAACGAATGACGAAAATGGTGTGGCATATGCAATCCGTACTTGGGCTTTGAAAAAGGCGAAAGAGCCAGCCTTGAAAAAATAGTATTGAAACAAAAAAAATAACTGCTATAATAAATAAAAAAAGAAAAAGAACCGAACGAAGAGAAAGAACTAGTATGCGATAACCATTCGTAAAAGAGAGTGGAGCTTATAAGCTGAAAGGCTCCATGACGACATGCCGCAGAACCTGCCTTTCGAGTCCTATAAAAATAGGCGTTTTATCTGGCGTTATCAGACAAAGTGGGATAATTGAGTCTAATTGCTCTTATCCAATTAAGGTGGTACCACGGAAAGCTCTTTTCGTCCTTTTTACAGGATGAAAAGAGCTTTTTTTTATTTGTCTTAGGCAAAAGGTGATGGAGATTAGATGGAATTGTGATAGGTGGAGGGAATCGATGTGGACAGAAAAAGGATCGTAATAAAAATCGGCAGCAGCTCGCTGACAAATTCAAAAGGGGAAATCGATCAGGATAAATTAAAGGATCATGTAGCAAGCATTGCAGCCTTAAAGGAAAAGGGGAAAGAAGTTGTGCTCGTTTCTTCTGGTGCTGTTGCAGCAGGCTTCAAGCAGCTTGGCTACCCGTCCCGCCCTGTCACATTAAAAGGCAAACAGGCAGCAGCAGCAGTTGGGCAGGGGCTCCTTATTCAAAGCTATACAGAGCGTTTTCGAGAATATGGCATAGTACCAGCTCAAATACTGTTAACAAGAAATGACTTCAGTAAAAAGGAACGATATCGGAACGCTTATTCCACATTATCTGAGCTTTTGGAACGAGGAATTCTCCCAATCATCAATGAAAATGACACAGTATCAGTCGAAGAGCTGACATTTGGTGACAATGATATGCTGTCTGCATTAGTTAGCGGTCTTATACATGCAGAACAATTGATTATCCTTACAGATATTAATGGGTTATATGACAGCAATCCAAATGAAAATCCAGATGCGAAGCGCTATGATTTTATTGAAAAAATAACAGCTGAATTTCTTGAAGGTGCGAAAGGGAGCGGCTCAAAGGTAGGAACAGGCGGTATGAAGTCGAAGCTGATTGCTGCAGAAACTGCGTTAAGCCTTGGTGTGCCAGTATTTATCGGTAACGGCAGCGGCGCAGATAAGCTCATCTCCATTTTAGAAGGAAAAGGGGACGGTACTTATATCGGCTCAGATGGGTTAAGTGCGATAACAAGCAATAGACAGTGGATTGCCCTGCATTCAACGGTTGAAGGTAAAGTGTTTGTCGATGAAGGGGCAGAGCTTGCCTTACTGCAAAAAGGCAGCAGCCTGCTTCCCGCTGGAATTTATAAAATTGAAGGAATTTTCGAAAAAGGAAATGTTGTTGAGGTTTTTGGGACATCAGGCCTTATCGGGAAAGGTGAGGTTCAATATGGCTCCAATGAGCTTAATGAACTTCTCGAAGTGAAAGGAAGAAAGCAAGCAGGCGAACAGCTGCAGGAAGTGATTCATCGCAATAGCTGGGTGAAAATATAAAGGGGGTTATACAAGTGGGAGAGGTTCAAGCGAAAGGTAAATTGGCACAAGACGCAAGCAGACAATTATGGAAATTGACGACAGAGGATAAAAATAACGCATTAGCACTCATCGCAGACCAGCTACTTTCAGATCAAGCCGCTATTATTGAACAAAATAAACTAGACTTAGTTAATGGAGAAAAGGCGGGCTTATCCGCTTCTGTTTTAGACAGAATCATGCTCAATGAAAAAAGAATCGCAGACATGGCAATGGCAATAAGACAGCTGATTGAACTTCAAGACCCAATTGGTGCCACATTAGAAGAAATCAAAAAAGACAATGGCCTGCTAATCTTAAAAAAGACCGTGCCAATCGGCGTGATGGGCATGATTTATGAGGCACGACCAAATGTGACAATCGATGCGGCCACATTATCCATTAAGACAGGCAATGCCATTATTCTTAGAGGAAGCTCATCTGCGGCAAGCTCCAATATGGCTCTTGTGCGTTCCATTCATGAAGCATTAAAAAAATCAGCTCTACCTGTTGATGCAGTTCAGCTGATTGAGGATACAAGCAGAGAAACGGCAAAAGAGCTATTTCACTTAACAGAGTATTTGGACGTTCTTATCCCAAGAGGCGGCAAAAACTTGATTGATACTGTTGTCAAAGAAGCTTCTGTACCAGTAATTGAGACAGGTGCTGGCAACTGCCACTTATTTATAGATGAAAGTGCTGATAAAGAAATGGCACTTAATATAAGTCTTAATGGTAAAACACAGCGCCCATCTGTCTGCAATGCACTGGAAACAATCTTAATTCATAAAAATTGGTATGAGAAATTTGGGCAGGAGCTCCTGCAGGCATTAACAGCGCATGGAGTGGAAATATACGGAGACGAAACAGTCACAGCTGATTTTGCCTCATGTCATGCTGCAACAGAAGAGGATTGGTCCACAGAATACTCTGCCTTAAAGATTAGTGTTAAAGTCGTAGAAGATATAAACGAAGCAATTACACATATAAATAAGTATGGCACAAGACACTCAGAAGCAATTCTTACAGAGGTAACAGAAAATGCAGAAGCATTTTTATTGAGTGTCGATGCTGCCGCTGTTTACCATAATGCGAGCACCCGTTTCACTGACGGCTTTGAGTTCGGCTATGGTGCCGAAATCGGCATAAGCACCCAAAAGCTGCATGCACGGGGACCGATGGGGTTAAATGCTCTGACATCGTCCAAATACTATATTTATGGAAATGGACAAATCAGAAAGTAAGCTGCAGAGTTTTGATAAGATTGTAATTTAATAGATAGGAAGCGAAAACAAATGCAGTTTGTTACGGTACTATTACCGATATTCTTTATATTTGCTGTCGGATTTGTAGGCGAGAAAGTTCTTCATATTAATACGAAGGCAATAACGACGATGACCGTTTACTTAATGACACCATTGTTATCCTTTAGTGTTTTCTATGAAACTACTTTTGACATGGACTATTTAATGATGGCAATATATGCGTTAGCCCTTGTATTCGGCATTATTGGAATCATTTATATTGTGGCTATCATTAGAGGGTATGATGTCAAGAAAACATGCGGAATGATTCTGTCATCTGCCTTTATGAATAATGGCAACTACGGCACACCACTTGTTTTGTTTGCATTCGGACAGCCCGCTCTTCATTATGCGGTCATCCTGATGGTCATCCAACAGCTGATAATGGCAACAATAGGTGTCTATTATGCAGCAAAAGGATCTGCAGACGGTGAAGCAGCAAACGAAACATGGAAGAAGGTTTTGAAGGTTCCCATCATGTATGGTGCCATGCTAGGGATGCTCTTTCACTTTTTGCATATCCCATTGTCCAACACGATGCTTGATGCTATCAAGATGGTAGGAGACGCTGCCATACCGACAGTCATGCTCGTTTTAGGAATGACATTAGCCAAAATATCCGTCAAAAAAATCCAAGTAAAACCATTATCCTTTGCGTTAACCTTAAGACTTATCATCTCCCCGCTCATCGCCTGGGGGATGACCTTCATACTGCCTGTCGATGATATGCTGAAACAAGTAATGATCGTACTTGCAGCAATGCCATCTGCCGCCAACACAACAATGTATGCCCTGCAATACGGAACAGAGCCAGACTTTGTTTCCACCGCCACGCTATTTAGTACATTAGCGAGTATCATTACATTGCCGATTGTGTTGTTTATTGTGTGAGATGGTGTAATGCTTAATTAGAAACCCTAATCGCCATTAGATTCGATTAGGGTATTTATTACGTCTTTAAACTCTGTATCCTAAATTACAAAAAGTTAATTACTAGTTAATGAATGGTGATTTTTATGTTAAGCTATCTATGGAATTATCGAATTCAAGAAATCTAATAATTAGAAAATTTTATTACAAAAAGGAGTAGAAAATGGAGCTTATCCTAGCAAGTATTTTTTCAGCACTCATCATCGTCATGACCGTCTTTTTTCTGTTAAAGGTTTTTTTAATTGCTTATAAAAGAAAAGAAATATCTAAGCGTAAATGTTTTCTGTATGCTGCTGTTACTATTGTGATAAGTTTCTTTTTAGTAGCTGCATTGCCTTTTGTTTTTCAAAGTATCTTAGAGCTTGTTTATTAAATGTCAGGTTTTTAAGTCAGAAAAAACAGCCTAAGCCATCAGCTTAGACTGTCAAATCACCAAAACCTTCTCTCAATGAATCGCATGCTTAAATTTCCCGCCATGCGCCTCTTGTGTATCCATTATCGTAATAAAAGCATTTGGATCAATTTCCAACACGATGCTTTTGAACTTGGCAATTTCGAGCCGGGTGAACACGACATAAAGCACTTCTTTTTCCTGATCAAGATAGCCGCCTTTGCCTTTTAGTTTGGTGACACCTCTGCCAAGGCGGTCTGACAGAGCTTCGGCGATTTCTTCGTATTCGTTTGTGATAACCATGGCTGCTTTTGTATCATCAAAACCCTGCATGACAGCATCAATTGCTTTGCTTGCGATATAGTAGGTGAGAATCGAGAACATGGCCTGTTCCCATTCCAGTACAAATCCTGCCCATGTGAACACAAAGACATTTAGAAACATGACGAATTCCCCGACGGAAAAGGGGATTTTTTTTGACAACAGAATGCCAAGTATTTCTGTTCCATCCAAGGCACCTGAATTGCGGATAACAAGTCCAACTCCTGCACCAAGCAGCAAACCTCCAAAAACAGTCGCAAGAAGAGGCTGCCTTGTAAATGGTTCAACATGGTGCAAGGATGATTCAACAACAGCAAGCATGATAATCGCAAACAATGAGGAGATGCAAAAATTCTTACCGATGTATTTATAGCCTGCAAACAAAAAAGGGATGTTAATAATCAGCACCAAAATTCCAAAACTAAAATCGGTCATATAGTTAATAATCAAGGAAATGCCAATAATGCCTCCATCTATGATTGTATTTGGCACAAGGAATAATTCTATGGCAACAGCAGCGAGACTTGCGCCAATCATCAGCATAATGTAGCGGATAATAAAATGGACTTTGGCTTCCTTTTTATGCTTTTTTCCCATCTTACACACCCTTCCTAAAACGATGGAATACTTCGCTTTAAATGAACATGGTTTATGATGCCAACAAAACAGAAAAATATTCCAGCAGAATTTAATTCTTTCCAAACACCACTGTTTTTTACACCTTTTTAACATGAAATGCGTTGCAACTTAACAAGGAAAGAGATAGAATATCAGTACTATATAATTCTAGGTAGGTGAAAATATGTT
The DNA here is from genome assembly GCF_032818155.1 of Niallia taxi. Classification (NCBI taxonomy): domain Bacteria; kingdom Bacillati; phylum Bacillota; class Bacilli; order Caryophanales; family Bacillaceae; genus Niallia; species Niallia taxi. The sequence goes on from NZ_CP102589.1 coordinate 2,219,861, forward strand.
TAATCGGGAGCTTGTTAAAGGAAGCACTTCTTTAATTCTTTTGCAGCTATTAGCCGAGAAAGAAATGTATGGCTATGAACTGGTGAAGGAGATGGAAAGCCGCAGTGACTATTCTCTGCAGGTGAAGGAAGGTACATTATATCCAGCACTACATAAATTAGAAAAGCAAGAATATGTGGAATCATTTTGGAAGGATTCTGAAAAAGGTCCTGCACGTAAATATTATCGTATAACCGCAACAGGTCTTGAGATTCTTGAGCAAAAAACAAAGGAATGGAAAAGCTTTGTCCAAACGATAGATAAGGTGATCGGGAGAAAAGGGATATGATTTCTAGTAAACAAGAGTATTTGGATATCCTCCGCACTTGTTTAAAAAATCACGATCGAGTGGAGGATATTTTGCTTGAATATGAACAGCATCTGACCGATTTGTTAAATGAGGTATGCGATTGTCCGTGTATGACTGAAAAAGAAGCAATGCATGTAGTTATAGAAAGGCTTGGCACACCAGCGAAAATGGCGGCACTGTACGAGGAAGAGCTGACAGTTACACCCGCTAGGACGAAGTGGATTTTCTTTTTCGGTAACTTTTTCTTTTTTGCTGCAGGAATAATCTTAACCGTTTTTTATCACTCTTTATCAAGCCCTACAGTTAAGCAACTATGGTTTTTTCTAACAAGCATTCCGTTTTTTCTGATTTTTCTGTACCTGTTTTATTGGCTGTTGCTTGGGTATGAAGTTGGAAAGGAATTTGGACTTGGCGGCAAAAAACTGCTGAAAAGAACCTTTTACATCGCACTTGCACCAAATCTGTTCTTAATGGTAATGGTCGTTTTTCGAATTATACCTGCGTCCGTTTTTGCACCATTGTTAACAGGCGAGTTTACGGTAATTTGCATCATAAGCACGATTCTTTTATATCCGATTTCGATATTGGGTTTCCGGTATGGCACAACTAAATCGATTTGATTGTACATAAATGACAGCTCTGCACTCCAATACGGAGAAGCAGAGTTTTTTTAGCGGAAAAACAGATAGTTAATTCAGTATGGCTCCTATTCATTTTCTCATTTTGTTTCTTCTATCCACTCATAATATTTTTCAGAAAGCGGGCGAATTCGCTCCTCATCCAATGCGATTACTTCACAGCCCCGGTCATCATACACAAAGAATATAATGTCCTTAGTGATGTTCACAAAAAATACATCTGGATATCCAGCGGCATACCCTCCCAATTTTGGATGTAACGGAAAATCTTCATTGCTGACTGCTTTCAGTAATTCCTTCACTCGTACATCTCCACGCTTGCACAATAAGGAAAACTGTTGCATTTCGAATTCGTTTGCTTCCTCAATTTCAAAAGGATAAGCAGAAGTCTGAACTTGAATTTTATGTAAAAGAGATTTCTTTTTTAGAAATTGCTTATATACCTTTAATTTTTTTGTTCTTTTCTCATATGCTTTATGTTTATAAACATTTGTGACAAGGAATAAGTCATCGTTTTCGTCAAACAGTTCATCAAAAATAAGAGAAATTTGTTTATATACTAGCTCAAATCTCTTGCGATTAAGTTTATCATCATCTGTAAATTGATAAATATTATTCCCAAGCGTAAAGTGGATTCCAATATCCCATTGATAATAAATACTTGGAAGCAATTCGACAGCAGGAAATCTTTCCTGTAAATAATTGATTAACCTCATAAAAATTTTTCACTTCCTGTTACAGTTTTTAGCAAAGCAGCACTATGTTTATGATTTTTCATCGGTTTTAAATACTGCTGCCATTTTAGCATGAAGAGAAGTGCAGTTGTATAATAAATATTAAGAGAAATTTTTTTGCCCCCGTATCTTTTTTGCTAGCTGAAACGTTCTAAGTATGAAAACCAAAAGGAAAGGGAGGGATAAAGTTGAGCAATCAGCCGTTGGGAAATGCCAACAGTCTTCATAAGCATTACGAAAGCTTGAGTAAATACTGTCAATATCTCTCAATGACTAAATGGGAAAAGGAAGATATCATTCACGACACCTTTTTAAAGGCAATGGAATCATATCGAGACAGTGAAATAACGGCAGCACTATTAAAGAAAATGGTTCATAACCGCTGGGTTGATACACTTCGTAAAAGCAAGCAGGAAAAAGCACACCTGTCTGCAGCAGAGGATGTGCAGACTGATCGTGCTTGTGATTGGATGATTGTAGCAGAGCATTTGGCAGAATCACTGACAAAAAAGCAAGCAGCTGTTTTCTTGTTGGTTGAAGGCTTTGGGTATCGTATCAAAGAAGCGGCTGAAGCATTGAAAATGACGGAAACAGGAATAAAGGCAATGCTGTTTAGAGCAAGAAACCAACTGCATAAACAGCATAACGATACAAAAGACACTTCAGGCATAAGTGATGCAAGCAGACTATACTATCAAACGCTAAAACAGCAAAATCCAACACTGCTGATAAACGAAATTCTGTCTGTGCAAGTCCTTTATCCAGCTAATGTAAAAACAAAGCAAAAACGGCAAAGCGCGGAACCAATTTTGCAGCTGGCAGCATAATTAAAAGGGGGCAAAAAAAATGAGTGCTATTCCATATGTAATTGAACAATCGAGCGGGGGAGAACGTTCCTACGATATTTATTCAAGGCTATTAAAGGATCGGATTATCATGCTTGGTGAAGAAATTAATGATCATGTTGCCAACAATATTGTTGCACAGCTATTATTTTTAACGGCAGACGACCCTGATAAAGATATTTCCATCTATATAAATTGTCCAGGTGGCTCTACAACCGCTGGATTCGCCATATTTGATACGATGCAGTATATAAAGCCTGATGTGCGCACGATATGCACGGGCATGGCAGCATCCTTTGGGGCATTGCTGCTGCTTGCAGGCACGAAAGGCAAAAGGTATGCATTGCCAAACAGTGAAATTATGATTCATCAACCACTTGGCGGTGCAAGAGGGCAAGCGACGGAAATTGAAATTACCGCGAAACGAATTCTCAAGCTGCGTGAACAAATCAACCATATTATGGCGGAAAGGACAGGGCAATCTGTCGAAAAAATTGCTGTTGACACAGATAGGGATTATTTCATGTCTGCAGAAGAAGCAAAAGACTACGGAATTATTGATGAGATTATTCTTCCGAAATAAAGCTGAGCAGCTGCACTAAATTTTGTGCAGCTGTTTTTTAATGTGATTCGTTTTTTCTGAACTGATACGATATAATAGGACAGGAAAATGATTATTTGCAGGAAGAAAAAAGGTGAAATGATGACAGGTAAGCAAGTTACTATAGAGGAAGCATTTGAGAAAAGTATTCGAAACGGCAGTCCACTGCTGTATAAAGATTCCCTTTCAGGAATTAAGGGATTAAATGAAGGTCAAATCATTGATGTGAAAAATAAAGCTGGAAAATTTATCGGCAGAGGATATTATGCCATTCAAAATAAAGGGATTGGCTGGCTATTGACGACAAATCAGCAGGAAGCGATTGATTTTGCCTTTTTTGCTAAAAAAATAAAAGCAGCAAACGACAAAAGAGCAGCATTATATCATGATAATGAAACGACTGCATTTCGCCTCTTTAATGGGGAAGGAGATGGGATCGGTGGCTTTACTGTAGATAGATATGATCAATTTTTGTTAATTCAATGGTACAGTAAAGGAATTTACGAATACAAAGAGTGGATTATCAAGGCTTTGGAAAGTCATGTAGACTTTAAAGGGATTTATGAAAAGAAGCGGTTTGATACGAATGGTACATATGTAGAGGGTGACGATTTTGCATATGGAGAAGAAGGGCAATTTCCAATAATGGTGCAGGAAAACGGCATGAAATTTGCCGTAGACCTTAATGAAGGGGCCATGACTGGAATATTTCTTGACCAGCGTGAGGTGCGAAAAACAATTCGCGACAAGTATGCAAAGGGGATGGACGTGCTGAATACCTTCTCCTATACTGGGGCATTCTCTGTGGCAGCTGCAGCTGGTGGCAGCAAAACCACGACTAGTGTAGATTTGGCAAACAGAAGCAGGGCGAAAACTACGATGAACTTTGAATATAATGACATCGAGCTGGCAAATCAGAAGATAGTTGTCGAGGATGTTTTCCACTACTTTAAATATGCGGTGAAAAAGCAGCTAGAGTTTGATATGGTCATACTTGATCCACCAAGCTTTGCGCGCAGTAAAAAGCATACCTTCAGTGCTGCTAAGGACTATTCAAAGCTGTTAAAAGAGGCAATCAGTATCACGAAGCAATCAGGGGTTATTGTTGCATCAACAAACTGCAGCACGTTCGATATGAAGAAATTCAAACAATTTATTCATGAGGCATTTAACAAACAAAAGGACAACTACGAAATTCTAGAGGAGTTTGGCCTGCCAGAGGACTTCGCTAACATCCATCATTTAAAGGAAAGTAATTATTTAAAAGTCGTTTTTATAAAAAAAACGTAAATAGTTTTTTACGATAATATTTTAAACGCCTAGTTCGTATGGATAATAAAAACGCTGTTTACTTAAAGGCTTTTACCTAGTAATCTAATATTTAGCAATGTTACTAGTACATATGGAATGGGGATTGAATAGTGAAAGCGATATTGTTTGATTTAGATGATACACTCCTTTGGGATAAACGAAGTGTCAAGGAAGCATTTGAAAAAACATGCAAGCTTGCTGAAGACAAATACGGAATTTCTGCAGCAAGCTTTGAAGAAGCTGTCAGAAAGGAAGCGCAAACCTTATATCAAGCATATGAAACATATGCTTTTACACAAATGATCGGGATTAACCCATTTGAAGGTCTGTGGGGGGAGTTCGCTGATCAGCATGAGTCGTTCCAAAAAATGAAGGCAATTGTTCCGATATACCGCAAAGATGCTTGGACAAACGGCCTTTTGGCATTGGGAATTGATGATAAGCCGTTCGGTGAATATTTAGCAGAGAAATTTCCGGCATTCCGAAAAGAATCTCCTTTTGTGTATGAGGAGACATTCGCGCTTTTGGATGAATTAAAAGGGAAGTACAAGCTTCTTCTCCTTACAAATGGTTCACCAGGCTTGCAAAATACGAAATTGACAATAACACCAGAAATTGCTCCATATTTTGACGAAATTGTTATCTCAGGAGATTTCGGTAAAGGGAAACCAGATCCTGCTATTTTTGAACATGCCGTTTCCTTGCTTGGTTTAAGTGTGGAAGACTGTATAATGGTCGGGGATAATCTAATGACAGATATTCTTGGAGCATCAAGAGTTGGGATGAAGTCAGTCTGGATTAACAGAGAAGGTAAAACACCTGAAAATGTGCAGCCGACATATGAAATCAACGATTTGCTTGAACTGATTCCGCTATTGAAGGAAATCAGCTAATGAAGAAGAAGCTCAGAGGAAGTTAGCCTCTGAGCTTCTTTTGTTATTCCTCATCCTTTGGCATTAGGTGCCTGAATGGTACAGGCGATCCAAGCACAACAGAAGTATTGATTGTTCCAAAGGGAATTAACCTGTCGACTAATTGCCGCATTCCGTCAATTCCGGAAACGGCAGCCTTTATCGTATAGCTGATAGGTCCTGTTACACGGTGACATTCCAAAATATCCTGCTCATGTTTAATGAATTCCTCAAATGCATGCGGTTCTTCTTTCAATTCACTTATTTGAATAAACAGAAGTGTTTCTCTGCCTAGCTTTGCAGGGGAAACCCGTGCGCTAAATTCAAGAATAATTCCTCTTTCTTGCAGCCGCAGCAGTCGTTCTGATACACTTGGCCGACTTAAGGAAAGCTGCTTGGACAGGTCACTCACCGTTATTCTTCCATCCTCCTGCAGTAATTTTAATAATTGCACATCTACCTTATCCATTTTTTGCTCCTTTACAAAATGAAATCAAAATCTATAAAATACATTCAGTTTTTAGGTTATATCTGTTCATTATATTCTTTTTGATATGTAAAAATGCTTAAGTTTATTCTATCATTAAATATATACCAAAACCACCAAAATTACCTAAGAAACTCGGCGATATGCCATCCTCGCTCATAACCCAACTTTAAATTTTATCATATTAGGAGTGTTTTGTTTGAAAAAAATATTAATCATGATTGTCGGCTGCTTTTTCACCTCTTTAGGCCTGTATGTGCTAAAAAGTGCATCTCTTGTTACTGGCGGCACGGCCGGTTTAAGCTTAAGCGCATCCTATTTATTTCCGATTTCGTTCGGTGTGTTGTTTACGATAATTAATATCCCATTTTATATTTTGTCTTATAAAAAAATGGGGAAAGAGTTCACGATATCTACAATACTGGCAGTTACAACTGTTACCGTTCTTTCATCCATTATAACGGCGTATTTTCCACCACTTGCTTTTCATCCCCTCGTTGGATCCATTGTTGGTGGAGTCATTATCGGAGCTGGTGTAGTAGTACTGTTTATGAATGGTTCGTCACTAGGAGGTGCCCAAATCCTGTCGATTACCCTGCAAAAACAGTTCAACTGGAATATGGGGAAAACGAATTTTATATTTGATACGATCGTAATTCTTATCGGTATGTATAGTATTGGAGTGCTAAGAGGCTTCTATAGTATTTTGTCTGTGTTAATTGTTTCTACAATGCTTAGCCGTTTTAAAGAACAAATTGCGAAACGAAATACGAAACCAGTTAAAGTAACAAGAAAAGAACCGATTTTAGAAACAAGCTCCATGTGATAATTAAATTCCGTTAGATAATAAAAATAAAAAGTACCCTATAGAGTAGACACTTATAAAATAGTCTACCCATGGGTACTTTTTTTGTTATCGAGGTGTTGATTTAACATGGAGCATATGAAGAAAACTAGCCATTTACTACAGGGTTTTTAAAGTTTGCGTTTCTTTTTCTAAATAATAGATGCCAACACGAATATTTTGCTTATGGTTTCCAAAGTGCTCTCCGAAAAGAGTAAGTCCGCCTACTTTCTCCGAACCTTCCTCCACGGCAATCCTTAACGTTAAGAATGGGGATTGATCTAATTGGATGTCATCGATGGTTACACTTGAGAGCGGCTCCCCGTCAATTCCTGTATCTATCTTATTAATTCGAATCGTTTTCAGAAGACCATATTGACTAAATTTATCATTCCACCAGCTTGGAGTATAGCGCCCGCGCACGTCCGAAAAGTTTCCTGGGACTGTATATGTGCCAAGGTTTACACCATTTAAATAAAAGGAGATATCACTTGGCCACACGTTGTTAGATAAGGGAAACTCAGAAGCTAATTCCATGCTGATTTCTATCATTTCTGGTATTTGGTTTGGTCCTAAAAGATTAGGAATTTTATATTCTACAAAGCCTTCTGACAACCATAGGAGCTGTGTATCCACTCTTTTAGAATCCATAAAATATTTTGGATCATCCGGCTTGCCGATTAACTCTGTTTCTGAGGCAATCCCGCAGGTTGGTTTTGCTTGGAAATCTGTATAATGACCAATTTTTAAATCGGTTAAATGAAGTAAATATTCTTTAAATATTTTTTTAGGAAAGTGAATTTCGATATTATCAATGGCGAGCTCCACTATTTTTTGCAGACCTGACTTACCAGGAGTTCTAACTGATTTAACAATCCCAGCTTCTTCTAGCTTTTGTACATGGCGAGTAACGATAGCTGGACTTATATTTAATTGTTGGGCTATATCAGAAATGTTTGCGGAGGCTTTAGCTAGCAGTTCAATTATCTCAATGCGAGTTTCACTAGCAAGTGCTTGATAAACATAGAAGTAATCCTTAGAAACCTGAATTTGCATAATGGTTCATCTCCTTAACCAAAAGATTAAATAGTAGCTTGTACTTTGATTGTAACATTCTACTTGTTTAACTTCAACAGAAAACACTATAGAAGTTGGTAAAATAACGTTGACAACGCTTTCTTTTGTTGTTAAATTAAAATTGTAAAACAAACATATCAATATATTTAACTAATTAGTTAAATGTATAAGTTAATTAAATGGGGAGGAAATTCGATGGGTACTTCAAAGAAACGGTGGAAGCTTTTGGGTGTGTTAGGGTTGGCTATTGGAATTATGGCAGGATGTAGTAGTTCAGGTGCAAGCAGTAGCGCTAAAAATGAAATCACCTTTTGGAATCCATTTACAGGACCTGATGGGAAAAACATGCAAGCAATGGTAGATCAATACAACAAGACAAATCCAGATTATAAAATTAAGAATATCTCTCTTAAAGAAACAGATATGTATACGAAAATCCCAACGATTGTAAACTCCAAAAAAAATATACCTGATTTAACGATTGTTCATGCAGAGCGTATTAAGCAGTTTAAAGATAATGATATGTTAACCTCTTATAATGATTTATTAACAGATTACCCAGATGTTAAGGCGGAAAATTATGTGCCAGAAGCCTGGAATATTGGGGAGATTGAATCTGAACGCTATAGTATACCGCTAGATATACATACGTTTGGACTTTATTACAATAAAGACCTAGTAAATAAGTATTTGCCGACAGCGTTAGACGATAATATCGTGACATTTGATGAAGTAAAGCAAGTAGGTGAAGTCTCGAAAAAGGATAAAATTGCATCGATTGGTGTTACTTGGTTGAAACCGAACTTTTTATCACTATATGCACAAAATGGCGGGGCTCTAACAGAGGATGGAATTCAGCCAACACTAGATAATCAAGCCGCTAAGGATACCTTTAACCTGTGGAAGGATTTAGTGAAAACAGGATACACAACTAAAGACGGGGAAGATCCAACGCAAATGTTCTTAACAGGAAAAGTAGTGTTTTTGCCTGAAGGAATTTGGATGCAAAACCAAGTGAAGCAAAGCAAGATAAATTGGGGATTAACGAATGCGCCGCAAGTTTCTGATGACCTGTCTAAAACAGTTAACTGGTCTTCCTCCCATCAATTTGTCATGTTTAAAGATGAAAAACGAAACGATGAAAAAGCAAAAGGTGTTATGGATTTCTTGAATTGGGTGCGAGACAACTCGATGGAATGGGCTAAGTCTGGACAAAATCCTGCCACATTGTCGCTATTAGAAAACGAAGAATACAAGCAAATGCCACAAGCATTTTTCTTATCTACACCAGAACAACAAGCTACGTTAAAAATCTTTGATTATAAGTATAATGGCTATGTTTCAGAAGCGCTTGATGCACAAGCAGGCGATGTAGTATTTGGAAAGCTGGAAGTGGATAAAGCGCTTACACAAATGCAAAAAGAAGTTTCAGCGAAGGTGGAAAAAGATAACTCGAATAAATGATGTGGTGTAATTAGCAGGTAAAAAGCTTACCTCTTGTTTATTCAAAAGGTAAGCTTTTGAAATTTGTGATGTGAAAAGTTAATAAATAGAAAAAGAAATGGGAGTGGAGTGATGGAAACTGTTCCTGCTACAAAACAAGTAAAGCAAGTTAAACATAAAAGGTTAATTAAAAATTCTGTTACACCATGGTTTTTCTTGGCGCCGCATTTATTGATATTTGGTGTGTTTTTTCTAATTCCTGTATTCTTTGGTATTTATATTTCTTTTACAGAATGGGATTTAATAAGCTCTCCTACATTTATTGGCCTTGATAATTATAAAGAAATATTACTGCAATCTGACTCGATTTTTTATGAACAGCTACATACAGGTTTGAAGAATACATTTTTATTCGTCCTGTTTGTTGTACCGTTTTGTATCATCGTGCCATTATTTCTTGCGGCAGCTTTAAATACAAAACCGGCTTTATGGAAGTTCTTTCAATCTCTGTTTTATTTACCATCCTTATTTGCGATTTCAGCGGTCGTAATTATTTGGACATTGATGTTCAACGTCACATATGGCCCAATCAATAATATTTTGAATTTAGAAACGGTTTGGACTGGAACGCAGCCTTATGCATGGATCGCGTTAATTATTGTAACGGTTTGGTGGTCAATCGGCGGGAATATGATTATTTATCAAGCAGCCTTAAATGGGATTCCAAAAGACCTTTATGAAGCAGCAGATATTGACGGCGCCTCACCATTTCAGAAATTTATCAAAATCACGCTGCCTAGTATTAGAGGACAAATTCTTTATACGGTCGTTATTACCACCATTGCACACTTCAATGTATATGGACAGCCGCTTATGCTAACAGGTGGGGGACCAACTGATTCGACAAGAGTTCTATTAATGGATATTCAACAAAATGCATTTGGCTCTGGTCAATCGATCGCAGGGATTTCATCAGCAATGGCAGTTATTCTTGGCGTGTGCATCATGATCGTTGCATCCTTACAGTTCTTTTTCTTAAGAGAAAGAAAAAATTAAATAGGAGGGATTGGAATGAGTGGAAAAAGAGTTAATCCATTTCCAAAAATCATTGCGTTTGTCTTTTTACTTGCAATGTCCGTTATTTGGGTTATTCCGTTAGTGTGGGGAATTGTAACCTCTTTTAAATCAGAAATAGAACTTCAATCAGTTGGTTTTAAATTTCTGCCAATTGAATGGGTGCTTTCCAATTACACCTCTCTTTTAGTGGATAATGCAAGTACACCGTTAGTGCGCTGGTTTACGAATTCCTTGTTTATTTCTGTCACGCATACTTTATTAGTATTACTTGTTGTTACACTTTCTGCCTTCGCTTTTAGTAGATTAAGTTTTAGAGGGAAGAATGGGTTGTTTGCCTTTTTAATGGCGACGATGATGTTTCCTGCAGTCGTTAATTTAATTCCCCTTTATAAGATTATTGATATTTTAGGGTGGGTTAATTCACCTATCGCGATGATTGTTCCTGGTGCTGCAGGTGTTTTTAATATTTTCCTAGTGAGACAGTTTATGAATAATATCCCTACAGAGTTTGATGAAGCAGCAAGAATGGATGGTGCAAATGATTTTCAAATATTACAAAGAGTCATTTTGCCTTTAATCAAACCAGTGCTTTTAGTAGTTTCCTTGTTCTCCTTTACTGGTTCTTGGAATGATTTCTTATGGCCGTCAATCGTGTTTAATGATGTGGAAAAAATGCCGATAACACCAGGGCTGCAATTGCTGCAAGGTATGTATCAGGCTCAGCCTACATTATTGATGGCAGGAGCGCTTGTTGCGATTGTTCCAACCTTCATACTTTACTTATTTGCACAAAAGTATTTCTTAGATTCTATGTCACTATCAGCTGGAGTGAAGGGTTGATGAATAGAAAATTGGAAAGGAACTTAGTGTTCATAGCTGGGATTTGGCAAATAATTGATGGATTATTAACTATTTTGGTGTATGGGACTTTGAAAAAAATAGAAGGTGCAAATCTGATTGAAAACACGAGCTTCGCTTATATGAAGGCGATGGAATCTGTCGTTGGAAGTATATATATCTTTATCGGCATATTTGGATCCATTCTAATCGGACTCGGCCTGTTTAATCTGGTTTGTGCTAAAAAATATATTAAGGATGATCAAGTTCATGTAAAAGTAGCGATTTGGTTATTAGTATGTGGCGTTATGAGTTACTTCATTATGGATATTATCAGTGTAATTTTATACATGTCTGCAGGCATGATCATGCTGGCTAAAAATAAAAGCATAAAAAAGCTAATGATTAGAGGTAATCAACAAATTGGAGGTATAAGCTAATGAAAGAATTGCATCCTAATCCGCAATTGAGACGAGAAAAATGGTATTCCTTGGATGGCAAATGGGATTTTGCGATTGATGATGAAAAAAAAGGTGAAAAAAATAAATGGTATGAAAAATTTCCAAAGGGAACGGTGATAGAAGTTCCTTTCACCTATGAAACCAAGGCAAGTGGCATTCATCAACAAGAGCATCATGAAATAGTATGGTACGAACGAATCTTGAATATAGATGATGTAGAGAAACTTCCTATTCTTCATTTTGAAGGAGTCGACTATGAGGCGTTTATATATGTTAATGGTAAGCTTGCGGCACAGCATCAAGGCGGTTATCATGCCTTTTCAGTAGATTTAAAGGATAAGGTTCATATTGGCGAAAATAAATTGACGGTGAAGGTGCATGATTCAAAAGACTGCTCCCAGCCAAGAGGAAAGCAGAGATGGCATGACGAAAACTTTGGATGCTGGTATGTGCAAACAACAGGTATCTGGAAATCAGTTTGGTTAGAATATGTTTCTCCTGTTTATGTAGAACATGCAAAAATTACGCCTTTATTTGATGAACAAGAAATTCTGATTGAATTAGATACAAACAACATTCCAATTGGAGCAGATGAATATAGGGCAGAAGCAAAGATTCTGTTTGATGGCAAGCTCATTAATTGCTTAACAGCAACCATTATAGATGGTTCTGCTGCACTGCAAGGAAGTGTGCTGCAAAGACAGGATCCATGGACAATGAAAACTTGGAGTCCAGAGAATCCTCATTTATATGATCTTCAGCTTAATTTGTATAAAGAGAACGAATTACTTGATACCGTACATTCTTATTTTGGGATGAGAAAGATTTCAATCGAAGGAAATAAGATACTGCTTAATAATAGAGAATTATACCAACGCCTTATATTAGACCAAGGCTATTGGCAGGATTCCGATTTGACGCCGCCGAGTATAGAAGCTCTTGAGGTAGACATTAAAAAAGTGTTAGAACTTGGATATAACGGGGTCAGGAAGCATCAAAAAGTAGAGGATTCGCGCTTTTTGTATTTAGCAGATAAATACGGGCTGCTAGTATGGTTAGAGGTTGGCTCAACATATGCATTTAATGATCGGGCAGTGAAGAATTTTTCACAGGAATGGATGGAAATTGTGAAGCAAAGCTACAATCATCCAAGTGTTATTACTTGGGTACCTTTCAATGAATCTTGGGGAGTTCATGACATTCATGTAAATAGGAAGCAACAAGCATTTACGGAAAGTATTTATTACATGACGAAAACATATGACCAAATGCGCCCTGTCATAACGAATGACGGCTGGGAGCATACCATTTCCGATATCATTACACTGCATGATTATGAAGAATTCGGCAAAGTATTTACTAAACGCTATGAAAATAAGGAATATGTTTTATCTAATAAAATGCAATTTAATAAAGATTTCTACCCATTTGCTGAAAATTATGGCTATAAAGGACAGCCGATTATTATTTCCGAATTTGGCGGAATTGCTTTCCAAACGGAAGAAGGATGGGGCTATGGTAATCAAGTACAGGATGAGGAAGCGTTTTTCAAAAGGTTTGAAGAAATACATTATGCGATTCAAGATTTAGAATATGTGGTTGGCTATTGTTATACACAGCTTACAGATGTCCAGCAGGAACTTAACGGATTGCTTACGATTGATCGCAAGCCAAAGGTTTCTGTAAATAGAGTAAGAGAAGTAAATACAAGAAGAATGAAACCATAGGAGGTATTATGAGCAGAGTAGAATATCCAAGACCTCAATTTGTACGATCTGAATGGCTGAATTTAAACGGTACATGGCAATTTGAATTTGATGATAAAAATGAAGGCTGGAAGGAGAAATATGCCAATCAGGAGAATCTATCTCGTGAAATAAACGTTCCCTTTGTTTACCAATCAGAGTTAAGCGGCATAAATAACCGCAGTATTCATGAGTATATATGGTATAAAAAAGAAATAGAGCTCGATAATTCTGCTGATAAGTTAACATTATTACACTTTGGGGCAGTAGACTATTATTGTAAAGTGTATGTGAACGGGCAATTTGTTGGCGAGCATGAAGGGGGACATACTTCCTTCCACTTTAATATTACAGATAAGCTAGTGAAGGGAAAACAAACCATCACCGTCTTTGTACATGATCCTTTTGATGATGAAACGATTCCGCGTGGTAAGCAGTTTTGGGAAAAAGAATCACGGGGAATTTGGTACACTAATTCTACGGGGATATGGCAAACAGTTTGGATAGAACAGATTGAAAAGGAACATATAGAAAGTGTGAAATTCACGTCTGATTTAGATAATGGTAACGTTTGGATAGATTTGCATATTAGTGACTTTATCCATTTTAAAGAAGATAGATTCATAGACTACACTATCAGCTTTAAAGACATCGTAATTGCAGAGGATCGAATGAAGTTAACGGGGCGAAATGTGAAAAGAGCAATAGATCTTATGCAAAATAAAATTTTCCGATCAAATTTCCATGATGCTGGTTTTGCATGGACGCCTGAGAATCCAAACCTATTTGATGTCAAACTAGAACTGGTTAAGGATGATGGTCACGTACTAGATACGATAACATCTTATTTTGGATATAGGAAAGTACATACGGAAAGCGGGATGGTATTTTTAAATAATCGGCCATATTATCAAAAGCTTGTATTAGACCAAGGTTACTGGCCGGAGGGGTTATTGACAGCACCTTCAGCAAATGATTTAAAAAAAGACATAGAATTAGCGAAAGAGATGGGCTTTAACGGTTGTCGTAAACATCAAAAAACAGAAGATCCCTTGTTTTTGTATTATGCTGATACGTTAGGGTTTTTAGTATGGGGGGAGTGCGCATCTGCTCCTGTTTATACAGAAAAAGCAGCCGGAAGATTAATGAAGGAATGGATGGAAATTGTAGAACGAGACTATAATCACCCGTCCATCGTAACTTGGGTCCCGTTAAATGAAAGTTGGGGAGTTCCTGATATTCACGCAGACAAAAAGCAACAGCAATTCTCCAAAACGATGTATCATATGCTGCATGCAATTGACGGTACTAGGCCTGTCATCTCGAATGACGGCTGGGAAGCGACAACAACCGATATATGTGCTATTCACAATTATAATCATGGAAATCATGAGGAAAAGGTTAAGTACGAATACTTTAAAGAAACGTTAGCTACTGTCGAAAATCTCCTTTCACATGCACACGGCAAATGGCAGGTGTATGCAAATGGCTATTCTCATCAAGGAGAACCGATTATGCTGACAGAATTTGGAGGGATAGGCTTTAAAGTGGATGATCAAAAAGGCTGGGGCTATACTTCTGTCGAGACGGAGGAGGAATATGTCCGAGATTTCCGCCGTATTATGGATGCTATCTACCAATCGAAAGGGTTATGGGGTTACTGCTATACACAGTTAACAGATGTAGAACAAGAAATTAACGGGATACTCACCTATACCCGTAAACCTAAATGCGATCTTTCCCTTTTAAAAGAAATTAATAATCAATTTTATCCAGCTAGACTTCCTGTCGTAAAGACTGATTAATTGTTATCTATAAATTATTCTGAGTTCTAGCTTAAAACTAAGGCTTGGACATAAATATTTAAGTCTAATAAAAAAACCGAACTATTTATTGATTAATAGTTTGGTTTTTTATGTTTTTTCGTTATTTATAGTTCGTCTTTAGATAGGGTATTTTTGTTTTGTCCCAGCCTCGTTTTTTTTACATTTGTTATATAGGAGCCGACTTATCAAGGTCAGGATTTTTTTCAATAAATAAATTGACATTGATAATCATTTTCATTTACAATATGAATAACCAATAAACAGACAATAAAGAAGCTAGGAAGGTGTAATTTTATGCAAAATCAATTCTTGGTAGTGAAGCCGTTTCAATATATGGTGGAATGTACATGTCCTAGACCTGATCATACTTTTTTTCTTGATTTACATAAAGGGGATATTATTACTGTTACAGAAGAGAAGAAATATGTTGACTCTTTAGGTTGGCTAATGCTAGTAATGATTAATGATTATAGTGTATATATGTTTGTCCAGGAGCTTGAGGATTTCATTGATGAGGAGAAAATCGTTTCTGTGCTTGATATGGAACTTAAACGCAATTATCTGCAATTTAAAGTAAATGAATCCCTGGATATCTTAGATAAAGAAGGCTTTGAGCAATATGCAAAGGAATTGGCTAAAGTGAAAGAAATGGTCGAAATCGGCGCATTATCTTAATAGAAGAAACAGGACTGGCAGAAGCCGGTCCTGTTTTTGTATGTAAAAGGCGCTGCCGGTATCGATTATTTGCAAACAATCTAGTAGAGGAATACAATAGAAACGTACAAAAATCAACAAATTTGGAGGAAGTACAATGAATGTTAAAGTAAATCGACATGCAGCGAAAGTAATGAAACAAATGCTTAGCAAAGCAAATGAAGGAGAAATGCTGCGTGTATACATAACTGAGCATCACGGAAACCATGCCCATTATGATCTAAAGCTGGACAAGCAAACGGAAAATGATGAAGTGGTTGAGTCAGATAAAGAGGTTGCTGTCCTTTTAGATAAAAATGACAGTGAGTTTTTAGACGGAATTTGGATTCAATATTTCCATGTGCCAGAGCCAGGCTTTGTTATTTACAACCCAAATAAAGAAAGTCATAGTCATTAAAAAAAACGGGGAGCAATCCCCGTTTTTTTATTTCTTATCAAGAGCTGTCAAACTTTCAATCAAATCATTTTTAATAATTGTCCACCAGTCTTCATTGTTGATAAATTGCTCTACCATTGCTTTAATAAAGGATTTAAATGCAGCATCATATTCTGGAGTGTCTTTAGCTGGCACATCCTTTTTAAGAACATCTACTTCCTTTTGAATAATTTCTGCTCTCGGTCCCCATTTGCCGATTACCTCATCGTTTTCGTCAAGGAAAATAATGATCGGAATGGAGCGTGCTGTTCCATTCGTCAAAAATTGATCCATTAATTCAAGGTTTTCATCCCTGATCAAAAATCTAGTTTCGATTAATGCTTCATTAGCTAAGCGTAAAAAGATAGGAACATTGACCATTGCATCCCCACACCAATCAGCACTAAGTATCAGCGCTTTATACCCTTTTGTTTGCAGCATCTTTAAGCTGTCAATGTCTTTTGCGGGAACAGAAAATTCATTATAAACCTTTAAAAGATTATCTTTGTTTACTTGCATGCTCGATATGTACGTATGTGATGACATTCCTTTGTCAAACCAGTTTTTTAGATTGCTCATCGATAACACTTCCTGTTCTTCATTTAATAGTATTCCTCATTTATTCTACTAAAAATAGCGGCTTAAGAGTAATTTTATGCCTTTTGGTGCGTAAATACGGATAAACATCTATTATTTTCGCACAGTCATGTTATAATTAGTCAAAATTTAAATAACCTTTCCAAGAATGAAAAAGTGGTATAAGACAAATTGATGTGCAAATAATGTAAGGAAAGGTATAATAAAATAAAGTTTTAATGAAAACGGTTAATCTAGAAATTATTCCCTATTTTCAGCTTACTTATACAAAAAATAGATTAATTTCATGAAACTAATCTTTTCTATCTATTAATCAACGCGATTTCTTGATGTATTTTCTGACGAATAGTGATAGGATTATAGGTATCGAATAGATAAAAATTATTTAGATTAAGGGATGGTAATCTAATGACAACACGATTAAAGGTTAATGAAAACAGCACATCTTTGCGCAGGGATGTTAAGCGATTGGGAAAAATACTTGGCGAGGTGCTTGTTCATCATGGCGGACAAGAACTTTTAGAAAAAGTCGAAACAATCCGTAAATTAGCAAAAGAATTGCGCACTAATTACAATGAAGATACATATCAAACATTGAAAAGCGAAATGGAAAACTTGGAAAGACCGATGAGAAGACAGGTTATTCGTGCCTTCTCGAAATATTTTCATCTTGTTAACGTAGCTGAGCTTAATCACCGCATAAGAAGAAGAAGAGAATATCAGCTTATGGAGAACAATCTTGTTCAGCCTGCGTCGATTGACAGTGCCATTCAGGCCTTTAAGAGCAAAAACCTTTCAGAGGATGCGATTCAAAATGTCCTTGATACATTATCCTTGGAGCTGATTATCACAGCACATCCAACTGAATCGACAAAACGCTCTATTTTGGAAATTCAAAAGCGTATTGCAGGTCTCTTAAAGCAGCATGATAATCCAATGCTGACTAGAAAAGAACGTAAGCTAATTGATCAAGAGCTGTTTGAAGAAATCACTATTATGTGGCAAACAGATGAGCTTCGTCTAACAAGGCCGACTGTAATGGATGAAGTGCGAAATGGCTTGTACTACTTCGATCAAACATTGTTTGACGTATTACCAGATATTCATCAAGAAGTCCAAGATGCTTTACATGAAAACTATCCAACCTATAATTGGAATGTTCCGAACTTCCTGACATTTGGTTCATGGATAGGAGGAGATCGCGACGGTAATCCGAACGTGACGCCTGAAGTAACATGGCAAACCCTTCATAAGCAGAACAAGCTTGTGCTTAAGAAATATACAGATGCTGTTATTTCTTTAATGAAGCGTTTCAGCCATTCGACAAACAGAATCAAAGCAAGTTCAAAGCTAATCCAGTCTATCGTAGAAGAAGAGCAGCTTTATTTAACTGCAGACAGCAAATGGCAAGTTGAAACAGAAGTGTATCGCAGAAAGTTTGCTGTTATTGTAGAAAGACTTAAAGCGACTGGTAAAACAGAAAAAGGCTATACAGATTCAGAGGAGCTTTTGAAGGATCTGCAGCTAATCCAAGAAAGTTTTGCGATTCATCAGCCGAAGGATCATGAACAAAAGGATTTGCAAAAACTAATCCGTCAAGTCCGCTTGTTTGGTTTCCACCTTGCTACATTGGATATTCGTAACCATAGTGGTGAGCATGAAGCGGCCATTTCAGAAATAATGAAAAAAGTTGGCATTGCAGACGATTACAGCAGCCTTGATGAAGACAACAAAATGAAAATTCTTGAATCTGTTTTAAAGGATCCTAGACCAATTCTGTTATTGAATGAAGATTATTCTGCTCAAACACAGGAAATGATTAAAACATTCCAAATGATTCGCGATGCTCATAAAAAATTCGGTAAACGAGCTATTACGGTTTATCTGATCAGTATGACACAGTCTGCAAGTGATTTGCTTGAAGTGCTTGTACTTGCGAAAGAAGCAGGAATCTACCGCCTTCATGCAGATGGAACGGTGGAGAGTCATTTAAATGTGGCTCCATTGCTGGAAACTATTGACGATTTAGTAGCAGGACCAGATATTATGCAAACATTATTTGAGCTACCTGTTTATAAAAACCATCTAATCCAGCATGGAAATCAGCAGGAAATCATGCTTGGTTATTCTGATGGAAGTAAAGACGGTGGAACACTAACAGCCAACTGGAAGCTGTACAGAGCTCAAAGAGAAATTCATGAAATGGCTAGCCGTTATAAAATCGGCCTGAAATTCTTCCATGGACGCGGTGGTTCACTTGGAAGAGGTGGCGGTCCGCTTAATAAGAGTATTCTTTCACAGCCAGCTGAAACGCTTGGTGATGGTGTGAAAATTACAGAGCAAGGCGAAGTTTTGTCTTCTCGTTACTTATTGGAGGATATCGCGTTCCGAAGTCTTGAGCAGGCAATTTCTACATTGTTAAAGGCGTTTGCTCACATCTCAAATAACGAGCTTGATCAAAGTCAAAAAGACAAGTGGGAAACAGCAATGGAGGATATCTCTGCTGTATCATTGAAGAAATATCAATCATTAGTCTTCTTTGACGATGACTTTATGACTTACTTTAAAGAAGCAACACCGCTTAACGAAATTGGAAACTTGAAAATTGGTTCCAGACCGATGAGCAGAAAAAGCAAGCAGACGTTTGAAGACTTGCGTGCTATTCCTTGGGTGTTCGCATGGACACAAAGCCGTCAGCTGTTACCAGCATGGTATGCAGCAGGAACTGGTCTAACTGCATTTGCAGATAAGGACGGTAAGAACATTGATATCCTAAAGGAAATGTACGAAAAATGGCCGTTTTTCCGCTCCACTATCGACAATCTTCAAATGGCGTTAATGAAGGCAGATTTAACGACAGCGCGAGAATATTCTTCTTTAGTGGAAGATGAAGCAATCGGCACAAGAATTTATAACAATATTAAAGAGGAATACAACAAGACAAAAGCGATACTTCTTGAGATATCCGGAGAAGCAGAGCTTTTAGATCATACACCAACAATTCAAGAGTCTGTCCACAGAAGAAACCCTTATGTAGATCCGTTGAACTTCTTCCAGGTAGAGCTGATTAAACAGCTGCGCGACCAGGAGACACCAGATCCGGAACTTCTGAACCAAGTATTGCTGACAATCAATGGAATTGCTGCAGGCTTGCGTAATACAGGCTGATGTATAAAAAAAAGAAACAGCGTTTTAAACGCTGTTTCTTTTTTTTATGGTTATTTTTTAAATGGAGCCAAAAATTCCTCGACTTGCTCAGGTGTTTTAGCATTAGCACTGTGCAAGTGTCCGATTTTCTCTCCATCTTTAAATACAAGCAGGCTCGGAATACCCATAACATCATATTTCTCTGCTAGCTCAGGAAGCTCGTCTTTGTTCAAGCTAAACCATTTTTTGTCTGCATTTTCTTCAATAATTTCAGGAATAAACATATCCATTCTTGTACAGTCAGGACACCAAGTCGTGAAAAACTTAACGATATTAGTTTCTCCATTGTTAATAATTTCATTAAATGATTCTGTTGTGCTGATTTGATTCATATTACACCTCTTAACATTATTTGAAATAGCTCACTATTAGCTATTATCGTCATTATACACGTAAATCGTTAAAAATACCTGTAAGATGCTTCCAAGTTTTTTTAGAAATTGAGCAAATAAATACCATAAGTAATTTGCGTGCAAACAGAGAAAATAATTAAAGAAAAAACTGCAAAGGAGCAATTTCAATGAAATTCAAACCCGTTAGAACAGTACTATGTATGAGCTTGGCTGCAGGCATGTTGACTGCATGTAATAATAATGACAATCCAATTGACACGGACAATGATATAATAGAAACAGGTCAAATTTCCAATTTAAAAACAGACAAAAACAGTAACCGTTACCCACATACACAAGCAATTAAAATTCAGGATGCGAAATATGAATTTAAAATTGTTAATCGTGGTGCAGTGCCAAATGGAAATGCCAATGGATATACGAATGCAAATACAAACAATGGAACGGCACAACAGACTCAACGACCAACTACGAATAACATTCAGCAATCTCAGTCTGCACCAGCACAACCTGCGCCTGCAGCACAGCAATCACCTAAAAAAGCTGCTGATATTGCCAGTGAAAATAAAGGCTCTAGTGAATACGTGGATGCTGTTATCAGCTTAACTAATAAAGAAAGACAAAAAGCTGGGTTAACTGCTCTTAAAGCATATCCTGAGTTAAACGATGTTGCAAATGTGAAAGCACAGGATATGAATGAAAAAGGCTATTTTTCACATACGAGCCCAACATATGGATCACCATTCGACATGATGAGAGATTTTGGCATCACGTATAAGTCAGCTGGTGAAAATATTGCCCAAGGACAAAGAACACCTGAAGAGGTTGTTAATGCGTGGATGAATAGTGAAGGGCACCGCGCTAATATTCTTAGCAAGGATTTCTCCCATATTGGTGTTGGCTTTGAAGAAAATGGATATCAATGGGTTCAAATGTTTGTAAAAAAATAAGCGGTAGACAGATTGGACATCTTCAAAAATTAGAAGATGTCCTTTATAATCGCACTTTTTTGGTGTGTTCTACTTGAACTTAGCATGTCAGCTATAATATTATATAAAAATATGACCTGACTACAAATTTTTGTCATAGAAAATGCCTCTCTGTTATAAACTAGAAAGTATGTGTAAATGGCATTGTGTCAGTTGATTGTAAAGAGGAGGATACAAATGGCTGCTACGAAAATTAATATTGCACCAGTAGAAAACAAATACATAAAACTAATCATGTCTGTTGAGGATATGGATAAAGAAAAGCTAGTAGATTTGGGAGATTCCTTCTTGCTAAAAATGAACAAAAAGAGTAAAAGCGGAAACGAGTTGTATTTTTCTGTGTTATTCGCCAAAAAAATGATGAATAAGCCGTCTAGAACCTCGAATCCATCTATTGCCATTACGAAAAACAAAAACTTAATTACGGTTACTCTTACGATTATGCAGGAGCTTGATTCCATCCAGGAAAGTGAAGGCTTTTATTGGATCAAAACAGAAAATGCAGCATCACCTGCGTTTGAATTTTCTTATAAAATGAATGAAAGCTATTACGATAAAAAAGTAACCCAAGTGTTAGCTGAAACAGCACAAACAGAAAATACGGACTAAAAATAAGCGATGCAAAGCTCTTGCATCGCTTATCTCTTATAACTATTCTTTAATTAGTCCAAGGGACTTTAATCCATTATAAATGCCCGAATCTGTTACAGCAGTAGTTCTGTGCTTTGCATAAGCAAACAGCTTCTCATGAGCATTTCCCATTGCAAAACCAACTCCGACAACTGAGAGCATTTCTTTATCATTCATACCATCGCCAAAAGCAATGGCATTTTTTGTTTCAATGTTCAGCCTTTTTAATATTTCGCCGATAGCCATCCCTTTATTAACTTTATCACTAATAACATCGTATGCATGACGGAAGCCTTCAATATTAACTTGTGAAAGATGAATATCAGGAAAACTTTCATAAAGGTGAATATCCGCTTCTTTTAAGTTAATGACGGTAATGCCTAATATGTTGGCATGCTGATCTTCTGTATACTGCTTATTGCTTCTTAAGTGAAATTTCTTACAAAACAGCTTCGTCATTTCATTTTCAGGATGTGAAAGAAGATTATGGCTGCTAGTATAAAGGATAAGCTCATTGCCTTTTTCATGGGCAATTTTTATGTATAAGTCCACTAAATCAGGGCTCATCGGGCTTTTCAAAATGTCCTGCCCATTATAAATGGCAAGTGCGCCATTATAGCCAATAAATGAATCAATCTTTAATACCTCACCGATATCCGCTATCTCATGAAGGGGGCGTCCTGTTGCAAGGAATACTTCTAGTCCTTGCTCCTTCATTTGTTTGACAGCCTCCTTTGTAGAGTCTTGCATCGTGTCGTCTGGCTGCAAAATCGTGCCGTCAATATCTAGAAACAGTGCTTGATAATTTGCCATTACATCCTCCAATGTCCCATTCTTAAAAAATCATCCTACGAACACATTCTAACATAAAGAAAGGGACATAAAAAAGACCAGGGGTTGCCTGATCTTAATTGAAATCATATTCAACTTATTTATGCCAGATTTTCCACCATGTTTTTTTCGGAGGCTCTGCAACCGCCGTTTGGCGAAATGACTGGACAAGCTCTTGGAAGCTTTTTTCCCGGTCCTTAATTTCTTTACTCATTTGTTCTCGTTCAGTGCGCAAGGCTTCCATTAAAATCCGGTCATTTTTATGAAGCTGCTCAACTGTTTTGTTTATTTCTGTATTTGATTTAGATAAATGCTCCACCATTGATTTAATTTCTTTCGTAGATGTTGTAGAAGCTGTCCATTGCTTAGAATATGTTTTCCTTTCGGCTTTTGATAAGTCGGAAAGCTTTTTTATATTATGCTTGATTGCCGTATAGTCTTCTGTTGTTTTTTGTGTGCTTGTATGTACTAATTCAGAAATCTGTTCGATGTCTTCCTTTGCTGCTTCCTGATGCTCAGAAAATGCAGTAGACAGCTTTTCTATTGTTTCCGACTTTCCAGCTTGTATTTCTGTTGTAATGCTTTCTAAAACCTCTTGTTTAATCCCGTTGCGGATTTCTTGTTTTACCTCATGGAGGAAGTCATGCTTATATGCTTCGAGTGAAGACATCAAGGCTTGCAGCTGAGTGCCATCTTCTGCAATTCTGTCGATTTTTTTTACTAATTCTTCTGGCTCGATAACTTGGATTTCATTAACAGGAGTCTCAAGCTCTGCGATACCTTCTGCTTGTTCGACTTGTTTTTCTGCTTTAACTTCTTTTGGCTGTAAAATCATACTTAATGTTTTTTTAACCTCTGTTGTGTTTTTCTTTTCTTTATATAAATTTTTTACCTCAAGCAGCAAAGACAGCTCCTTGTCTGTATAAAAACGCGCGCCGTTTTTTGTTCTCGGAATAATTAATATTTCTTTGAATTTATTTTCCCATTGCTTTAATGTTTTTGGGCTTGTCGTCAGCTTTTGGGATGCTTCATAAATAGAATAAATATTCATATATTACACTCCTTTTGATTGATAAATTATATTCGAAAAAAGAATTTATAAATGACTATGCTTACAAATTACATAGAAAAGGCCTATTTTCCTGCAAGAAGACAAAAGCTATCAAAACTTCTTAATAGTTGACATATTTCAGCAAGCTTAATGAAAAGAAGGGTAGGTTTTGGCATTTTGGAGAAGAATAAAGGCATTACCCCATGCTTGGGAGCTCCGAGGTGAAGAACTCGTGAAAATACGATACATACTGTTAGCTTTGCTGCTAATGTTTTTCCCATATAAAATAGCAGAAGCAGAGGAATTACAAAATCCAACAAAAGCTAAACTGAAAATATTAGAAACGACAGATATCCATGCGAATATTTTAGATTATGATTATAAAAACCAAAAACGCACAATTGATTTTGGTCTAAGCAGAACGGCATCGCTTATTCAAAAAATTAGATCACAATCGGAAAATACCCTTTTATTCGATGTTGGCGATGTAATAAAAGGTAATGCACTCGCAGAATTTATTGCCAAAAGCAATCTTCTAAATCTTACAGATATACACCCTGCATATAAGACAATGAATTTATTGGAGTATGATGCAGCGACAGTTGGAAATCACGAATTTAATTATGGAATCGATTTTCTTATGAAAAGTTTAACTGGCGCTGATTTTCCCATTGTAAATGCAAATATTTATATGGATGATCATAATAATATGGAGGAAGATGATCTGCATTTTTTTAATCCGTATGTCATTTTGCCTCAAACTATTCGAACAGAGGAAGGAAAAGAGGAGACATTAAATGTTGGTGTGATTGGCTTGCTCACACCGATTGCAGCAGAATGGGACAAGGAATACTTTAAAGGGAACTTAATTATAAAGAATATGAGTGAAACAGCAGCTGAGCTAGTTCCGAAAATGAAAAAAGAGGGTGCTGATCTTATCATTGCCCTTGTACATGCAGGACTGCAATCAGATGGAGCTCTTAAGGAAAAGCAGGGGAATAATGTAGTCGATGTGAGTATGGTGGAAGGGATTGATGTCCTATTATTTGGACATTCCCATGGACTGTTTCCAAAAAATGGTGAAAAGAATACAGATGTCATTAACCATCAGGCCGGAACGATAAATGGAAAGCCAACCGTTCAAGCAGGCTTTTGGGGAAATCATCTTGGAATTATTGATTTAACGATGGAAAAAAGAGCAGGTGAATGGAAGATAACAGCATCCAAATCACAGGCAAAACCAATTATCCGAATCATTAATGATAAGAAGGTGCCAGTTGTTTCACCATACCAGCCGATTGAGTACTTAATGAAGCCTTATCATGAGCAAACATTGGAGTATATTAAAAGCTTAAAGGAATAGCTGTAAGCAGGATAATTGCTTCTAGGACAGTAATCATTCTATAGTAATATAGAGAACAAAAGGAGGTCAGAAAAAAATGTCGAAAACATTAAAAAATGCTAAGTTTTCTGTCCTTGATTTATCGCCAATTATAGAAGGAAGTACAGCGGGTGCTGCTTTTAAAAATTCATTAGATTTAGCACAGCATGCGGAAAAATGGGGATATAATCGGTATTGGGTTGCAGAACATCACAGCATGCCAGGCATTGCCAGCAGTGCTACATCTGTGCTGATTGGATATATTGCAGGAGGTACGAACAAAATTCGTGTCGGGTCTGGTGGAATCATGCTGCCAAACCATGCACCGTTGGTTATTGCCGAACAGTTTGGGACATTAGAGTCTTTGTATCCAAACAGAATTGATTTAGGGCTTGGACGTGCCCCGGGAAGTGACCAGTTAACGGCAAATGCATTGCGCAGGGGCGGAAAACGGGACGGAAGTGACTTTCCGGAAATGCTAGAGGACTTACGCCAATTTTTAAGGCCTTATGAGCAAACAGGCTTGCCTGTTCGTGCTATTCCTGGGGAAGGCTTGAACATTCCAATATGGCTGCTAGGATCAAGTGGATTCAGTGCAAAACTGGCAGCAGAGCTTGGTTTGCCATTTGCGTTTGCAAGCCACTTTTCATCAGATTACACTATCCCAGCATTACAAACCTACCACCAGAATTTTAAACCATCAAAAGTGCTCGAAAAGCCTTATGTTATGGTTGGGGCAAACATAATCATTTCTGAAACAGAGGAAAAAGCCCAATATTTAGCTACATCCTCACAGCAACAATTTTTAAGCTTAATAAGAGGCAGACCAACGCAAATGAAGCCGCCTGTTGAAAACATGGATGAAATCTGGAGTCCATATGAGCGGTCCGTTGTTCAACAACAGCTTAAATCCTCTATTATTGGTACACAGGAAATAGTTGCCGCAAAGCTCGAGGCGTTTTTGAAGGAGACGCAAGCAGATGAAGTTATCGTAAACACAGCTTTATATAGCCATCAAGAAAGACTTGAATCCTTTAAGCTTCTTAAGGAAATTGTTATGTAGTTTTCCTTATTCTTAGGTTATCACTTGACTATATGCCCAAATATGATTTATCTTTCTTACATGTGCTATACATGGAGGTTTTTTTTTGAAAACGACAATGATCTTAAAAAATGCTGATAAAATCAATCAATTATTACAAGATATAGTAAAAGAGTCTTATGAAGAAATCAGAGGGGAAGAAGTATTACTTTGTATGGAATGCTGTGATGTTGATTTATTCGTGACAGTTGATTCACATGAAGAGCTTACTGATGCCATTAAGGAAAACTTTGAGCTAGATGAATTTGACGAAGTGCTTGATAAAGATCAATATATTCAATTATTGAAAGAACTGGACGAGTATTATGTCGAGCTCCATATTCAATCAGGCTTTTACGATTACTTTCCAGCAGGAACCTATACTGTTAACGGTCAGGAAGAAGAAACGGAAACAGATATATTAGCGCCAAAAGGGATTTTTTACGCACCCTTTGAAGAAGCTGTTAAAGAATAATGTGCAAAAGAGGAAAGGGGGCTGCCTTTCCTCTTCTTTATGGTGTTTTTATCTCATTACTTGGCTCTTTCCACTTTAAAATGCCATCGTCCTTGTCATATTCAATAATGACGTCAGAAACACCTTTTTCCTCCAAAATTTGATCCTCAATGCGATGCCTAATAAGATCCGCTTGTGCGACAGTTAGTTTGCTGTCTAATTCAATACTTAATTCAACATGAAAGTTTTCGCCTTCTTTATAGACAGAAATGTCCTGAATATCGCGTACATCTGGATCTGCCATAGCGATAATGCCGATTCTTCCTTCCATTTCCGCATCACTTTCACCGATAGCACCAGCAGCATTATCCAAAAATACTCTTCCGACAACGAAAAACATAAATATTCCGATGATTATGGAAGCGAGACCCTCGGCTTGATGGAATGGAGTATATTGAGCAATGATGACAGCAAGCATTGCGAGAAGACCGCCGCCTGTTGCTACGATGTCCTCCAGAAAGACTAATTTTGTGGCGGGATTTGCTTTCTTCAAATAAAGGAAGCTGTTCTTAAAAAGGCTTAAGCCTCGAGACGGGACACCCTCATCTTTTACGATTTCCTTCATCGCTTTCATAAGCACAAAAAATTCCAGTACAACAGCAAGAGCAAGTACTGCGATATTTAAATAAAATCCAGTCGATTCAGTTGGATGAAATAAGTGGTCAATTCCTTCTCGGATTGTCTCATAGGACATAATTCCAACAATAAGAACAGCAAATAACAAAACTAGATTAACAAGTCTGCCAAAGCCGCCAGGAAATCGTTTTGTTGGTGCCTTTTTGCTTAAAGCGGAACCGATAAAGACAAAAAATTGATTAGCCGCATCACCAAGTGAATGCATTGTTTCAGCAAACATCGCTACATTTCCCGTTATCCCGAATGCTGTTCCTTTTATTGCCGCAATCAGCGTATTAATTACCGTTGCATAAAGTGCTGATTTATTCCCATTCTTTAGCAACGCAAAAAAATCTTTCATCCTTAAACCCTCTTCCTATCGTAAATAAACAGTTTTTAAATTCTCGCTCATTTTTAAAGGATATAAATTACATCATTCCCATTTATTAAAATTACATGCAAAGGAGAGCTTGATTGTACATATAACTAAAAAGAAGTCTGTCAAATTACGACAGACTAATTTAGATTATGTAAGTTAATTCTTGGAAGCTTTAAGATTTCTGTTTTAGAACATTAAACAAAAACGAAAACCCGCACATTAGTTCGCTTTTTCAACGGCAGTGTTCCAGTCGGGAAAATAATGAAGAGCATGCCTCATTAAATCAGGGTGGTTTGTTTTAATTTTCTTTTTGTTTAATTGGTCTCCCTTAGAACGCAAACCTTGGATTGCAGCGATAACTTGATCTGCACTCATTGTTACTTCCATTAACTTACCTCCTTAAGTAGATTATCAACATTATTGCCAGTTTTGTTTTCTTTAAACATGGCGATTTTTATTTCCTCGGAAACCGCAAAATATGCTAGGATAGAGCATCATTTGACAAAAGTTAAATTACTTTAGTGTTTACTTATGTCTAGCAATAAAGCGGTCTTTTTGTTTGTCGCAGCGTATAGCAAACTATATAATAGAAAATAAGTGCAAAATAGCACATAGATGTATTCGCGTTAAGGGAGTGTATGGACTAATATGAAACTTAAGTTTTTTTCTGGTGTATTTCTAGTAATGATGCTGTTATTCACCATAAATATTTCGAATGCTTCTGCACATGCCTATATCGTCAATTCAAGTCCGAGTGAGAATGAAAGCTTGGATGATTCACCAACAAAAGCGACGATTGAGTATAACGAAAAAATTCAATCGGGATTTGCTGTTTTAAATGTAACGAATTCTGCTGGTGAAAAGGTTGATGAAGGCAATGTGATAGTGGAGGGTAAAACAATCTCCGTTGATTTGAAAGCCAATTTAAAGAATGATGTTTATACAATGGAATGGCGTGTTGTCTCTGCTGATGGGCATTCGATAACAGGATTAGTTCCATTTAGTATTGGCGAGCTGCCAGAGGGTGTTGTGCTTCCGCAAGAGCAATATACAGCAGACAAAAGCAGTATGGTAAGTGTCTCCATAAATAAAGTCCTACTATACAGTGGTTTTTCCCTTTATATGGGTCTGGTTTTATTTTATCTTGTTTGGTTTAGGCCAAATGGATTGGAGCCTAAGATTGCAGGAAGAACGAAAAGGTACGCAGTTGTTGCATTAACCTTAATAGGATTAGGGTTATTATCCTTTATCGTTATCCAAACGCAAGTAAATGCAGGTGTATCCTTCTTCCAGGCATTAAAACCTTCCTTGCTTCTTGAAACACTGCAAAGCACAAAAGAAGGAACAATTTGGTCCATTCAGATGGTACTTTTCTTACTATTAGTGCTAGCACAAGTATTAATATTCAAAAAAGGAGCACTATTAAAGAAAATAATGTGGATTTTGCCGCTCATCAGCTTTGTTGGCATTCTCCTTTGCAAAGCTTTCATTGGTCATCCATCAAGTTCACCATATGAAAATGTGGCAATCATCATGAACTTTTTCCATTTGACGGCAGCTTCCATTTGGCTTGGTGGCATTATTGTGATTATTTTCCTTCTAAAAGAAGGGATTTTTGCTAAAGAGGGCGAGCAGCATGATATTTACTGGAACACATTGCAGTCCTATTCCATGTGGGCACTGTTTACTGTTGCAGTCCTTGCGATTTCCGGTGCTGTTAACGGATCCTTGCTGATACCTGACTTCCATTCCTTAGTTAGCACAGCTTACGGAATCACATTACTTGTGAAAGTCGGTATTTTTGCCTTAATGATTGGCTTTGGCGCATATCATCTTGTAAGCAGAACAATGCTTTCAAGGCAAAAATTCTATAAAAAAACAATTAAGATAGAAATGGTACTTGGCGTGCTTCTGCTAATGGTGACAAGCGTCTTTACACAGCTGCAAACACCGACCTTGCCGATAGATAAACCTTTTTACAGTGAAGCAGAGATTTCTTATAATGAAAATTTAAGTCTTGCTGTTTCACCAAAGAAAACCGGTATCCAAAATCAATATGAAGTTAATTTATTTGATAATGACAGAGATCCTTTAAAGGATCCTGAACAAATCACGATTGAATTAAAGCAAGGAGACCAGCAAACCTCCTTTACCCTTGAAAAGGCAGGGGAAGGAAAATACACTGCTGAAAATCTCCAGCTCAATAGCCCAGGAAAATGGGAAGCAACCGTTCATTTGTTATTTAAAGATCTCGACAGCTACGATATCCCATTTGAATTTAACGTAAGATAAATATGGGGAATTATTATTTCTTGGGAAACCGCAAGATGTGACAAGTTTTTTATAAACAAGTCGTTTTTAGAGAAAACATGTCGAAGATTAACAAAGGCCGTGCATGTATGCATGGCCTTTGTTGTGTATTATATTCGTAAGCTGCTTTTTTTGAAATAGGAATTGTTTAATCTGTTTGCAAGTACACCAGCGAAGGCTGTGAAAATAAGATCCTTAACTAATGGAAGCATCATCCAGCCCCAAACAATTTCATAGGAAAAGCTTTCAGGAGCTTGTGCCCATAGCTTATACGAAAAAAACATCCAGTTAGTACCGATTACATAATTAATCGCTAATCCGACATAACTGCTAAAAATAAATGCAGGCAAGGAGCTGTTTCGTTCACGGATAGCACCTACTGTATAAGCAAGCAAAATATAGCTGAGAATAAAACCGAATGTTGGGCTTATCAGGATTCTTAAACCACCGCTAAGTCCAGAGAAAATAGGGAAGCCAGCAAGGCCAATTAACATATAGGAAATCATCGCAATCATGCCAAGCCTTTTACCTAACAACAAACCAGCCATAATGGCGAAAAAGGTTTGCAGAGTAATTGGTACACCTGCAATTATTAAGAAGTTTGTTACATTAGCACCAATTGTCATTAACGCTACAAATAAAGCTACCATTGTAATATCAATTGCTCTCCATTTCTTCATGTCAAAAATCCATCCTTTATAAATATGTATTATAACTAAAATTTACTATATAAGGTGTTGGAATATATGTCAACCAAATTTTATTTTTAGTTAACTTATTTCTTTGAATTGATTTACATAAAAAAACATAGATTGCGAATAATAGAAGCAAACAGCAGTAGAAAGGAGAGTTAAGATGCGAAAGTCGGTACTAAGTATAGTAAGCATAACTTTACTCAGCTTTTTGTTTGCAATGACCACGTCAGCAGCACCAAGTGGTGATAAAGGACTGCCCTCCTATGTTAAATGGGGTCAAATAGCAGTGACGAAAACAAAGGAAAAATATCCAAACAGTGAGATTGTTGACTATAAGCATATCGGGAAGGACGAGGAAAAAAACACTTCCACAGAAAAGTTCAAGCTCATTGTGAAGGAAAAGGACAAAGAAGTGGGCGTTATGGTTAATCTTACTTTTGATACGAGAACAGAAAGATTGTTGAATATTGATTGGAAAGAAGCAAAACCATGATGTTTAGCAAAAAAACTCCGCTAAAATAATAGCGGAGTTTTTCTATTTGAGGTTAAACAAGTGAACCTTCTTTATATTCTTTTTTCAAAGTTGGCCAAAAATCTTTATTTGCTGCAATTAAATCATCTAAGACAGCTTTAGCTACTTTGGCAGATGGTAGTGTTTTGTTCAGTGTAAAGGCTTGGAGCGCTTTTTCATAAGAACCTTCAATGATCGCCTCGACAAGAATTTTTTCAGAAGCAAGCTGCTGTTCAATCATTGCTTTGTAGAAGTAAGGAATATCTCCGACAAATTCTGGTTTAGGTCCGTCTGCTGTAATGAAAGCAGGAACTTCAATCATAGCGTCTGCAGGCAGATTTGGGATCGTCCCGTTATTTTCTGTCATCACTACATAGCGTTTGCCAAGGTTTTGAGCTATCGACACTGTAACATCGACAATAAAGGTTCCATGTACTCCTACAGCGAAGGAGTCTTCCAATATACCAGTCTCTTCAAACTTCTCTACTGTTTCAAACAGAGTTTTTTCTCTGCCATCCATCACTTCATTTGCACGTGTATAATCTTTGTTGGATGTTTCTACAATATGATCTGGGAACAGGTAATATTGTAGATATGGATTTGGCAAGTATTCAGGGAAATGATCCATAATCAGCTTAATGTTTTTAAATGTTTTAATCCAAGAGGAATCTGCATGGCGATAGTCAATTTTAGAAACATCCTCTGTCAGCAAGCCGTGCTTATAAACATGCTCCCTTACTTCAGCAAGTCGATCAATCCCGTTAACCTCAAGTCGTGTGAACCAGCCAAAATGGTTTAGTCCGAAATAGTCAACGACAAGCTCGTCTCTTTCGACACCGAGTATTGCGGCAATATTACGCATGGTAGCGACAGGCATGTCACAAATATTTAGCACCCTTGCCTTTGGACGCAGCTTACGGACACCTTCTGCGACTATTGATGCTGGATTAGAATAGTTGACAATCCATGCGGTTTCCTTAGCGTACTGCTCCACATAGTCAATAAGTTCAATCATCGGAGCTATCGTTCTAAGACCATATGCCAATCCGCCAGGACCACATGTTTCTTGGCCAACAACATTGTGAGAGAGAGGGATTTTCTCATCCAGCTCGCGCAATGCATATTTTCCCACCCTCATTTGTGCAAACACGAAGTCGGCATTTTCAAACGCTGTTTGTGGATCTGTCGTATCTGTTACAAGAATAGAATCTGTATACTCAGCGATAACGGCTTTTGCTGCAACAACAACCTTGGATTGTCTTTCACCATCAATATCATAGAAGCGAATTTCAGAGAGCGGCAAATCTTCCAGTCTGTCCATTAAGCTTCGGATAATTCCTGGTGTGTAAGTGCTGCCTCCGCCTGCAACTGCCAATATATATTTTTTCATCTTATATTCCTCCTAATTGTTGGTCTACTTGATCACGAACACTTTTTACATTTAATCCATATACAACTTGCACATTGTTGCCTGATTTAATAATTCCTTTGGAGCCTGTTTCCTTTAAAACCTGTTCATTAACAGCATTTGGATCCTTTAAGATTAACCGCAATCTTGTATAGCAATTGTCTACATTTTCAATATTGTCACTGCCTCCAAGTGCTCCAATAATGGTGGCACCTAATTCAGCAGGAGGGCCGTTCGGAATGACTTTCTGCGCGGCTGTGTTTTCTTGTGAATTTGTTTCTGCAGCTGCTTCATCTTCTCGTCCTGGTGTTTTTAAGTTCAGTTTCAAGATTAAAAAGCGGAAGATAATGAAGTATAACGCTGCCATTAATAAACCGACTACAATGAACATTGGCCAGTTAGACTTCGTTGTCCCAAGTGGGAGATTGTACAGCAGGAAGTCGATAAAGCCATTTGCGCCGATTGCATGTACACCGAATATACTCAGCAGCATCATTCCAGTACCTGTCAGAATCGCATGTACTACAAACAGTAATGGTGCTGTGAATAAAAAGGCGAACTCAAGCGGTTCTGTTACACCTAATAAAAAGGAAGTGAATGCAGCTGGGAAAAGAATAGCCTTTGCCATTTTCTTTTTCTTTTTGTCTGCTGTCACATACATCGCAAGTGCAGCACCCATTAATCCGAACATTTTACTTAAGCCCCGGGCATCCCAGTTAACTGTATCGCTTAATACTTTAATAGCAGGATCAGCCATCTCAGCAAAGTAAATGTTTCTTGCACCGTAAATGATTTCAGAGCCAATATGGGCAACACCGCCAAGCTCTGTATAAAGAAACGGTGTGTAAACAAGATGATGAAGACCTGTCGGAATTAGGATTCTTTCTAAAAATCCATAGACTAGCAGACCAAACACACCAAGATTTTTGATGCCTGTTGCCAATGCAGTAATCCCATTTTGGGCAATTGGCCAAAACTCTGCTGCTAACGCACCTAATATCATTGCGCTTGGAATGGCGAGAATAGCGACAAAGCGATGACCAGAGTAGATGGCAAAAACGCCTTTAAATTCGATGTCACAAAATTTGTTGTGCAAAATACCAACAAGTGCACCGAGCATGATACCAGAGAAAACACCCATTTCAAGAACTTGCACATTCAAAACCATTGCTTGTCCTGAAAGCTGCATAGCCTCAGCAGGTACAATCCGGCCGGCAAGTTCCAACACCTGATGCATCGCATTGATAAAGATAATGAAGGTGACAAGCCCTGTTAAGGCTGCATAGCCTTTATCCTTTTTGGCAAGGCCGATTGGTATTCCAACAGCAAATATTAATGCCAGGTTCTGCAGGATGGAAACGGCAGAAGCAGAAATGAATTTTCC
This sequence comes from Niallia taxi, assembly GCF_032818155.1. Taxonomy (NCBI): domain Bacteria; kingdom Bacillati; phylum Bacillota; class Bacilli; order Caryophanales; family Bacillaceae; genus Niallia; species Niallia taxi. The sequence continues at coordinate 2,254,112 of NZ_CP102589.1, forward strand.
TGTATTTTGAATGATGGGAATTTCGAGAAACGGAACGTATTGAGCTAGATTTCCGTTACCGAAAACATTACCGAAAGCGATAAAAAGTCCGATGATCGGTAATAGCAATATTGGTGCGAACAATGATTTTCCAAAGGCTTGGAGACCATTAACCACTTTTTTCATATATGATCCTCCTTTTTGTGCGAAAGCGTTATCAATTTATAGTTAAAGTATAATGGCGGCTGCCCTCCTTTGAAAGGGGATTCACGCCATCTGTACTTTGTCTTTCAAACATGTAACATGTTACAGAAGAATTAGTTAATATTCTGTTATGATTCCTTTTTTGACAGCCAATGCTAATAGTAGGTCGATAAGCATAAACATATTAGATTCATAAGAAGTTATTTCAAATTCATGCTGCGATTCTATCGTTGGATCAAGCACAGTGAACACAATGTCTGCAGCCTCTGCTGTCGCACTTTTACTGTTTCCTGTGAACAGAATGGTCGTCAAGCCTCTGTCATTTGCTAGCTGAACCTTTTCCAAAACCTTCTGCGTATTCCCAGAGCGGGAAAAGACGATTAGCAGCCGGTATTTTTCAATATTGTTTAAAAATATCGCTCTGCTGTCACTAGTAGAAGAGTTTGATACATAATAGCCGAATAGCTCGAATTTCTTCGAAAGGTAGTTTGCGAATAACGTCGAAAAACCAGCTCCATAAAAATAAATCATGTTATTTTCTTTGATTTTCTGTATAAAACGCTCGATGCTTTGTTCATTTAATGAATCAAACGTTTGTTCAAAATGCTGTTTAAATGTTTCGACAGCCTCAATCAAAGGCTGGTGGATGTCCTCTATGTATTCAGCATCGTCCTCAACAAGCTTCGATGCCTTCAAGTTTAAATGATAAATAAATTCACTATAGCCGCTGAAACCGAGCTTTTTACAAAGGCGTATGATGGTTGTTGTCGATACAAACAGTTCATTTGCAGCAAGCCGGATGCTTAAGGTTTGGTTTTCCAATTTTTTTCTGATAAGAAACAAAAGGATTTCCTTCTCAGTGTTTGTTAAATGCCGTTCACTGGAATAGTCGAAAAAAAGGTGATCGATGCTTTTCACGAAATAATCATTCCTCATTCATGTTTTTTTACATTTATCTTATCAATTGGGGAACATATTAAATAGTCCAATTTAGGTAAAGATAAGGAAGTACCTTCATTATCGTTCGCAAAAGGATAACTTCTTATGAAAACACCCCTTTTACAGTAGAAATTTTACTATTTTTTTAGTGAAAAAATATCTTTAAGTCAAAATAGTTGAATTCATGATATACTATTGTTTATATAGGAAAGAAAATAATTTGCGAAAAAAGTGAAATTTGGAGGCAATATGATGGAAATTGGAATTAGTACATTTGTGGAAACGACACCTGATGTAAATACAGGCAAAACGGCTCCGCATTCTCAAAGAATAAGAGAAGTTGTCGAGGAGATTGTTTTAGCTGATAAGGTAGGTCTTGACATATTTGGTGTTGGTGAGCATCACCGGAAAGATTATGCCGCATCTTCACCAGCTGTTATCCTTGCTGCAGCAGCTTCACAAACAGACAGAATCAGACTGACAAGTGCAGTTACCGTTTTGTCTTCAGCAGATCCTGTCAGAGTTTATCAGGATTTCTCCACACTCGATGGGATTTCAAACGGAAGAGCGGAAATTATGGCAGGCAGAGGTTCATTTATTGAGTCTTTCCCATTGTTCGGCAATGATTTACAAGATTATGATGAGCTTTTTGACGAAAAGCTGGATTTGCTATTGAAGCTGCAGGCTTCTGAAATGGTAACATGGAGCGGGAAGCATCGTCCTTCCATCAATAACAGGGGGATTTATCCTCGCCCTGTTCAAGATCCATTACCAATCTGGATAGGGAGCGGCGGTAACGCTGAATCTGCTGTGCGTGCAGGAATTCTTGGACTTCCGCTTTGTTTAGCGATTATTGGCGGAAGCCCTGTCCAATTCGCACCACTTGTACAGCTGTATAAAAGAGCGGCAGCTCAGGCTGGTCATGATCCTGCCAAGCTTGCTGTTGCATCACATTCGCATGGGTTTGTCGCAGAAACAACAGAAACTGCAGCAGACAAATTCTTCCCATCCACACAACAGGCCATGAATGTTCTTGGCAAGGAAAGAGGCTGGGGCCACTACAGCAGAGCAAGCTTTGATGCAGCAAGAAGCTTTGAAGGTGCTCTATATGTTGGAGATCCTCGTACTGTTGCAGACAAAATTATCCACCTTCGCAAGCATGTAGGTGTTACAAGATTTATGCTGCATGTACCTGTCGGCAGTATGCCGCATGAAGATGTGATGAAAGCAATTGAATTGCTCGGTAAGGAAGTAGCGCCAATCGTGCGCAGCGAAGTCGCAGAATGGGAAAAAACACTATAAGAAAATGTCTAACCTGCAAACAAACTGTTTGCAGGTTTTTTTATATCTAAATTACAGTTAGTTACTAAAACAAACAAAAATAAAGTTATCCAAAAATAAATACAAATAAATATACAGAAAAACAAATAAAAACAGATGAAAAAACAAAATATTGGTAGTATAATAGAAAAAGAATCAAGAAAAGGCTTACAAGAAGAGGTTTTTTAGGAGGTAAATATGAAAGTTTCATTATTTATAACTTGTTTAGCAGATATGTTTTATGCCAATGTTGGCAAAAGTTCTGTAGAGCTATTGGAAAGACTAGGCTGCGAGGTTGATTTTCCAGAGCAGCAAACATGCTGTGGTCAAGTTTCCTATAACAGTGGCTATCATAAAGAAACAAAAGAGGTAGCCAAGCATATGATTAAGACATTTGAGCAGTCAGATTATGTGGTCGCTCCTTCTGGCTCCTGTGTTGCGATGCTCCATGAATATCCCCATCTTTTTATGGAAGAGAGGGCATGGCAAGAAAAGGCCGAGAAGCTTGCGGCCAAATCGTATGAACTGACCCAGTTTATTGTTGACGTGTTAAAAGTCGAGGATGTACAGGCAAGTTTGCCTGCGTGTGCCACATACCATCGCTCCTGCCATATGACAAGGCTGCTTGGAGTTAAGGATGCACCTTTAAAGCTGCTTTCACATGTGGATGGCTTACAGGTTAACAGCTTGCCAAACAGTGAAAACTGCTGCGGTTTCGGAGGAACATTTTCTGTTAAGATGGGACCAATTTCCGAGCAGATGGTTCAAGAAAAGGTCGACTCCATTGAAGCTGCAAATGCAGATGTCCTAATCGGGGCCGATTGCGGCTGCTTGATGAATATTGCCGGCTATATTAATAGACAAAACAAACCAATTAAAGTGATGCATATTGCAGAAGTACTGAATAGTGAGGTGAAAAAGCATGCCGATGAAAATAGGTGATCAGCCATTTTTTGAAAGAGTTAACGATGGATTAGAAGATAACTTTATGAGATCTGCTGTTACATCCGCACAAGAGAGAATGCAAGGAAAGCGCCTTGCTGCTGTTGAAGAATTAGGTGATTGGGAAGAGTGGCGTAAGCTTGGTGAGGAAATCCGCACACACACACTTGATAATCTGGACTATTATTTACAACAACTTAGTGAAAACACAGCGAAACGAGGCGGCCATGTGTTTTTCGCAAAAACGAAAGAGGAAGCAACAGAGTACATCAAAAATGTTGTCGAAAAAAAGCAAGCCAAAAAAATCGTCAAATCAAAGTCAATGGTGACAGAGGAAATCAATTTGAATGAAACGCTTGAATCAGCGGGCTGTGAAGTAATTGAAACAGACTTAGGCGAATATATTCTCCAGCTTGATGATCATGATCCACCCTCCCATATTGTTGTACCTGCACTGCATAAAAATAAAGAACAAATCCGCGACACATTCAAAGAAAAGAAAGGCTATCAAAAAACAGAGGTGCCAGAAGAATTAGCTCTATTTGCAAGAGAACAGCTCAGACAGGAATTCCTTTCAGCTGATTTAGGCATAACAGGCTGCAATTTTGCGGTAGCTGATGCGGGAACAGTTTGCCTTGTCACAAATGAAGGAAATGCAGGCCTAGTTACGGCGCTTCCCAAAACACAAATTACGGTTATGGGAATGGAACGAATTGTGCCTTCGTGGGAGGAGCTCGATGTTCTTGTCAGTCTGCTATGCCGCAGCTCTGTCGGGCAAAAGCTCACAAGCTATATCACTGGATTAACTGGTCCAAAAGAAGCTTTTGATGTGGATGGTCCAGAGGAATTTCACTTGGTGATTGTCGATAATGGAAGATCCAATATTCTTGGAACAGAGTTTCAAAGTGCACTTCATTGTATAAGATGTGCCGCGTGCATTAATGTATGTCCAGTTTATCGTCATATTGGCGGTCATTCATATGGTTCGATTTATCCTGGTCCAATTGGTGCAGTGCTGACACCATTACTAGGCGGTTATGATGACTATAAAGAGCTGCCATATGCCTCTTCTCTATGTGCTGCATGTACAGATGCTTGCCCTGTCAAGATTCCGCTCCATGAATTGCTGATTAAGCACCGCCGGAAAATCGTCGAGGATGAGAAGAAAGCACCAATGGCTGAAAAGCTGGCAATGAAAGGGTATGAGTTTGCCGTAAAGCACCCAAGTGTCTATAAGGCAGGCACAAAGTCAGCACCTGCAGTCTTAAAGCCAATTACAAAGGATAACAGTATTAAAAGCGGTCCAGGACCTGTAAAGCTATGGACAGATACGCGTGATTTGCCAGCCCCAAGCAAACAAAGATTCAGAGATTGGTATAAACAAAAACAACAGCAGGAGGAGCAGTAAAATGGCCGGTAATATTATGAACAGAGATTCATTTTTGGACCATGTCGCACATAAGCTGCAGCGGACGAGAAAAACTGCAACCACAAAACCTGTCTGGAAGCATAAACCACAGTGGAATGTCTTAAAGGACGCAAATCAATATGAGTTGGCTGCAGTGCTGAAAAAACAGTGTGAGGTTATTCATACGCAATTTTTAGAAGTGCAAGCAAACGAGGTAACAGACACAATGGCAAATATCCTGAAAAGTGAACAGCTGAAAACAGTCATTACATATGATGACTCCCGCTTTTTAGAGTATGGCTTTAATGTGGAGATGCGCAAAAAATGGGAAGAGGATGGAATAAGCAGTTATATTTGGGATCATACAAAAACAGCAGAGAATATAGAAGCAGCAGAACAGGCTGATGTCGGTATCACAATTAGTGATATGACGTTAGCGGAATCTGGTACTGTGCTGCTTTTTAGTAATCGCAATAAAGGCAGATCTGTTAGCTTGCTTCCGAAAACATTTATTGCGATTGTACCACAAAGCACGATAGTGCCACGAATGACGCAGGCAGCAACTGCTATTTCTAAGCTAGTTTCAGAGGGACAAGAGATTGCAAGCTGCATTGATTTCATTACAGGACCAAGCAATAGTGCCGATATAGAGCTTAATCTTATTGTCGGTGTCCACGGACCAATTAAAGCCACATATATCCTTGTAAAAGACAAATAAATAAAACTAAATAAAAACAAAAACAAAAATATATACAAAATAAACAAACATAAGTTATAATAAAAACAGAAAAAACAAACATAATTAAAGATAAACGGAGGAAAACAAAAATGGTGAAAAGTTTATGGCAGGAAGAACAGGCAGCAAAATTAGCACAAGGTTTGGATGAGCTAGTATACCGTTCTAATTTAATCGGCACAGACCGTGCTGTCTGCAACTGGGGCGGTGGAAACACTTCTATGAAGACGACAGTTAAGGATTTTAGAGGACGTGATGTAGAAGTGATGTGGGTGAAGGGAAGCGGTTCAGATTTAGCAACGATGAAAGCGCATAACTTCACAGGCTTGAATCTTGACGACATCCGCCCGCTTTTGGAAAAAGCCGAAATGCCTGATGAGGAAATGGTAGAATACTTGTCTCATTGCATGATTGACAGCAAGCATCCTCGTGCATCAATTGAAACATTATTACATGCATTCCTGCCATTTAAACATGTCGATCACACACATCCTGATGCGATTATCAGTCTGTGCTGTGCTGATAATGGCAAGCAAATCGCAGAAGAAATATATGGAAACCGTTTTGTGTGGGTACCGTACATTCGTCCTGGCTTTACATTATCTAAAATGATCGCAGAAGGTGTGAAAAATAATCCCAATGCAGAATTAGTGTTGATGGAGAAGCATGGTCTTGTTGTCTGGGGAGATACAGCAAAGGAAAGCTATGAAAAAACAATTGCGATTATTAATGAAGCAGAGTCCTATATTAATAGGAAGATAGAAACTAATCAAGTATTCGGCAGCGCTAAATATGAAGCCTTAAGCAATGCAGACGCAGAAGAAATTCTTGCGGTAATCATGCCAGTTATTCGCGGTGCTGTCAGTGAAGAGAAAAAGATGCTTTTGACTTACGACAGAGGAGAAGATGTCCTTGAGTTTGTGAACAGTCACGATGCAAAGAGCTTATCACAAGTAGGAGCAGCATGTCCTGATCACTTAGTTCATACGAAGATGGTTCCGCTGTATGTGGAATGGGACCCATCAACAAAAGATATTGCGCTGTTAAAAGAAGAAGTGAAAAAAGGGATTGCTGCATTTAAACAAGCCTATATTGCCTATTTTGACCGAAATAAAAACGAAGGCGACCAAATATTCGAAACAGCTCCGCGTGTTATCTTAATTCCAGGCATCGGAATGATTAATACAGGCAAAAATGTGGCCATGTCCAAAGTTAGCGGTGCCCTTTACCATCGAGCAATTGCAGTAATGAAAGGCGCAACAGCATTAGGAGAATTTGTTTCATTAAATGAAAATGAATCATTTAATGTAGAATACTGGCCATTAGAGCTTTACAAATTGTCACTTGCTCCAAAAGAGGCAGAGTTTTCAAGAAAAGTAGCCTTTGTAACTGGTGGAGCAGGCGGAATCGGCAGCGAGACTTGCAGACTGTTAGCATCAGAAGGCGCACATGTAGTGTTGGCAGACTTGAATTTAGAGGGTGCTGAAAAAATTGCTGCAGAAATAAACGAACTGTATGGGGAAGAGCGTGCGCTTGCAGTTAAGATGGATGTTACAAGTGAACAAGCAGTTCAAGAGGCATACAAAAAAACTGCACTTACTTTCGGCGGTGTCGACATCATTGTCAACAATGCTGGATTAGCGACATCCAGTCCGTTTGATGAAACAACCTTACAAGAGTGGAACTTAAACATGAATGTACTTGGAACAGGCTATTTCCTTGTTGCAAGAGAAGCATTTAAACAGATGAAGGAACAGGCACTTGGCGGAAGCATGGTGTTCATCGGCTCGAAAAACTCTGTTTATGCAGGCAAAAACGCCGCAGCATACAGTGCTGTTAAAGCGATGGAAACACATCTTGCCCGCTGCATCGCAGCAGAAGGCGGAGAATTTGGAATCCGCGTAAACTCTGTCCTGCCAGATGCTGTGCTGCAAGGCTCTGCCATTTGGGGATCAAGATGGCGCGAAGAGAGAGCAGCAGCATACGGCATAGAACCAGACCAATTAGAAGATCATTACCGCAAACGCACAACATTGCTTGTCAACATCTATCCAAAAGACATAGCAGAAGCAATCAGTTACTTCGCTTCCTCAAAAGCAGAGAAAACAACAGGCTGCATGATTACAGTCGACGGCGGAGTACCAGCAGCATTTACTAGATAACAAGTGTGGGAGGACATAAAACATGTCCTCCTCTATTTTATTTTTATTCTAGTCTAACTAAGAGGTTGCTGACAGCGTGCTATTTGCTGGACATGACATGTTAATGGAAGAAGCTGAATTCTTTTTATGGCAGCTGATTCTTATTTCGCTTGTGTTTTTCATTAATTATTTTTTTGTTGAATATCCGGACTTTCCCAACCATTAGCAACCTCATATCTTCTACGATATACTTCGCTAAATCACCATCAGAAATGTCCTCACCATTAATGTCAAGACGGAAACCCTGTCCCTGTATACCTCCGCCATTGGTGAAATCAATTTCAAAGTCGAATTGGACTCTTTTATCCATTTTTTATATCCACCTCAAGTTAGTTTTAGGTCGATACTATGTATATTCATATGTAGTGAAACAATGACCATGTTGCACCAAGTCTTGATTGCGACATAAATAATGTTTCGAAAAGTTTTGCTGTTTTGACGTGATAAAGAATTTACATTTCACAAAGTAAGAAACTTTAATTCACAATATATACAAATTTGTTACAGTCTCTTGATAGTAAAATAAAGGGAGAGGATTTTACTTCCATGTACTCACATAGAATTTACATAGAAAGGAGATGTGAAACGATGAGGAAGAAAAGAAATGGATTTTATAATTGGATTGGTACATTACTATTGCTTGTAGGAATATCTGCCGTGGCTGCGGGCATAGGATTAGTTTTTAAGCCAAATGGTAGCACGTTAGGAATGTCGGTTGAGCTGTTAGCGGACTCTCCATTTCAAAGCTTTTTAATTCCAGGAATTATATTATTCATCATAAATGGGCTTGGCAGTTTCTCTGGTGCCATTTTATCTTTCAAAAGGCATGCTTTATCAGGAATAGTAACGATTGTATTAGGCTTTGCAATGATTATTTGGATTTCCGTACAAATATATTGGATTGGCTGGATGAATTGGATGCAGACATTCTTTTTTCTAGTTGGGATAATAGAGGTTATTTTAGGGACTATTGTTAGGAAAGGTGAAGCAAGGGAACGGTTCTAATGTTCCCGTATTTGTTTTGATAAAATGAGGGATTCCATGATAATTAGGAATCCTTTTCTTATGTCTCAAACGGACAGTTTAGAAAAAATTAAAATAACAACCATTTTTTCCAAGATGGGGTTTCTAATGGTTTCAAAACATAAGGTGTTACAGACACTATTTATGGTACTAACTAGGCAGGTTAGTTCAAAGTAGTTACTTAATTGAAACTTTATAAGACAGATAACGTATAATTATTGTATAGAAATTTTTATGATAGACAGGTGATAAGATGAAAATAATTGATGTAGGGATACTTTGCGCAGTAATAGTAATTTCAGTAATACTGTTTCTACTTCTCCGTGAAAAATTATCCAATAATCTTATAGCTATAATTATTTTGGGATTTGGCTTTATGACTGGGCTCATCAGAATACAAATTTCAAAAAAACCAATGAACATTAATATTTAAATATCGATATACTGTGACTCTTTATAGTCTAAGTCTGTGTTTCTTAGTAACAATCGCGGCAGGATAGTTTCAGTATACATATAAGAAAAGTATTAAAAATACTTATAATTTTAGTTTCAAGGATGTAGCTAATTTGTCAAAAAAATGCTATCGACCGAACGAGGAATGCAGTCGTCTTATTGCTACAAATGCGTCAGAAACATATATTCAACTGCCATTAAAGTAGATTTAAAAGATTAGCCCAGTTTATGAGTTCGTGGAAGTTACGAAAAATTTGATTTTACGAATAATTGGGTGATTAGGAGAAAGAAAGTGTTGTAAAACTAATAGTGTAAGTTTTTGCTTGTTTATGTAATAATTAATTTGTAGAAATCTAAAGTTACAAATTCATACATAGTGAAGGTGGGGATCATAATGGCAACGGGAACGCATAGTGTAGTAGTTCCAGTAGATGTACAAGCAGTTTGGGATTATGTCAGTGATCTTGAAAAATGGGCAACGGCAGTACCAGCCTATAAAGAACATGAAATTTTAAATGACAAGCAATCGGTTTGGACATTTGAAGGTAGTTTGAAAGGTATTAAAAAAACAATACAAGCACAGGTAGATATTACCGAATGGAATGAACCTTCAAATATTAAATTTGATCTAAAAGGTCTATCAGATAATTTTACAGGGAGCGGTCGCTTTACTGCTGAAGATGTTAATGGTAAAACAATGATGACTTGTACGGTGGAAATCCATGCAGGCGGATTATCTGGTGCGGTGTTAACACCAATTATTAAATTGGCTGTTCCAAAAGTAGCATCTCGTTTAACAGAATCTATCGCACGCAAAATTGCCGTATTCTCATAGTTTTGAATGACTGAAAGCCAATTGATTTTGGTGATACCTTCTTAGAAATGACCGATATAATAATATCGAGCTCTACTAGAAAATTATAATTGGCGGAAAGGGGGCTGTCCAAAAAAGGGATGGCCTCTTTTTTTCAGAATCACTGTTCTTATGTTACTAAATTGGCAGGAAGTGTAATAAGGTTTTATGCTAATTTAAAGGTATAATATATTTAAGTTATTTAAGTTCAAATCTATAAATTCCTAATGTGAGTAATTTTTTTATAGCTTCTGTAGGCTTAATTTTCTCACATAGAAAGAACACAATTCTTATGAGAAACATATAGGAATGCTATAACACGGTTAATTGGATCAGAATTATGAAGAATATGCCTTTTTTTTTTTCATATGTACCTGATAATTTAGCCTATTACCAAGGTGAATATGCCAGTTCATACCTATTTGAAAAGTGAATTAGGTGTTTTCGGTATGTTCTAAAATGAATCAGAAATTTTTAGAGCGGCAAATTTGAAATTATTATAGGAGAGTCCTGAATTGAAAAAGAAACTGAACTATTTAATCTTACTTTTAACGACCATCTTTATTGTTGGTTGTAGTAATGTAGAAGATGCATCCATTAAAGAAACAGATTTACAAGAAGTAGCCACAGACAATGCAAATAAAAATAGTGGAAAAGAAGAAACGGTCACAACGGCGACTGATGATACAGTAGAAAAGGAAACATCAACCAAACCTAATAAGGACCTTTTCTCAGATTACAAACTTATTGAAGTTGATGGTGGTGATTTGTCTGGAAATCGTGAATCTAATGTAGTCGTTGACATTGGTTATGGGACCCGTGAATATTGGGCATTTACTAATGAATACGGACAACTAGTTCGTGTCATTGCTGATGAAATTATTTTACAAGATGACAATAACGAACCAGTATTAGCTTCTGGCAGATACTACCCTGATGAGGCAAAGGTTCCTGGTGTAGAAAGTGATGTTTTAGATGAAGGACATATCATTGCTGACTCCCTTGGAGGAGTATCAAATGCATACAATATTACTCCACAAGATAGTACTCTTAACCGGCATGGTGATCAGGCTTATATGGAAGACGCGATTCGTAAGGCAGGTGGAGCCACTAATTTCGAGGCAATTATCACATATCCGGATACGAAAACACAGATTCCATCAAGTTATCAATATACCTATACTTTAATGGGGAAAGAGATTGTTGATAAATTCGATAATGTGAACCCTGATGAAGTAAACGCATCACTTGGTCTAACAGGCAGCGAGTCACGTGATTCAACTAGTTCAAACACAAACGATGATATTTCTAGTGTTGATACAAACGGTAATGGACAGGTGACAATTAAAGAAGCAAAAGAAGCAGGTTACAGTATGCCAATAACGAGGGATCATTGGTTATACCCCTATATGCACGATGCTGATAATGACGGTTTGGTAGGTGAGTAATACCCTAGAACTTTGTGGCAAAATAAAGGAACGATAAAGATTCCTCCTTGAATTGATTTATAACAATTTGAAAATGCGTTACTTAAATGAACAACTGAAAAAAATGTTCATATCATCTATATTTTTTATATAATTATTTTTCACAACCTGGAGCATTAATCCAGAAAGAGGATTAATGCTTTTTTTTGCTTTTGGTACTAGCTTAGTAGAGTAATGCTATTCATAGTCTTTTTAATAAAAAAATACGTATTCTTTTAAACAAATCATATATTGCTTTATATCATTAATAGTTTCAACAGATAAAAAAATAATATATTAGAAAAATTAAAATTTCAGACTTATTATGTTAAAATAAACAGGATTAAATATATATATATACTGAGGTCATCTATGAACAACAAATTACTACATACTTTTTCAATCCTTTTGATAGCTGTGATTGCATTTTTCACAAGAGAAATTGCTACTGTTATGATGCTTTATTTAATATTATTAGCATTATACGGTATACATGGTACATTGCAAAACTTCTATAAAGATTGGAAAAATAAAAATAATTATCCATACTAATTAACGAGTAATATACACCTCCTACTTGCCAACAAGTTTGGAGGTGTTGTTATATCTAAAGAATCATGTACCATTTATATTAAAAGCGAGGCTGGGACAAAACAAAAGATAACCTTCTAAACACGAATAATAAAACTACATCTAAATTTGAAGCTTGTAACTATAAAATTAGTTCGTTTCATTGCGCGCTCGTCCTCTCGCTTTCCGCGGGGTCTAAAGCGTCCTCTATTTCCCTTAGTAGTCGAGTAACCTTCGCTCCATTCCACTAAGCTTTTTAATTATAGTATTAAAACTAAAAACGTAAAAAATGAACTATTTAATTGCTGTTAATTAAATAGTTCGTTTTTTTATGCGTATGCACATACTTATGTCCCAGCCTCCTTCTTTTATATGAATGTTTTCTACTCTTCTATGCAGTGATGCTTTTTGCTGTCCTAGATTACTTAATAAATAAAAGTAAAAGGTGTTACTTTTGTTTGGGTAATATGGAGGATACTACGAAAAACTTCCTAGTTAATGAAATTTCCAGCAGCATATTTTGGAAGGGTATTTAAGCTAAGGTTATCCCTTGAAAAATACTTTCCCACCAACCGTCATTTCCTTCCCAAATGTCTTCATTTGGCAACTCAATAGAACAGACATTATTTATATTCCAATCTACTTCTAGTAATTCATTGACAGATGTATGGTTAACTACAAGGATAGAATATTGATTTTTAACATTTTGAGACAATATTCTTTCTAACTCCGATATGTCCGTTATTGTAGCATTCGTTCTAATAAATAGTAAATGCTGTGAGGCGGTTAGTGTATCGATAAACCGATTGATGCGGATGGAATACTTTTCTTGTACTTGTGGCAAGCTGGGAAGATTAGTTAATGTATTAACATCTGTTTTAAAGTCGTGATTAAAGGATATGTGATTTACGGAATCAACAACAAGGACATCTTCTTCAGATGCGTACTGTGGAACTATTAAATTACTTGCGTTTAAAAAATTAGGAAAATCGGCACTTATTAAAGCGCTTACATTCTTAAGTTTTGGTGTTCCTACCCAATCAAAAGGACCCGCTATTTGCCTTAAGTTAAACTTTCTTAATTTTAAAGCAGGAATACAATTCTCACCCAGACTAAAGATAGCGTCATATTGACCCTTAATTTCTTCTAATTTCATCTGTTTTTCCCCTTACTAAGAAATGTGAATTTTTTAAATAAAAATGGTACAACCTTCTATATTAGATGTTAATTATAAAAAAGGGGGGTGGACGTATGTATTATTTTTAAAAAAAGGGCAATCATTAACCCTCCGTTATTGTAATTAACAGGCTTTCTTTAGGTTAGGAAAGTCCTTTTTTTATGGTACAGAGCTTTGCATGGAATATTGGCTTTTGTTGTGGAATAGTAAAATAATAATAATTTTCAAGATAGGTGGTACCTGGGGGATAGTCAGTATAGAAAAGAACGGTGTGTTCCGTTAGATCAATTAGTTTAACACTCCCTTACATTGTACATCTACACTCCTATTTATCACTTTTTAATAAATTAATTTATTGACTTCGTGTTAATCGAAGGTGATATGTTTAATAGTACGTTGAAGAACTAATTTGTAAATCCTTGCATGAGTAAGGGGAAAAAACTATTAAAAAATATTGACTTCGTGTTACCCGAAGCTTGTATGTTAATAAATGAACGAAGTCTACACACAAAAAGACTTTCGAACGCAATTGCAAAGATAGACACGAAAATTTTATAACTAGAGCTAAAGAAGAAAGGAATGGGTCAATTCATATGAAAGCAATGATATTAAGAGAAGCAAACAAGCTGAAGCTGGAAGAGAAAGAAACACCTAATCCCGGTTCGAAAGAAGTCGTGGTTCAATTACGAGCTGCAGCTCTTAATCGACGAGATTTGATGGTCGTACAAGGGCGGTATCCTGGTATGCAGTTGCCTGCTATTCCCGGCTCCGATGGTGCAGGAGTAGTAATTGCAGTTGGTGATGAAGTTAATAATGTCAGAAACGGGGATGAAGTGATTATCAATCCCGGTCTTAATTGGGGCAATGACAGGAACCAAAAACGAGCTGATTTCTCCATTCTTGGAAATCCTACTGACGGAACCTATGCCCAATATGTGAAGGTGCCAGCAGAAAATGTTTATTCAAAACCTTCCCATTTATCTTGGGAAGAAGCGGCAGCGCTCCCGCTTGCTGGTTTGACCGCCTACCGTGCTCTCGTAACAAAGGGTGGAGTAAAGAAAGGTGAAACCGTGCTGATCCCTGGAGTAGGCGGAGGAGTAGCAACCTTTCTCGTTCAGTTTGCATCCGCACTCGGTGCACATGTTTATGTAACATCCAGCAAAGAAGAAAAAATCGAAAAAGCAAAAAGCTTTGGTGCAACCGGAGGAGTCAACTACACATTAGATAATTGGTCAGAGGAATTGCAGAAATTAACTGGCGGCATTGATCTATCCATCGACAGTATTGGCGGGGAAGTATTTACAACACTGGTGTCAATTGGTAAGATTGGAAGCCGAATCGTTAGCTTCGGAGCGACAAGAGGACCAGTACCAAATCTCCTTTTGCCAAGTATGACTGTAAAAGAAATTTCAGTGATAGGCTCAACAATGGGGAGTTCACAGGATTTTGCTGATATGGTCAAGTTCGTGGAAAAACACGAGATTCGCCCTATTTTGGACAAAACTTTTTCACTGGAGGAAGCAACCGAGGCACTAGTGAGATTGGAAAAGGGAGAAAACCTAGGAAAAATCGTTTTGTCCATTCCACAAGATAAAAGATCCTTCATTTAAAGATAGCTTTCTTAGAGTTAATGAATTAAAATAGGCAAATTACGTTGCTAATTTATCAACGTAATTTGCCTATTAAACTTAAGATTAATTGAAGAATAATTCTTATTATCAATCTATCAATCTGCTAAATACGTGTTCACATGCATTTAATGAGCAAATACTGCTAATTTGGGAGTTGTAAAAGGGAGTTTTTAATGTATGAAAAAGACTTCAATGAAGAAGACTTTTTCATTTTTTATACTTTTTTCAAATATACATAACTAGTTTTATTGTATCCCATTTTTTGCTCATAAAAGCGGTGAGCATCTTTGCGTTGTAATCCGGAAGAGAGAGAGACGATATCAAAACCATTTTCCTTTGACCAATTCTGAACATACTCAATAAGGGCTTCTCCGTATCCTTTTGAACGATAGGAATTATCAGTGACTAAATCGCAAACCCACGTAAACCTGCCATTATACAGAGTTATCATAGGCATAAAGCCTGTTACAGCAATCATCTTACTATTAATAAATAAAGCAGCCATTTTGTAATTTTCCTTTTGCGTTGCTTCCTTAACTAATTCTAGATAACTATCCTCATCTAGCTGAGTTCTTAATTGTTTCATTATGGAGAAGGCTTTAATCCATTCTTGTTCGTTTTCTAATTCTCTAATTTCATATGATTGATGTGTCATGTTCCTAGCCCCTTTATGATTTTTACTAATATTAAAACATAACCTGATATAATCAAAAGTATCAGATTAAGCAAAGTTAAAGGAACCAGTTAGTGTGGAGGGAAAAATATGATTGAAATTACACCTTTATTAGAAAGTGAACATAAATCTCCACTCTATATACAATTATCCAACTACATAAAACAAGAAATCTATTCAAAAAGGATAAAACCAGGAGAGAAATTACCCTCTAAAAGAAAATTAGCTGATCATTTAGGGCTTAGTATAAATACAATCCAAAATGCATATGAGCAATTGATATCAGAAGGGCTTGTGGAAAGTATACTTCGAAAAGGACTGTATATAAAAGTATTAGAGGACGAACTACCCCATGCATTCATTAACAATGAAAAAAGCCAGTTACCTAGTTGTGAAAAAAGTATAAATATTGAGTTTGATTTTAATTCAGGCAGAGTGGATTTAGAACATTTCCCTTATTCCGTGTGGAAAAACTTATCTATTCAATCATTATATGAGGATCAAGGTGAGCTATTAAATATAGGGAACCCTCAAGGTGAGTTATTGTTAAGGGAAGAAATAGCTAAATATTTATTTATGTCTAGAGGTGTTAAATGTTTTCCGGAACAGATTGTAATTGGAGCTGGTACGCAGGTTCTAATAACAATACTTTCCTTATTAATCGATAAGGATAATTTATACGGATTAGAGAATCCTGGATTTCATCGTACCAAAAAACTCCTGCAAGATTTGGGAAAAGCTACTATAGCAATCCCCTTAGATAAAGATGGTATTAATATGGAGCAATTAAAAAATACTGGAGCTTCTGTAGTATATGTCACACCATCGCATCAGTTTCCAATTGGAATGATTATGCCTCTAAACCGCAGGCTTGAATTGTTAAAATGGGCCGAGTCTAAAGACGGCTATATTATTGAAGATGACTATGATGGTGAATATCGTTATGAGGGTAAGCCAATTCCGTCTTTACAAGGGCTAGATAAATTAGGAAATGTAATCTATATGGGGACATTCTCTAAAGCATTAATACCATCTATTCGAATTAGTTATATGGTGCTTCCGCCAAGATTACTGAAAAAATATCAAGAAAATCTATTGCTGTATAAACAAACAGTCTCTCGCCTTCATCAAGATACGTTATATCGTTTTATGAAAGAGGGTTATTGGCAAAGTCATTTAAATAAAATGAGAACGCTCTATCGCAAAAAGCATTTTTTCCTAATGGATTCCATTAATAAGCATCTGAATAATAAAGTGAGAGTAATAGGAGAAAAATCAGGTCTTCACCTCATACTTGAGGCAGATAAAAGCTGGCAAGAAAAGGAGCTTGTAGATAGAGCATTAAAAGAAGGAGTAAAAGTATATCCTTTATCTGTTTATTATGAAAATGGTATCAACGTTAATTCGAGTGTGTTATTGGGATTCGGAGGTTTATCGGAAACACAGATAGATATGGGAATTCAGTTGTTAAAAAAGGCTTGGCAGATAGACTAACGATTTTAACAAATAAGGCATGTTCCTGTAAAATAGAACTGGAAAAAGGAGACAACATACAATTTAGATAGGTTTTATTTAGGGAATTATGTTCCTGTTTTTCTATGTCTTTTCGGGAAAAGAAATTTGTGATAACTCACTATAAATAAAACAGGTGTAAAGATATCATCGTTATGCCGCTATTTAACTTAGCATGAAAAAGGGTGATTATTATTATTGAAGTGTTTGCTATTTTTAGCTTTTACTTACTACCTATTTATTGCATTGTTTTTAGTTTAACGCTTGTGTCATTGTTAAAGAAAATAAAGTATGAAGAAAATACAACTAATAATACCATATGGCTCACGGTTTCTTTTGTATTAATCATTATGACGATAGCTTCTCTAACTACTCTTGATTAAATTTGTAGTTAGTAGAGGAGACAGTAAGATTTACACTTTATAAAAACCGTCAAATTAAAGATAGATGGCTATTCTCTTCCCAGTATTAGCTTTTATTATTGGGTGTACAAATAATTTTTTTGACGATTAATCCGACAAGGGATTCCATAATAATTGAGGAATCCTTTTCTTGTGCCAAAGTATTGGAATTTCACCTTTATATATGACGTTGTTACTCATTAAGGTAAAACAATTGATTTATTCTAAAGGAAGGCCAAATCAATTGTCATTTTTTTTTGCAAACTTTGTAACGAATCATATCTTACTTAGTCTTACTTATGAAAGGAGGTAGAAAGTGACAGAGTTTGAGCATATTTACAATCAATATTTTCGAGAAGTTTATTCTTTTGTATTATTGCTAAGTCGTAACGAAAAGATTGCAGAAGAAATAACTCAAGAAACATTTTTCAAGGCTTTAAAAAACATAGATACATTTAAAGGAAATTGCAAACTTAGTGTTTGGCTTTGTCAAATAGCTAAAAATACATACTTTACGTATCTCGACAAGCAAAAAAAGTTTGATACAAATGAAATACCTGAACAAGTAAGCCAGAAGAGTATGGAAGAAATGATACTAAGAAAAGAAGATAATTTTCGCTTGCATAAGGTCTTGCATCACTTAGAAGAACCTTATAAAGAAGTTTTTACCTTAAGAGTATTTGGTGAGCTTTCTTTTAAAGAAATAAGTGAAATTTTTGAGAAAACGGAAAGCTGGGCGAGAGTCACCTTTCACCGAGCTAAACGTAAGATTCGGGACTTGTTAAAGGAGGAGTAGGAATGAACAAAGGAAGAAAAATATCTTGTGAAATAATTAAAGATATACTCCCGTTGTATTACGACAATGTATGTAGTGATGATAGCAAAAAAATGGTAGAAGAACATCTTCAGGAGTGTCATAACTGTAAAATGGAATTAGAGAAACTCCGAGATGAAATTCATGTTCCAGAAAAAACGATTGTTGAAAATAGGAAGGATGCAAATGTCCTAAAGAATATATCTGCTTCATGGAGAAGAAAACGGTTGAAGTCTTTTATAAAAGGTGGAATACTAAGTGCTTTATTAATAAGCATAATTATTTTAGGATATGTTGGTTTATTCGAATGGAAAATTATCAGTGTATCTACAGATGTAGTGGAAATTAGTGAGGTAAGTGAAATGAAAGATGGCAAAATTATTTTTTATGCTGAGATAAACGATGGGTATAGTTTAAACACAATAATATATGATGTGGATAGCGAAGGGAATCTTTTTGTGACTCCATTACGCCCGATTATTAAGGAAAAAGCAGATGTACAGCCTCCATATGGATTAGAAAAAGGATATGATTTTATAGATATTAAAGACCAGGAAGATTACCGTGGAATGGAAATAAAAACAATATATTACGGCACACCAAATGATAAGATTTTAATTTGGAAAAAGGGAATGGCATTGCCAAAAACAAGTGAAGAAGTAGAGAAAAACTTGGGTTTTTAAAAGTTATTGAACGGCACTCGATCAACAGCTTCCCATCAACTTTATTTTGGGGCGTAAGCTGAATTAAGCACAGTACAATCTTTAGCCCAAACATGTCAGAAGAGTAGGAAAAGGTAATTTCCTATTTATGGAGAATATCTACATAGGAATAGTAAAAAAATAAATATTAGATTCAGGGGGAATGTGGTAATGCTGCCATTTATAATAGGGTTTGGAGTTCCGATTTTAGGAATAGTATTAGGTTTGCATTATAGCATGGAAAGAACAAAAAAAAGAAAATACATTGTCTGGGGAATTGTTTTAATGTTTGCAATTTCACCGTTTCTTTCATTTGCAATTGGTTTAAGTTATGCAGTTATTGCCGCTAACGGATGGGCTGCTTTAATAATGTTATATATTTTCCCTATTATCTTTATTATAGGGCTTGGAATGTTATTAGTGGGTATCTTCAAGAAAGAAGAATCAGCAAAGCTATGATGAGGAGTTTTTTTAGAAAGAGGAGCTTATATGAAGACTTTTAATGTAACTAAACAAGATATTGAATTAGTAGAAATAGCTACAAAGAAAATAACAATGCTTTACGAAGACGATAAACATCATGTGGGAGCTGCCATTCGTACGAAATCTGGAGAGATTACTTCTGCCGTACATATTGAAGCATATATTGGGCGAGTGACCGTATGTGCAGAAGCAATTGCTATCGGTAGTGCAATTTCAAATGGACAGAAATATTTTGACACGATTGTTGCTGTCAGACATCCTTACTCTGATGAAGTAGATAGAAGGATAAAGGTGGTAAGTCCGTGTGGTATGTGTCGTGAGTTAATTGCAGACTATGCACCTGATTGTTTTGTATTGCTTGAATTAAATGGCGAGTTAGTAAAAATTATGATCAGTGAACTCATTCCCCTTAAATATTCCCGTAATTAAAGGGTTGTTGAAGTGTTTCGAATTCCTAATAAAACAAAATGATTATTAATTAAAATGGCCTACGTCCTGAAAATATATTTCTTTAAAGGGGCTATAACGGCTAATTAATTCAAAGAAAATTTCAAATCTTACAACATCACAATAAGATACACGTCTTAATATTAGACAAAGGAGAGAAAATGAATATAAATAATTCGCAAGAATATGATGATCCTACTTTATACGACAAAGAAAATGAATCATTTATCCCTGAGATACCATTTATACTAAAATGGGCAACTAAAAAACAAGGTCCGATAATTGATATTGCTTGTGGTACTGGTAGAGTAACGATTCCTCTGGCGAAAAATGGATATAATCTTGTAGGAGTAGATATTAATGAGGGTATGTTAGCTCACGCTAAAAAGAAGGCAGCCAATCTTAATTTACATATACGTTGGATAGAACAAGACTGTACACAATTAGATTTATGTATAAAGAGTAATTTAGTTTATAGTGTTGGAAACTCTTTTCAACATTTCCTAACAAACGAATCACAAGATGGATTACTCACTTCTATAAATAAGTCTTTAGAGGTTGAAGGTTTATTCATTTTCAATACACGGTTTCCTAGTGTTGAAGAATTGCTACAACCAAGTACAGAGGAGTATTGGAGATCATATACGGATAATGAAACTTTTAATACTGTTGATCTGTTTACGATTAGTGAATATGACTCTCTAAAACAAATTCAACACTATACAACTATCAGAAAATACAAAAATAATGCGGGAGAAATTATTAAAGAAAAAAGGACTGATATTAGCCTGAGATATGTATTTCCACAAGAGATGGAAAGACTTTTATTCGCTTTTGGGTTTGAAATTCTACACCTATATAGTGATTGGAATGAGACACCAATCACAAATGACAGTTACGAGATGATTTATGTTTGTAGAAAAATAAGATGAAAGTTAAATAATTAAAAACTCAGTATTTACAGTGTTATTTCATCAGACTAATATGACAGGCTTTATTTGTTACAGGTTAGTGGAGCAGACTCTAGATAATATATCACCTCGTTCGATTATAATGTCAACAAAATATAAACTGGTACCTGTAGTTGGAAACAATTTCCCAAGCGTCCTACTACAGGTACCAGGTTTATTAAGTGAACACTCCTCAATAAACTTACTAAAAATGTCTTAGTAGCAATCATTCCTACTTATTATGATTCAGCTATTATTTCTTATTACTATTTTGATTCTTTAATACGGATTCTTAATAAACTAAAAAGAGAAGTTACAACAAGCAATAAACCAAGGAAATTAGCCCTTAAAAACTCATGAGAATTAGTTGGCTTGTCAGAAAAAAACAAAATTATGGCTCCTATAATAAACATAAATATATAGGAAGTATTTAAACTATTTTTACTCCAAAGGTGCTTTGATAATAGATTTATGACTAAAAAGACAAGCAGAAACACCAATATCTGAATAATAGCCAAAGGAACATTACCCCTTATCTTTTAGAAGCTGTAATTTTAGGAACTGGCAACCATTGTATTTTCACCGTACTACCTTTAGAACTTACCTTACCTGAAAGTCAATTAGCCGCTTTAGATGTACCATATGCCATAAGTGCAGCAGCTGACGCTGCTGCAATCGTAGTTGGATTTGGTACTGATGCTGAAATTCCTCCTAATAATATAGATGCTAACGTCCAATTATCATTAGACTTTTTTAAAGTTTTTACAAGCTTGTCAGCTGTAGATTTACTCATTGAAAATGAATAGGATGTCCAGGTTAAACCTCTCTCACCTTTAATTGGATTTCCTTGTTGATTAATTTCAAAAGAACGATCTGCTGTAAAACTAATTTCTCCTCTATCTTTGGCCTGATTTAATAAATTAATAGAATTTTGCAATGCTTGTACTTCAGCAGTATTCAGAATTCTACTTGCGCCTCTATCTAAGGTTAAATTACCATTACTACTTAGCTGAATATAGTTTTCTATTTCCAATGATTTGTCCATCAACTCATCAACCATTGTATTTTCAGTGACAGTGACAGTTTCAGTACTTACTGGTTCTACTTGAGCATGACCTACAGTCGGTAAAAAATTCCCCGTCAACATAGCTACCGATAAAGTTAGAATTCCTATTTTTTTCAAACTATTATACTTCAATTTCATCTACAACTCTCCAATCTTTTTTTTTTTTTTTGAATAAATATTTTAATATTTATTCAATTTAAGCGTAACATAATTTCATTTAGTAAAGATTGAACATTCTGTTAAAATAATTTCTCGCTTTGTACTTTATGTCACTAACAAAAACTAGGGTTTTGAGGCATTTAAATCTATTAAAACCAATAAAGTTAGGTAACATAAATACTAAACAACTAAAAAAGACAGTACTAAAAAGTACTGTCTCCCGAATAAGGTGTGAACAAATGTGAGGAATTTAAAAGTATTTTTCCATTAGAGATTAGCATTAAAATGATTTCATATGTATACCTTGTCAAATTGCTACTAAAACAGTCATTTATGACAATCCAGGTTAATTAGTTTATATTTAAAGACTGTGTTTGCTGATTGAATCGACAACTTAGATGATTACATAGAAGCCCATAGACCGATGAAGCAAGAACCTATCAGCAAAGAGAAAGAAGAAATGCTTAGCATGCTTTCTGGAAGAGGAAGCGCTGTTTCTAGAGTTCTTGGTGATGAGGTGAAATTTAAAGATGGATTTGATACGCATATTATCAAAGTGGAGAGTATAGTAAGGAAAGGTAATAAAGGTGTCGTTGGGGGACATAACCTTGATAATTTTATGAAAGTTTTCAAAGATAATGGTTGGGATATCGATGAATGTATTTTAATTACCAAAAAGCATCCATTTATTGAAGGGATTTTTGAAATAAAATACGGTATTCCTAAGTTAGATAGAGAAGGTATTATAATACCGGGAGAATTAAAAGTTGTTCATCAACCGAAAACGGTTTATGACCCAAGTATCATTTCAGATGAAGATTTAATAGAATGGGGTAAAGATGCAATGAGAAATTGTACAATTAATAATAGGAATATAGATGGAATATCATCAAATGGTTTACGCTTCAGAGGATATTTAAATGAGGAAACTGGTGAAATCACAAACTTCTTCCCGAAAATTGACTAAAAATGAGGTGTTTGACTTGACTGAAAAGGAAAATCATAGGGAATTAATTAAGCAGTTTTACTGGCATATGGGAGATGGAGATTTCTTACATATATTAGAATGTATCTCAAAGGAAATAGGTTATGGAGATGAGTATTGTCGCTTTGTCTTTGCGAATAACTGGGAAGAATGGGAAGAGGACTATTTCGGAGAAGAAGGGGTTTGTTATTATTTTGATGAACCTGCTGTTAAAGAGGACTTACAATTTGTGTTAGATTATGATACCTTCTACCGGTATTTGGAAGAGGATTGTACTACATATCTCGAAAAATACCCTAACAACCGTGGTCTTGTAGAAGAGTTGTTAGGGAAAATAAGAGAAAAGTTTAATATTAAAAAAGAAAAGTAACTTGGAGAGGGATATTCTTTCATCTTCCTCTTTTTGTATAAATAAGCAAATCCACTATTCTTGCAGGGAAATACAAAACCGCTAGAGCATACTTCTAAAATAATAGGAGTTGTTTTAGAGGTTTTTTCACGTATTAAAATATAACAAATAGTAAACAGAGATGTATGAATATGAAATTTAATCAAATCACTATTGAAGATGATGTAGAAAGACTAATCATCTTACGCTAAACGGTTTAATTTAAATCAATTTCAGCTAGCTAATAATGCAGATCTATTTGCAGCATTGGTTAGATATTAACTATGTATAGGAAGATAAACAAATCCGCAGTATAGAGGATTATGATTTAGTTGTTCTATTAATGACACCAAATTCTAATTTACCTGATATTTATAGAGTTGAATCCGAAATCTTTGTTTTAGACGAAAACGAATCATTAAAACAAGAGCTGCTGCTCAACTCAAACATTAAAGTATTTCCAGACATGAATGCTTTGAAAAAAGCCATTTTATTGATCTGGTCTCCACTTTCTCGTATTCGATAGACCTATCAAGCACTTTATTTAATCGTAAGATGTCATTCAGTAAAGCTAAAGATCTTGCTAAGGAATTGGATATCTCATTAACACCCCAAAAGTTAGATTTCAACTTTAACTTTTGGGGTGAAGCAATCAGCTTAGCTTTTTTAATAATGTTTTAACATTATCCTGTCTTTCAGATTTAGTGCGGTTGTTATCTTGATTTCTCTGAAAATTTACTTTTTTCAAATTATTTTCATGTCAATTATAGTGTATGATGCATAGTATAAATTATATACTGTATAACATCCAGTAAAGAAAAATGAGGTGGGTGAATGAGTAATTTATTAAATTCATTAACGACGGAGCTTAGGAGAGGGACGTTGACATTAGCGGTTTTAAGCCAATTACGAACCCCCCAGTACGGATATTCACTTGTACAGTTATTGGAGCAATCAGGTATTTCTATTGATCAAAGTACCCTGTATCCATTACTTCGCCGATTGGAAAAACAGGAGTTAGTGTCGAGTAGTTGGGATACATCTGAGAGTAGACCTCGTAAGTACTATGTTTTAAGTGATTATGGCTTAGAGATATTTACGCAATTAAAAAAAGACTGGATTGAGAATTCAAGGGAACTGTATACCTTATTAAAGGGAGAGGAAGAAAATGAATTTACTTGAGGTTTATATTCAGGAGGTTACTCGAAGGCTGGGGGAAAAGAACCGTGAGGATATTGCACTTGAGTTGCGGTCAACGATAGAGGATATGTTGCCTGATGATTATGGTGAGGAAGATGTAAAGAAGGTTCTTGAAAAATTAGGAAGTCCGGTAAAATTGGCTAGCGGTTATAGAGATCAGCCGATGTACCTAATTGGGCCGCGGTATTTTGATGTATATGTGACGTTATTAAAAATGATATTGCCGATTGCCACAGTTATTTCATTAATCTCGGTCATCACAGTATATTTTATCGATTACAATGGACATGGAGCAGACATTAAGGATGTAATGGATATAATAGGGATTGGCATATGGCGAATGATTGAAGTAGGGATCCAAACATTTTTTTGGTTCACACTTGTTTTTGCTTTTATCGAAAGAACAGATAAAGAGAAGGATAACCAGCCTTTAACAGCCAGCTTCGAAAAATGGACTCCAGATGATTTGAAAAATATCGCTTATATTCCGAAGAAAAAAGCCATTTCTAAATTAGAGGTATTCGGAAATTTAATGTGGACTGCTGTCTGGGCAACCCTTTATTTTTATGCGTATCAGCTTGTTGGTGTCTATGAAGCCGATGGATCCAGACTGGAATATGTGCAACCAGCCTTCAATCATGAGGTTTTACTTCGGTATTGGCCAATCGTTGTTATTGTGATAGGAATTGAAATAGTATTAGCTCTATATAAATTGATCAAGGGACAATGGACAAAAAGAATGGCAATATGCAATACTGTCTTCGAGATTGTAATAACACTTGTTTTTATTATCATATTAATGGATCCAAATTTATTGAGCCACGAGTTTATTACGTATATGACTGATTTACTTACTATAAGCCCGAATCAATTCAGAATGTGGGTAGTGGGTGGAGGAATTTTCTTATTTATAGCAGGTGCTGCATTCAACGTATATGATGGATTCTGCAAGGCTAGAATTCATTTACTTCATGATAAAGTAACTGTTAAGGAAGACATTAAGCTTCATTAAAATGTACCCTATAGAGTTGACACTTTGAAAAAAGGTCTCTCTATAGGGTGTTTTTGTCTTTGGGGAAGTTAAAAAATATACTATAGAAAAAGAAATCGAAGTACAAGCAAGTAATCCACATGTAAAGTCGGTTAGTCCATAGGGCATTACTATTCAGAGGAATTGTACCTAAAATATGCAAATAACTATATTTTAGGATTGAATACAGCGTAAAAAGCATATAAATATAAAAAAGAAAAATATAGAAATTACTAATCCAAAAGTATTATATTGTAAAAAATCCGCATGTTAAAATGGTTATGTCTGGAAAAAACGTTCGTTTTTGGTAACTTTCAGTTGGATCCATGAAGAGAATTGACAGGATGTTGGTAATCTTTGGGCAAAAAGTTATAGGATGGAATCCTACGTTTATCGCATATATTCTTTTTCCGAGATGACTTATCATAAATATACAAAGCAAACAAGATGCTGATATATATATATTATGGGGGTAATTTTGTATGACAAGCTTAGTAGGAACTGACGGCGAGCTGAAGGTCTTAAGAAAAGAAAGAAATATGACCAAACCAGTTTATACTACTAGAATGGAAAAAAGAGAACTGGAAAAAAACATTTCAAGCTTAGATATAAGAGATGCTTGGAATATTAGAAGTGTTCTTGAACGTATTAAGGCAAGCTTTATGGAGCATGTTGCTAGTATCAGAAAACTTGTGAAGGAAAGTCCTGCCAAACGTCTGGTGGTAACAGGTATATTTACTATTTTATTTTCGTTAGGTGCCAGTACTGCATCAGCCTGCATTCAAGAATATACATATGAAGTAAAAAAGAATGAGACAGTTACTGAAATTGCGAAACAGCACGGAGTTACAGCAGAAGCAATACTTACAGTGAACGGCAATGTATCTAACGGAGATAAAATTCTTCTTCCAAAGGTGCAAGACAAAAAAGTGACTGCGACAGTGCTGAATATCCGCTCAAAAGCAACAACGGACAGCAGTATTATAGGGAAAAAGAAGCAAGGAGAAATCGTTAAGGTATCATTCACGAAAAATGGTTGGGCTGGTATCCTTATTGATGGACGCCTAGCATATGTAAGCGCTGATTATTTGACAGACGTTAAAGCTAACGCTTCTAATTCTGTCAGTAAGTCTGTTACGAAGTATGTGACAGCAGACACATTAAGAGTAAGATCAAATCCATCCACAAAAGCTGCTGTGATTGGCTCATTTAAAGAAGGAGCGAAGGTTACAGTAAAATCAGAAGAAAATGGCTGGGCACAAATTGAGTATAAAGGGAAAAAGGCTTATATCAGCAGTGCCTATTTAACGAAGACTGCGCCAAGCAGTGAACCAAGCAAAGCTGTGACCAAGACAGACAGCAAAACCTATACAATAAAAAAAGGTGACACATTTTATAAAATCAGTAAAAGCTACGGAATTTCTGTTTCCCTATTACAGGAAGCCAATCCGAGGGTTGATGCAACAAAATTACGTATTGGCCAGGTAATCAATATACCTGCAATAACAGCCTCTGACAGCTTGATAAAGGTTGAAGCAACAATTGGCGGGATTAGTCCAGATGGTACGGTCCGTTTTATAACAACAGATGGTATTACTTATGCAGCAAAAGCAGGAACTGATGGAATCTTAAACAGCTTATACGACAACCAGGGCAAAAAGCTGACATTGACCGTTAAGGCAAAGCGTGGTGAGCAGATGGTGATTACTGCCATCAAATAAGCAAAAAAATAAGAGGCTGCTTTTATGCAGCCTCTTATTTTTTGCGAAAAATTACGGTGAAACAAAGCGTCTTAACATACCCCAACTTTTAACAGCAAAAGTGCAGCAGCAGTTTCAGCATTTTTTTTGTAACAAGGCCATTTTTTTGCATTGCTGAAAACGACTGTTGGCATTAGAAAAGTAGTTTAATAGGAGATGACTTTAACTGCCAAATGGCAGTTTTTTTCGATAAAAGAAAAAGCTAGTAAATAATTTTACGTATCCAAATAAAGTTAAATATTTCTAAATAGCAGTTAAAAATCACCTACTAAAATTACAGAAGTGGAATCAGTTGGAAATCGTTTTCATTTTGTTGATTTTTTTTGTCTATTTTTGATACTAGTATGGATAAAAATAAGTATAATATAGCTTGCATACGTACTTAAAAAATAAAAAAGGTTGATATTTTGGGAGGTAGTAATGTGTATATGAAAGTTGATTCATTTGCATTGCTTAACGAGTTTAATCAAATCTGGATGGAGTGTTGGCTTGAAAAGGGATACGGATTTGAAATGTCTGAAATCCCTGCAGATCGGTTTTTAATTATTGATGCAATGGACCAAAAGGTAGGAACAATTGAATTTAAGCAATATTCCCTCGATCCAGCTAACAACATAAACAGTGTGTTCCCCTTTTACGAGCTAGAGAAGATGAAAACTTTAAATTTAGACCATGTTATCGAAATTGATAAGGTTGCCATTTTGAAGCAGCATCGCGGCAAAAACTTGGAAAGACTATTATCACTGTTTGTAGAATACTCAGAATCCCGCCAAATAACTCATTGTGTTGTTTTGCTTGAAAGGCTGTTTTATAAGGCACTTAAAAACGTCTATAAAATACCACTGGAAACTGTTGGTGAAAAAATATACTATAAAGGAGACTATGTTATTCCTTCTATCCTTTATCCACAAGGAATATATGAAAACAAGGATAGTTTTTCGTGGTTGATTCAAACAAAAGATATGATAAGAAAACCGATATTAAATTAAGAATGGAGAAATAGATGTACAGTCTCAATACAAAAAGGTTTGCCTATTCCTTTATCGTTTTTTTTATTATGGCAAACATCCTTTGGAATATCATCTTCAGCAGCAATCAGCAGCTACTGGATTGGGGTGGCGTCACATTCCAACTGTTTGCGTGCAGCGCATCTATTTACTGGATTATATCAACTGGCCTTAAAACTAAAAACGCAGCAAAAAGCTTTTGGCTCCTCCTTGCTTTCGGAGTCCTGGTCTATTTGATCGGTACATTGCTGTGGAGCTATAATCAATTTATTTTGGATGGCAACAGTGTTTTTGGTAAATTAGCTGAGAAGTTTTTTATTGTTCAAAATGTGTTTTACTTTTTCTCCTTACTTGTTTTAATTAATCAGATTAAAAGCTCACTTTTGACGATTCGCTTTTTACTCGACATTTTAATTGCTATGTCAGCAGCGACAGCCTTTAGCTGGATATTTTTAATAAGACCTTTGGTTAGTCATAATGAAGATTTAAGCTTTTCTATAACTGAATTAAGTTATCCGATACTAGATCTAATTGTCCTTGTTGGAGTAATTAGCCTTTTTAATACTTCGAAACGTGTCTTGTCAAAGCAAACCACTTTTCTAT
The DNA here is from genome assembly GCF_032818155.1 of Niallia taxi. Classification (NCBI taxonomy): domain Bacteria; kingdom Bacillati; phylum Bacillota; class Bacilli; order Caryophanales; family Bacillaceae; genus Niallia; species Niallia taxi. The sequence goes on from NZ_CP102589.1 coordinate 2,283,193, forward strand.
TAGTTACAGGACTGCTTACCCAAATTATTGCAGATACCATTTTTACCTACCTTAAAGTGATTAATTCTTATTCAGTCGGCAGCATCAATGAACCTTTATGGATTTTGTCCATCCTGCTTATTGGTTTTTCAGGGATTTATCAGAAGGATAGTTTTTCGGTTGAGCTACAGTCACATGCGGGAATGAAAACAGAGAACATCTATATAAAGCATATAATCCCGTATTTTGGAGTATTGCTGTTAACTCTTTATTTTACGTATATGCTTTATGATAAACATCCAGTTTTCCTTGGTTTATCCATAAGCATATTCCTGCTGATAATAAGACAGGTTTTTACATTGCTCGAAAATGATCGGTTAGTCGAGGATTTGAATAAGCTGAATGAAGGACTGGAACAAAAGGTAAAGGAAAGGACAGATAAGCTTGTTGAGATAATCAATTCAATGGAGTACCTTGCCTTTCACGATGTTGTTACAGGTCTGCCAAATCGCCGTTATATGGAGAAGCGGCTTTCTCAAGCATTGGAAAACAACAGTCCAGGCAAAAAGCTTGCTTTTATGCTTTTGGATTTAGATCGGTTTAAACATATTAATGATAGTCTTGGCCATTCATATGGAGACTTGCTTCTTAAAGAGGTAGGGGAAAGGCTCACTTCAAGCATTAAGCAAAATGGGGTTGTCTTTAGAATTGGTGGTGATGAATATGCACTGCTTATTGAGAATACAGACATCTGCCAAATAGAAGAGCTCGCTGAAACGATTCTCAAAAAAACAAGAGAGTCTTATATTATTAAGGGTGTAGAATTAAATATCACCCCAAGTATAGGCATCGCCATGTACCCTGATCACGGCAGTGACTTGGATGCACTGCTGATGAAAGCAGATACTGCCATGTACAAAGTAAAAGAAAATGGCAAGGATCATTTTAAAATATACAATTGTGATATGAGTATGAAGTCCATTATGGAGCTAGAACGCTCGATTCGAAAAGGGATTGAACGAAAGGAATTCATCCTTCATTACCAGCCGCAAATTTCAATAGATACTGGTGAGATTGTCGGATTCGAGGCATTGGTTCGCTGGGAAAGACCTGGAAGTGGTTTAGTGCCCCCTGGTGAATTCATTCCGATTGCAGAGGAAACAGGGCTCATTTTACCGATAGGCGAATGCGTATTATGGGAAGCCTGCAGACAATCTGTTAGCTGGCAGAAAAAGGGGTTCGCCAATTTACGAATCGCAGTAAATATCTCCTCCTTGCAATTTCAGCAAGAGAATTTCGTTAATATGGTAAAGGCAATCATCCATGAAACCGGAGCAAATCCAAATAATATTGAATTGGAAATAACGGAAAGCATCGCGATGGGGCCGATTGAACAAAATATGTCCAAGCTTGCTATTCTCAAAGAAATGGGCTTCAATATAGCTATTGATGATTTCGGAACAGGTTATTCTTCTCTTCATTATTTAAGTAAGTTCCAGATTGATAGGCTGAAAATTGATCGCTCCTTTATTACATCATTGGAAAAAAGCGAAAAGGATACGGCAATTGTCCGCATGATTGTCATGATGTCAAAAGCATTAAACGTAAAGGTTATTGCAGAAGGAGTAGAGGACGAACACCAAAAAGCATTCCTCACAGAAGTGAAATGTGATGAACTGCAAGGTTATTTATTCAGTCGGCCACTTAATGTGGAGGATTGTGAAAAACTTTTATCTGAAAATGCTTCGTAACCAACTTGCGAATAAACAATTCAGAAAAAGCCAAGCGTATTGCTTGGTTTTTTTATTGATATAATTCTACTAAATTTCAGGGGTATTTATATTTAGGTGTGAGTCCCTAATCTTCATTAAAGAAATTAATAAGAGATCACAACTTAAAAAGTTTAACCACTTCCTCTTTTATATAGTAAAACGTTTTCATTTTCTAGTTGCCTTATCTTTAAGATTGTTAGTAAGATAGAAAAGAAGACTTTAGTCTTGAAGTGGGGGGGATTTAGTTGGACAC